>JAJRSJ010000028.1 GCA_024278855.1 Alphaproteobacteria bacterium | reverse complement strand
GAACTGACATTTTGTTTGTCTTCATATGTCCGTTCGTAAATCTTGGCATAGCTTTCCAAATCAGCCTGCAAATCAGGCGTAATTGTGATGGTCATCTTGCTCGGTGTGAGATCAGGAAGTTTCTGCAATTTTAGTGTGGGTTTGGTAGTGGGCATAGGATTAGTCTCCATAAGGTTTGAGGATAAGATCACGGCTGACAATGACGTTAAAACGCCATCCAGGCCGAACTTTGAGAGTTGGCTGCACATTTAGATTACGGTCAATAATTCGCTGGCCTGCAATATTGGCCGTGTCTTGCCCCGCATTTTGTAGGGCGCGTGTAAGGCGGTCGTCACTGTCTGACGCGAGTTCTGAACCAATACTAAGAAGCGATGATAAAGCCGCACCTTTGATAAACTGCCATGTGTGTTTATCGACCTTGTCTTTTAAACCTGCAAAGCCCTGACTGTCCGACCCCGGTAGATTATCCAGAACAACGGAATTCCCATTGGGCAGAATAAGCCGTGTCCAGACCACAAGCGCCCTACTTTGACCGTAAGCGATGACACTATCATAGCGCCCAATGAGGCGCGAACCTTGCGGAATAAGCAGATGCTGTCCGGTAACCGTGTCATAGACATTCTCTGTGACCTGACCAATAACCTGCCCCGGTAGGTCTGAGTTTATCCCCGTCACCAATGACGCCGGGATTAGATTCCCCGCCATGACTTGGTAAGGTGAGCGCGGCGAGACAAGACCGTGGCTATTATAAATATCGCCTGAATCGCTGATTAAAAATGCTTGCTTTTCCTTTTGCCTATTCTGGTCGTTATCAATTGGGTTCGTGTCGAAGGCAGACGGCGGCGGGGTAAAACTTGGATATTCTGGCATGGGTAAATATTGCCCGCCCAAATTAGCACTATGTGCTGGCCGTGCTTCTATATCGCTCCCGCTTAGCGCAAAAAATAGGCTAGATTTTTGTGGCAGCGGCGGCGGTGCGTAGGTCACTGCAGGTGCACGGCGCGGCGTTACGGGTCTTGGCGCCGCATAAGATGCTCCCTTTGCAGACTTTGCTTGGGGCGTAGCCAAAACAGGGATTTCGCCAGTTAAACCAACATAAGCCGCGCCGAGATCACCCGGCAAAGGCGGGCCTAATTTGGGTTTAATCTCTGCGTAGGATTTTGGCAGTAATTCCAACCCGTCCGCCATGGGCTTATGGGTGACATTATAAAGCTCATCAGGCCTTTCATCGGTATAATTTGGAGATTGCAGGGCAACGGCCAAGGCACCAAACATGATGACACCTAATGCTGCGCTACCGCCAATAAGGGCTTTACGGCTAAAACGGCGCACCATGCGAGGGCGTGCCCGTATCGTCAAATCTGGCTTAGCACCGCTCATGATTTGTGCACAATACGGACGACTGTTTGATCTTTTTCGCCCAGACGTAATTCGGCGGCATCAAACAAACGGTCTACAATATAATATTCGCCTCTGACACGGTAATTGACAAGTTTGCTTTTTTTGCCCTTCTTATCCGTGACAAAAAGCGGCGGCGCTTCAGAAACAGATACGCTTTTCGGGAACTGTATGAAGACCTTTTTGCCATCATCAAATACGCGAATTGGCCGCCAATTTGGGGTATCGCCTTTGATGTCATAATCAAACCGCATGTTATCTGCATTTGGTATGATATTAGCGATTTTGAACTTGGGTTGCCTCACCCTCGTTTTATTGGCGGTAGGTGTTAGAATGTTTTTGATGGTATGAGGATGCCGCCAAGATACGGCTGCCATATAGGTGCCTACAAAGGATTTCAAATCGAGATAATAAGTCCGTCTTGTTGTCGTGATGACAGCATTAGTGGAAAGATTAGCCGCCATCGGCCTAACCAGAATATGCACTTGCTCATTTGTGCCTAACCCGGACACCGTGTCGCCAACCGTCCAGCGGTTAGTATCACCGGCAGAAACTGAAGTCAGTCTTTCGCCGCGCTCCAAGGCAATATCGGTAACCTGATCTGGCGCCGTATAGACCTGATAGAGCGAGCCTGGCGTATATGGATACACCTGAATGGCATTTAGATAATTACTCGTCTCCGGTTTGACCAAAGCGGTCCGGTTAGCATAGCTTACGGCTTGAAACCCTGACATACGCGGCTGACCGCTATATTCATAGCTAGCCGGTCTAAGCTTCATCTGACCTGGCATAATCAAACTGGGAGCATCTATTGCGGGCTGGGGCACTTCAGCACTCTCGCGTTGTTCATCAAAGGTATAAACTGACCTATCCATCTCTGATGCCTTTGTTATGCTGGAGTTGTTAAATCCAGATTTCACATCATCAAACATGCTTTGTAGGCTGGCACACCCAGACAGTCCTACGGTTAATGCCAATACGGATATGCAGGGAATACAGTGTAAGTTTCTCATTATTTTTCTCCTGTTGAGTTGAGGTCTTGCGACCAGTTAAGGCCGTGGACATAGAGACCGAGTGGATTGCGGTGCAGTGTCTGCGCGTCCGTTGCAGGCTGGGTAATCACGGACAAGCTGGCCGTGAAAGTTTCCGTGCCAATCTGCGCCCCGCCCCTAAACGACGTCTCTTTCCAGCGAAGCTCAAAACTATCCTGTGAAGATCTCACAACGCTCAGCACGTCCACGGTCACACTGCGCTGCCCTACATTTGTGAACGGATCATTGGCCTTCGCATATGTATTGAGCGTAATGGAAGCTTGGTCTGTGGCAAAACTGTAAGCCTCAAGCCAGTTCTCTCTAAGGACAACTGGATCAATT
>JAJRSJ010000027.1 GCA_024278855.1 Alphaproteobacteria bacterium | reverse complement strand
GTGTAATTCTCCGTCCTTGACAATGCCGATAACATCATCGGTTTGCGCGGCCAGATGTTCGGCAAAATCCGCCCTAGGCCATCCCGGTGTGAACGCTTGGCCGTGGAGGGTTGTCAATTGTTCAATATGTGCGCCGGATAACGCTATGGGATTTGCCAAGAATTCGGCAAATCCGGATATGCCCGCAACTCCGGCCACACCTGTGCCGGACAATGGCCCGGCCGTGTCTTCGTTAATACCGCCCAGGGCAATGAGGGGAATATCCGCAGCTTTGACCCATTTGGCTAATCTGGCCGGCCCGATCTTTTGGCCTGCACTTGCACTTTTGCTGGTAAATACGGGCGATACAATGCACGCGTCCAATCCGGCGGCGGCGCATAAATGCACGGCGTCCAGATTATGCCCGGCGCCTGTAATGAGCCAATTTGGATGTTTTGCGCGCACGGCATTTGCATTTGCCAGTTCGCGTTCGGGCATATGCACACCGTCCGCGCCTATTGTTTCGGCCAAGGCGACATCCTGCCCTATCAGAAATTGCAAGCCGCGTTTGGTGGCTAATACTCGTAAACTTTTGGCGACTTCTAATCTGTCGTCCGCGCCAAAATGTCGATAAATCAGCGCCGCCCCCGTTGGTAAATTTCGGGCAATCGCTACAACCTCCGGCGTCCTGTTCGGGTCACTCATAAACACCAAAGGCGCGATCCGGCCCGGGCGTACATCTTGCTTATGGTGCAGACGCTGCTTACGGCGCTGCTCATAAAGCCGCGTCGCCGCTCTTGAAAGCGCGTTTGTTCCAGTATATGTCCAAGCCATGACCACAGAAATTTTATCCTTGCGTACATCTATCCTAGAGCGAATTGCCGCTTGCGCCAAGCGTTCAGGTAGAAATGCGCAGGATATTTGCCTGACTGCCGTGTCCAAACAGCAACCGGACGAACGCATTGCCGCCGTGCTGGCGAGCGGACAAAATGTATTTGGCGAAAACCGCGTCCAAGAAGCTCAAGCAAGATGGGAGGAGCGGTTTTCAGACGCAAGAAAAAATATTCAACTGCGCCTGATCGGACCATTACAAACCAACAAAGCTGTTACGGCTTGTGAATTATTTGACGTGATCGAGACTTTGGACCGGGAAAAACTGGCCAGAGCTCTGGTTAAAGCTATGGATAAAACCGGCCGCAGACCGCAAATTTTCGTGCAGGTCAATACGGGCGAAGAACCGCAAAAATCGGGAATCATCCCCGGCGAGTTTGATGCATTTATAGTCACTTTACGCAAGGTTTACGACCTACACCCCGCAGGCCTAATGTGCATCCCGCCCGCCGGCACGCTGATTAGCGGCGATGCGCCGGGACCGCATTTCGCCCTCCTGGCAAAACTGGCCAAACGCAACGGCATCAAAAACCTGAGCATGGGCATGAGCGCAGATTTCGAAACCGCTATCGAGTTTGGGGCAACGCATATCAGGGTCGGCAGTGCATTGTTCGGGGCGCGGGAATAATATCCTCGTCAGCCGATTTCCACTTGGCTTTTTAAGCTTAGTCCTGGTAAAATTTCGAGCATATCCTGCTGCGCCACTGCCACACATCCTTAGGTGGGCGTATAATGTTTCCTTGCAATATGCAGGAAAATTGCACTGCCCATGCCCGGTACTGGCGGGCTATCATTATGACCCATGACAATGATCACATCATAGACGCGGCTCTCGCGCCATAACTTCTCAAAACTGGCCGGGTAAGGCCATTTCACCGGTCGGTTATAGGCGGGATCGTCCGGCGCGTCGCACCAACCGTCATTGATATGTATGGGCCAAAACTGCAGGGTGGTCGGCGGCAGCTCAACTCTGTCTTTGCGGTATAAGCCGTAGCGTATTTTATAGGTGCCCAGCGGGGTTTTACCGTCGCCTTCACGGCCTTGTGCATGGGGTACCACACCGTATTTACCGATAGCACATGGGTAAATTTTGCCGCCTGCTGTTAATATCCGTACCTCGGTATCGACCAATATATTCATCTATCCCCCCGTTATTCACACCCGACCCACAATAATGTGATATGATGCTTACCAGAATGGCATTAGATTCGCTGGGATTGCAAGCTATAAAGCCTGCCATAGAAGCCGGCGAATGAAGGACGCGTAATGAGTGTAAAGAAAAGAATTTTGTTGGTTGATGACGACGACGATTTGCGGGCCGAACTGGTTGAGCAATTTGGGCTATATGACGAATTTGATATTGATGATGTGGCAACGGCAACCGAAGCCATTGCGGCAACCAAGAACAAGGATTTTGACCTCATCCTGCTCGATGTTGATCTGCCAGACATGCTCGGCACCGAGGCTTGCCAGCTTATGCGCAAAGCCGGGGTGGCGGCGCCCATTGTTATGCTGACCGGTAATGATGGTGATATGAACGAAATATTGGGATTAAACTCAGGGGCTAATGATTATGTCACCAAGCCGTTTCGTTTCGCCGTATTGTTGGCCCGCTTGCGCGCGCATTTGCGTTCGTTCGAGCAAAGCGAAGACGCGGTGTTTCAAATTGGCCCCTATGCGTTTAAGCCGGCGTTTAAAAAGATGGAACGCGAGGGGGAGCGGGAAATCCGTTTGACCGAGAAAGAAACCAATATCCTCAAATATCTCTACCGGGCCGGCGGCAAACCCGTGGCGCGCGAAGAATTATTGCATGAGGTTTGGGGCTATAATTCAGGTGTCACCACCCACACCCTGGAAACCCATGTGTACCGCCTGCGCCAAAAAATCGAGATGGAAAAAGGCAAAGCCAAATTGTTAATCACCGAACCGGGCGGCTACCGATTGCAATTGGGGTAGAGGTTTTACTTACCGCCTGATATGTCAAAAAACAAGTCTAGGAGCGGGCTGTTGATATAATAATTATTGCGGCCAGATTGGTGTTTTTCAACAAAGCCTGCATTGGCCAATTTGTCCAAATACCGTGCTGCCGCTTGTCGACCTACACTTAAATCCTTCATTACATAATCAATGCGTGTATAGGGATGGCGAAATAAATTATTGAGCAAGTCCTGAGAATAGAGTTTGGGTAATTCCGTACGCATTCTTTGCTTATACTCTGCCATAAGCGTACGCAGTCCTTCAATAAGGTTCAGAGTCATTTGTGCGGTATCGGCTACGGCCTCTAACATATACAGCACCCACGCCTCCCAAGCCTGCGCCGCACCTAAGCTGTCGCGCACATCTTGGAGCAAATGATAATACTTATTCTTTGTCTGGGTAATATGGCGGCTTAGATACAGAATCGGAATTTCCAACAAACCCGTTTGGGTCAAATAAAGTACGTTCAGAATACGGCCAATACGCCCATTGCCATCGGGGAATGGATGTATGCTTTCAAATTGATGATGGATAATCGCCATTTTCACCAAAGGGTCCAAACTCGACAGGCTTCCGTCATTGATAAAAGCTTCAAGCTGCGTCATATGATTTGCAATATTGGTCGCGTTTTGGGGCGGCACATAAACGATTTCGTCGGTTTTATCATTTAGAAGCGCCGTGCCAGGCAAGACCCGAAACCCGTCATCACGGTTTTTTAGCAGGCGAAACATATCAATCAATGCGCCATTTCTAAGGATACCGTTATTGCTGCGTAAATCTTCAAATCCCAAAGTAAGTGCGTCGCGGTAAAGCGCGACCTCTTTTGCATTAGGCGTTGTTTGGTCGCCCGGCAGAAACCCCTCCCGAAACAATTCGTCCTGAGTGGTTACAATATTTTCAATTTCGGAACTGGCCTTTGCTTCTTGCAAAGCCAAAGTATTGATCAATATACCTTGATTGGGTATAGCAGATGCACGCCCTTTTAATTCCGCCAAGGGACGATGTGCCTTGTTTAAAGCCTTTAAAATTGCTTTTGTTTCCAAATCAACTTTTGGCGGCAATATGGGTATGATATAGCTAGATTTTAACATAACGAACACAATGTGTTGCATTATTGCAGTTATTGCAACATGTTTTTACAATGTGTTGCAAAAAACAACATTATGTTCGTTCAGGCACTCACATGCTTGTTCTTACCGCTCTTTACTTACCCACAACAAGCCGTGCCCTTGCCCGGGATAATATGGCCGGGTCTACATTGTCTTCTAGGCGTTTTTTGAGCTCCGCGCGAGATTGGTCATATTCGTCAATACCATTCGCTCCGGTTTCTTCGGCCCGTAATAGCCAGTAATAAGCTTCTTCAAAGCTTTGCTTGACGCCTTCGCCCTTGGCCAAGGTGAATGCGTATAGGAACCTGCCTTCAGAATCGCCGTTCTTTGCTGCTTTTTCGAACCATTTGGCCGCCTCATCAATGGAGCGTTTGGTGCCATTGCCTTGATACACAACCAGTCCGTAATCCGCCTGGGCGGCGGGATGTCCGGCTTCGGCCGCTTGTTTAAGCAATTTTGCCGCTTTGTTGGCGTCTGGTTTTATGTTGAAATTTTCCGCATACATGATGGCCGCTGCATAGGCCCCCAGAGTGCTTCCTTGGGCACTTCCTTGGGCGCTTCCTTGAGCGTCTCCTTGGGTGGCCGCTTTTTCGTACCACTGCAAAGCTTTAGCCGGGTCTTTGTCCAGATAATTGTTGCCTAGCTCATAGGCGGCAAAGCTATCGCCGTGATTGGCGGCTTTGAGCAACCAGTTTTGTGCCTTGGCGGGATCAATAGCTACGCCCTTACCGGCCCGGTACATTTCTGCCAAAATCAACATGGCATCTGTGCGGTTTTTATCGGCGGCGCGTGTTAACCAAAGCAGGGCGTCTTGTGTTGACACACCAACCTGCCTGTCCAATGGTATCTCGTCCAGTGCTAATTCACCAAGGGCCAACATGGCATCGGTATTACCGTTTTCAGCGGCCCTTTTGAACCAACTCGCCGCATCTTTTTTATCGACAGTGCCGCCGAGACCTTTTTGAAGAATATACCCGACTAAAACCTGGGCGTCTGCATTTCCGCCCGCCCCGGCCAATTTGCCGTAAATCAGCGCATTGGCATAATCACCGCTTTCGTAAGCCGTAAGCGCAGTTTCGTAGCCGGTAACATCCGTATCGGAAGCCAATGCGCCTATTGGGGCGCCTATTGGGGCAAGGGCCGTGAATAGAGCGCACACAATTCCGACAAATGTTTTATGGCCAAAACGGGGCCACTCAGCTCCGGCCCATCTGGATAGTCCCAAACGCCAGCCGATACCGCGATAAAATCCGCGCCCGCCGCAATCACTGTCTTGGCGTTGTCCACCGTAATGCCGCCAATTGCGACGCTGGGGATTTCCATTATATCGTGCCACCATGACAGAAGCTCCAAATCTGCCGGATTTGCATCCGGTTTTGTCTTACTTGCAAAAAATGATCCAAAGGCAACATAATGTGCGCCGCCTGAACCTGCCTTGAACGCCAAATCTTTCGAATTATGACAGGTTACGCCAATAATTGCACCAGGATTGAGCATTTCTTGCGCAGATTTAATATCTATAATATTGCGTAAGTCGGCTTGTCCCAAATGCACCCCGTCCGCTCCGGTCTCCAAGGCAATGTCCGGGTCATCATTGATAATAACGGCAGTGCCGTGAGCGTGGGCAAGGGGCATCAAGGTTTTGGTGGTTTTCACAATCACATCTCGGGCAACGCCTTTAAGCCGGATTTGCAAACTGGCCACGGGCGCGGCTTTTAAAACCTGCTCTAATGTTATGGCGAACGCGCTCACATCATCAATATGCGGCGGCGTTATGAGGTATATTTGGCATTTATCTATGGGGTGTGGATTTTCATTCATTTAAGCCTTATAGAGCAATTATGAAAAACAAAAATACTATTTGGCATAAAGGCGGTTGTCATTGCGGTGCGGTGACGTTTGAAGTGCGCGCCCCCGCTCAAATCGCGCTGACCGCGTGTAATTGCTCTATCTGTGACATGACCGGGTTCCAGCATTTAATTGTGGGGGCCGAAGATTTTCGGTTGCGCACGGGGGTGGATAACATCACCAGTTACAGCTTTAACACCCACACCGCCAAGCATACATTTTGCCAAACTTGCGGCGTCAAACCTTTCTACAGACCCCGCTCCCACCCGGACGGCTATAGTGTCAATTTTAGGTGTGTTGATAAAAGCGGGTTTGTAGCGGTCACATCAGAGGATTTTGATGGCCGCAACTGGGAAGACAATATTGCGGGACTGCACGAGAAAACATGAGCGATATTAACAACAAGTTGGCCGCTTACCCGGAGATTTTAGCGGTGCGGTTGGGTGTGGTTCGAAAGCTTATTCAAAATATAGCCGCAAGGGACAAAGCTATTGGGGAGATTGAAGAAAGCCTGAAATGGGGCCAGATCAGTTTCGCGGCTCGGAACCCAAAATCCGGCACCCCTATGCGAATTGACGGTGATGCGGATGCAGGCACATGCTCATTATTTGTTCCGTGTTCCAGCAATTTGATAGAAGATTTTCGTACTCTCCATCCGAATATGTTTGACTATTACGGCAACCGCGAAGTTCGCATGGATTTGAGCGAGCCGCTCCCAATAACAGAGCTATCCCTATTCATCGCCGCCGCTCTACGCTATTATTTGAAGTAAACGACCTCTGCCATGAAAAATGGAGGCAGGAAGTCTACCTCCCGTCCTGCATATGGATGACCGGAGCGAAGCCGCCGCCTCTGGTGCGAAAATTTGTGGTTTGGCCCTGATAAACCCGGGCCGCCATTGCAAAGGCTTCACCGGCGTAAGTGTAGATACGCAGATCAAATTTCAGCTTAACTGGCCCGTCCTTAAGTTTGACCAAACGCACCGGCGGGGGCACAAATTCCTGTGCCACATGGGTGCCGCCCGAGATTTGCGTCCAGACTTTTTTGGTGATTTTACTGCCCCGATATGCAGCTTTGGAACCGTAACCGTCTTTGGGTTTGAAGAAATATTTCTTGCGTACCGCCCAGAGTTCATCAGCATTATCCGGGGTCAATGTGCGGGTTTTAGGCACGCCTGCAAGGGCGCGTCTGTGTTGCGGCCCAAGTCCCCATGCCTTCAGTTTAGCATCATCCCCAAACAAAATCAGATTGCGTTTATCAGCGTATACAGCATGGTGTAAGGGCGCAGGCGACAGCACAATATCCCCGGCTGCATGGGCTTGGCGTATGGACATGTTTCGGGCCTCACTGAGATCAAAATCCGTCAGGCGGTTATAAAGCAGATCAATTTTTAGCGCCCCTGCATATAAGCCGCCGTTTTTGTATTCAAGTTCGGACGGGTCTGCGATAATGGTTTTAATTCCTTGGCTTTCAAGCAATTGTTTAGCCATAAGCAGCTCAGGGTAAAGATATTGCTCTTGTGGTTGTTCGTCCACTATTGCCACAGTTTTCAGCGCAGATATACGGCCTGCCGCCGCCCATTCACGTCCAAACATATCCACCATAAACCCGTCCATCCCGTCCGGGTTGACCACGGCATTATGAACACGGCTGTTATAGCAACACGAAAGATCCGGCCCCACGGCGCGTAAAAGATTGGACACCAAAAACGCGCCGCCCGCATTGGTATTAACCTCGATCAGTTTTGGGCCGCCCGGGGAAAGGTGAAAATCATAGCCCATGAACAAGCCTTGCGTTTTGTTCTGCGCGGCAATTTTTGCGTCAATGCCGGCGCGGGTAAACACCTCGTTTTTGTAGCCCTCCAACTGTGCCAAAGCCTCGACGGCGGCAATGATTGCCAGCATGGATTTGGCATCATCAATGGCAACAAATACCGGCGTTTTGGCGAATAAATGTTCACGGGATTTCAAAAGCGCGAAGGCTTTGGCGGGCGCGCCGTCGTCCAATTTACGGTCAATGACCTCACGGGCCAAAGGCAGGCAATCACAGGCAGAGTTGATTTCAGCTATAGAGTTCATACGTCTTTGTAACGACCCTTTTCGTACCAATCAATAGGGGCGTTTCAAGTATATGGTAACGCCTCCAGTCAGCATTCTGACATCTATTACATTAACCAACTCCCAACTTTCCATACCTAAACGGGTTAGTTTTTCCTGGATGAGCGCCGTTTGATCGTTCTCCTTGCTCCACATTGGCAATTTGACACGCTCGACCTTATATCTCCATTTGTTCATTTCTTTTGCCTTTCTGTTTGCGTTGTGTGTGGCGGTTTTTCCTTGAGCCGCCCGGCCCTGCGCAATTGGTCGCGCAGGACGAACTCTATTTGCCCGTTCAAGGAGCGCAACTCATCATCCGACCAGCGTTTCATAGCGTCCAGAATGTCTGCATGAATGCGCAGGGGATAAGCTTTTTTGGCTTTGCGGGCCATATATGCTCCTAATAAATCGAACCAGTATTAACCACGGGTTGGGTGGCTCTATCCGAACACAAGACCACCAGTAGATTGCTGACCATTGCGGCGCGGCGTTCCTCGTCCAAGTCGACCACACCTTTTTCCTTAAGCGCGTCCAGAGCCATTTCCACCATGCCGACCGCGCCTTCGACAATACGGGTGCGGGCCGCAATGATCGCACCGGCTTGTTGGCGTTGCAGCATGGCCTGAGCGATTTCCGGCGAATAGGCCAGATGGGAGATGCGGGCTTCAATAACATTGATGCCGGCCTCGGTCAGGCGTTCCTGGATTTCGGTTTTCATGCGTTCGGAAATTTCGGCCGGATGGCTGCGCAGGGCAACTTCGTCGTCTGTGTGCGGGTCGTAAGGATAAATTGAGGCCATGGAGCGTATAGCCGCCTCGCTCTGGATTTGCACAAAGCTTTCATAATCATCGACATTAAACACGGCTTCGGCGCTGTCCGCCACTTCCCAAACCACAATGGCAGCGATTTCAATAGGTGAGCCGCCCTGGTCATTGACTTTCATACGTCCGCTCTCGAAATTGCGCACTCTAAGGGAGATTTTCTTTTTCGAGAAAAACGGATTGTTCCAGCGCAAACCTTGGGTGCGGGTTGTGCCAATATATTTGCCAAACAGGCTTAATACGGCTGACTGATTCGGCTCGACCTTATACAAGCCGATGAGCAAAAACAAAAACAGCAATATTGTTGTTATGACCAGTAAAACCGCCAATATCTCATGCCCGTTGACGCCTAGAAAAATGACACCCGCCATGGCAACAAATGGTAAAGCCAACGCCGCCAATAATACGGGTATGCCCGCCGTAGATTTATAATCTGTCTCTTTCATACTCTCTCTCCATTGATAATTTAACTAGTGATATCATTTTGATATCATATTGTCAATATGGGAATGCATGCGTGCAGGCGCAAGGCCTTGGGTGGATATTATCTCGTGGGAAAAGTAAAATCATAAAAAATCCGCTTCGCCTCGACCAAAACCGTGGAGCCAAGAATAAAGAGCGAGCAAACCAAGTGTCGCCAAGATATTGTTCTGCGCGATTTCAATGGTCCACTAGAGCAAAAAGTGTTAATGAAAGAGTTAGACGGCGGGTGCAGTACGCGAGTTATGTTCTGGTAGAACAACCCCTCAATGCAGGCAAGTTGAAACATTTGCCATAATAAAGGAGATTAAATTGGCAATGTTAAACCAAGAACAATTACGTTTTTTACTTGATCACAAAATTCCAATTAGCAGCGTTTTCGACGCAACAGGTATGAATAAGGCTGGCTACCAAAAAGCTATGGAAGATTTGGAAAAAAGTTTTGCTTATGGAGTAACTCCATGCTCGAAAGCTGGCCATACTCTTCGCACAAAGGCGGGGCACTGTATTCAATGTAACGTCAGCCGCATTGCTTTCCAACTCAGGAGTAAAGCGACCGCCCATATCTATATTGCAGGTTCTTACAAACGGAAACTCATCAAGGTTGGATCGTCAATTGATATCGATGATCGATTACACAAATTAAATGAATATAAATACGGGGGTGTAAGTGATTGGTCTATGCTGGCTTCTGCTTTTCAAGACAAAGCAGGGCGAATTGAAAATTACATCCACGACAAACTAAAAGAATATAACGTGGAAGGTAGCTATATGCGGGAAGGGAAAAAACAACAATGTTATGAGCTATTTCGATGTAATTTTGATGATGCCTACAAGCCGTTAAAAGCTATTGCAGGAAAGTCCGTAAGACTTCGTTGTTCAAGTGAAAAACAAGCTCAAACTGTTTATAATTTTCGCTGAGCATTTAATTTATCTTCAATTGAACTTCTAATGGCTCCAGCGAATCTATCGAGCAGTTTTGCATCTTGCCGAAGCTTATCTCGCAATGTTTTTGGCACTTCAATTTGAGCGCCCGTGCCAGAATTGCCACGATTGCAAATATTGTTTGGACTACAGGCAGGAAAGGAATGCCCGCCTATTTGACTTGAAACCCTCGCAGCTTCTAATCTAGTGGCAATAAAACTTACAAACTCACTATCAAGCCCGCCCAAATAAATAGTGTCTTTATCACTGCGATCTTTCCTGCCATGCACTCCAAGAGTTATTTGTGACTTTTTGACAAGCGCCAAAGCATTAGGTTCGTCAAATTTGTGAGAGGTGATGTGTAGCCTACTATTATCTTTTCTCAGGCAACCTTCAAAAAGATACAGGTTGTAATTATCCTTTGCAATTGCCTTCGCAATTTCAGAAGTTACTGGTTCAATTTCTCCAGCATGTGGCGCAACGATACAAACGTCATTATCATGATCATCTAGTGTTATTTTATAATCTGTGCCTTCATTCTGGCTTGAGGCCAATTCCTTGTAATTTATATATTCTAGGGCAGTGAGCAAGCGGGTTAGGCATTTGACACTATAGTCACTGAAATCGCCCCGCAGAATATTTTGCAGTTCAGATTGTTTTATGCCCATACGTTCGGCGGCTTTGGCTTGGTGGAGTTTTAAATTTTCTATGCGACTTTTTATCGTAAGCACCTTGTTTTCTTTAGCTCGGCGTTCTCGCGGGAGACCAAGATCGTCGAAAGCCGAACCTTTGGATGCGCTTACCACCATATCTTTACCGTTCATGTACGCTCCTCTTATAACGTATTATAGTCGTGTATTTGGTCTAATACTCCCAACCCGCATAACTTTTCGCTAACCTGCGCATCAATGCCGGCCAGACCAGATTATCACCCATACCGGGCATGAATGCACCGCTGCCTTGGGCGTGAACGCGGGCCGAAAGTTCGTCGCCGCATTCATGTAGTTTCTTGTTCCCCGCCGCTTGGGCCAAAATCTGAGTTTTGCAAGCTTGTTCGAGAAAATACATGCGCAGGAAAGCCAAAGCGCAATTACCGCCGACCACCATAGTGCCGTGATTGCGCAGCATCAGAAAATTGTGCGTCCCCATATCGGCTACAATCCTTTCCCGTTCGTCCAAATCCAGCGCAATGCCTTCATAATCATGATAGGCCAAATCATCATGGACGATCATGGAAAACTGGGTGTATTTGCGCAGACCCTTTTTTTGCACAGACACCGCAACCCCGTAAGGTGTATGCACATGCATGACGCACCCCGCATCACTGCGCGCCGCGTGGACGGCGGAATGAATGGTAAAGCCGGCCGGGTTGATGAAATAGGGGCTGTCGCCAATAATATTCCCCTCAAGGTCAATTTTGACCAAGCTTGAAGCTGTCATTTCGTCGAACAACACTCCGTAAGGATTGATTAAAAACCGCTCTTCTCCATTTTCGTCCGGCAAACGCGCCGAAATATGGGTAAATACCAAATCCGTCCAGCCGTACAGCGCGCACAACCGGTATAGCGCCGCTAACTCGACCCTAAGTTTCCACTCAATATCCGAGACCTTGCCCTCCATGCGTTTAATTTTGGTCGGATCGGCAATATCAAACCCGGCGCTGACGCCCATAACTTCTTGCATTGATTTGGTCATATTTCCCTTTCGTTAGAACTATCGTCGTTTCTTGAAATATAATGGCATGAAGACGGCTACGAACAAAGCAAATCCGGCAATCCAAGCAAGGCCCGCCAGATTGACCATGATCTGTGTGTGCCAAAATCCCGCCGCTAAACGCAAAAATACCGCCGCGCCGATGAGAAAATATACCAAGCTTAACGCAATTCCGGCCCGCATAGGCAGACCGGAATGCCCAAAGCTAGCCCGGCTCATCATGGCGGCAATCATAATGCCGACTGCACCAATGCTGAGCCCGTGAATAGCGTCGGCTGCCAATAACCCGTCCCATACAATCGACAGACCCATAATTCCAAACCCAAGCGCCAGCCAAGTATAGGCCACATGCAAGACTATGATGATCGCTTGCCCCCGAACCTGCAAACCCTGCCAACGCGATAAGCGAACCCCGTGACCTATTCCTGCCCCTATCAATAAAATCCCGGTGGTTTTATGTTCAGGCAAAAATACCCAGATCAATAATGCCAGCGCAGAAACCAGCATGGCCAATTTATCTATCTTGCCGCCCGGTTTTGCCGGCATTTTTGGCGCTTCAAGATGAGCAAGGTTTTGCTTCGCCAATAAATTTCGAGTAAAGCTCGGTGTTACCCGGCCGCCAATCAAACCCAACAAGCTTAACAATACGGCCACCCCAAAGCGCCAACCATATCCGCCCTGGGCCGCGATCTCCAACCGTTCCAGATGTGTCCATAAATTGGCCAAGGCGATTAAAGTTATCATCCCGGCCACCACCAGATTTCGTTTATTGCGCCCGCCAATAATTTCGCGGGCCACAACAGCCGCCAGCACAAATAAAAACAATATATCCACCAGCATCAAAACCGGATGGCCCGATAACATAGCAAGCCGCCCGAGCAGCCACAACAATGCCAGCCCGCCCAAAGGCCAACCGCGCACGGGCAACCGCCCCGTCCAGTTGGGAACAGCCGTCAAAATAAAGCCGCCGAGCGCAGCGGAAGCAAAGCCAAATATCATTTCGTGGATATGCCAGTCGCGCCCGCTAAGAGCTTCGGGTGCAGACATCAAGCCGTTATATTGCGCTAGCCAATAAGCTATAGCGACCACAGCCCAGACACTGGCCCCCAAAAAGAACGGCCGAAATGCCCCGCTTAAAAAAGCCGGGCCGCTATATTCGCGCCGTGCCAATATGGAAGCGGACGGGGCGGGTTCTGGTGATTTTTGTTTTGTCATTAAACGCCTATACCGCCAGACATGAGGAAATCAAATGGGCGGTTTGCCGCACTTGGGTTTATTTTATAAAAACCGCCTGACACGCTGGCAATACTTTTTATAGGGCTTGCCGTAAACACCGCGCAGCCAAGGCTCTTCGGACAAGGGGGCTAGCAACAATACCCCAATGCCAGCCAGCGCCAAGGGTAGTGCGAGCAATGATGCGCTCAAAATTATCCAGCCTGCAAAAATTGCCATATCTGCAACATATTGCGGGTTGCGCGAATAAGCATATAGGCCATCGGTTTTTAACTGGTCTTTTGCACCGCTAGTGGCCTTTGCCCCAATTTTGAAGACACTAGCATAGACAATAATATGACCAATGAGAACTAGCGTACCACCAATTCCCCAGCGTATAGAGGCAGGCCAATCAAACCGGTTCCAATCCAAAATTCCCAATGCGAGTACGCATCCAAACAATAATAAGAACGGCACCCAAATAAATATGATATTTACAGGCGTGATTGTCCCCACAGGCCACACCCTACGCCTAGGTACCAATATTGACCAAATCACCATAACAGCGAGCCACAATACCGAAAGCCCGCCTAGCCAAAAAAACATGTCCATAATATTACCTTGATTATTCTGAGTGTCTTTATAAAACCTCTAGTAACTAGAGGTTCAAGGAAAAAATAAAAATGTTTTCAATTGGCAGGCTTGCGGCGCGAACAGGCGTAAAGGTCCCGACTATCCGCTATTATGAAAAAATCGGGTTACTGGCTCCGCCCGGCCGCAATTCTGGTAATCAACGCCGATATTCGCAAGCGGATTCGCAGCAACTCTCCTTCATAAAGCATGGCCGCGATCTTGGTTTGACGATTGCTTCCATCCGCGATTTAATCCGCTTGCATGACCATCCGGATCATTCTTGTGCCGAAGCGCACACCATTGCCGAAGCCCATTTGGAGAATATTCGTCGTAAGCTCAATAAATTGAAAAAATTGGAGAAGGAGCTAAACCGCATCACCAACCATACCCATGATGACCGTATAAATGATTGCACAATCATACAAACTCTTGCTGACCATCGCCTCTGTTCAAGTTAACATTAGGCGCAAAGTTACTTGACGCCCCAAGCCGCACTCCCCATGTTTGCCTGAATAGATGAAAGCACAGAAGAAAGCATAGGAGCAAGCTATGAACCACGATTACGCAGATGCCAGCCAATGGCGCGGCACGACTATTTTGACCGTTCGCAAAGGCGGCAAAGTCGTCGTTATTGGCGACGGGCAGGTGAGTGCCGGCAATACGGTGATGAAATCTACGGCCCGCAAGGTGCGCAGGATTGTTGGCGGTAATGTGATTATCGGTTTTGCCGGAGCCACCGCTGATGCGTTCGCGTTGATGGAACGGCTCGAGGCTAAGTTGGAGCAATATCCGACCCAGCTAGCCCGCGCATGTGTCGAGTTGGCCAAGGACTGGCGCACCGACAAAGTCCTGCGCCAACTGCAAGCCATGATGATTGTTGCCGACAAGAAAGAAACCTTTGTGCTGACAGGTAATGGTGATGTGGTGGAGCCGGATATTTCTCCTGACGGCGGGGCAATAACCGCCATCGGGAGCGGCGGCAATTACGCTCTCGCCGCCGCACTGGCCTTGGACGAATATGAGGCGGACGCAGAAAAACTGGCGCAAAAAGCCATGACCATAGCCGCCGATATTTGCGTGTTTACCAATGACAAGTTCGTGGTCGAGGTATTGAGCGAGAAATAAGTAATATTTCCCAATACTTCACGCCCGATCTTTCCATCTACAGCCGTCAACTTTAAGCCTGCGCTGTATGCCTGATGTCCGCCATATTGTCGCACTTGCACAAAATTTCATCACACCCATATAAAGGCCAAAGCTAAATACCCTATTTGTGGAGATGACATGAACATTGAAAATTATACCAACCGAGCCAAAGCCGTGGTGCAAGCGGCGCAAAATATAGCGCTTGAGCGGAGCCATCAGCAAATAGCTCAAGCCCATATATTGTCGGCTTTGCTAGACGAAGATGCCCAAAACGGGAAAAGCCTAGCAAGCAATCTGGTGCGCACGTCCGGTGCTGATTTGGGCAAGCTCGCGTCTGGCACACGGGGTTTACTCGGTAAAATTCCTGTGGTGGAAGGCTCTGGTGTTGGCAATCTGACGTTAAGCCGCGAAGCAGGTAAAGTGTTTGCCGCCGCCGAAACTGCCGCCAAAAAATCCGGCGATAAATATATCACCGTTGAGGGTTTATTCTTGGCCCTGATTTTAAGCGCCGATAAAGACATGAAAGTTTTGTTGGAAAATGCGGGTGTTGATGCATCTCGTATTGCCGCCGCGATCAAAAATTTGCGCGGCGATGCGCCCGTGGACAGCGAAAGCGCCGAGGACGCCTATGAGGCGCTCGGCAAATATACCCGCGACCTCACTGCGGCAGCCAGAGAAGGCAAGATGGATCCGGTCATAGGCCGCGACGAGGAAATCCGCCGCGTGGTGCAGGTGCTTTCGCGCCGCTCCAAAAATAACCCGCTTTTGATCGGCGAGGCTGGCGTCGGTAAAACCGCCATTGCCGAAGGCTTGGCCTTGCGTATCGTCAATGGTGATGTACCCGAAAGCCTGAAAGACAAAGACCTGCTGTCACTGGACTTGGGGGCTTTGATCGCCGGGGCAAAATACCGGGGCGAATTTGAAGAGCGGCTCAAGGCTGTTCTCAAAGAAATCGAAAAAGCTGACGGTAAAATCGTCTTGTTCATCGACGAAATTCATATGCTGGTCGGGGCAGGTAAAACCGACGGGGCTATGGACGCGGCCAATCTGCTAAAGCCCGCATTGGCGCGGGGTGAACTGCACTGTATTGGCGCGACAACTCTGGACGAATACCGCAAGCATTTGGAAAAAGACGCGGCTTTGGCCCGGCGTTTTCTGACCATATTTATTGACGAGCCGAGCGTCGAAGACACGGTGTCTATCCTGCGCGGTATCAAAGATAAATACGAAATGCATCACGGCATTAGAATTTCCGACAGTGCCATTGTGGCGGCGGCTAATTTATCACACCGCTATATCACCGACAGATTTTTGCCCGATAAAGCTATTGATCTTATGGACGAAGCTGCGTCGAGACTGCGTATGCAGGTAGACAGCAAGCCCGAAGAACTGGACGAAATTGACCGTAAATTGGTACGCGCCCGCATCGAGGCGGAAGCTCTCAAAGCAGAGAAAGACAAAGCCTCCAAAGACCGGCTGGAGAAACGCCTCGAAGAAATCACCGAACTTGAAGAGCAGAGCAAAGAACTGACCGCACGCTGGCAGGCTGAGAAAGCTAAGCTAGCCGGCGCCACGGAACTTAAAGAAAAGCTGGACCAAGCGCGTATCGATCTGGCTGATGTGGTCAGGCGCGGCGATTACGAAGCCGCCGGACGCTTGCAGCATGTGGAAATTCCCGGACTGGAAGCACAGCTAGAACTGGCAGAACAAGCGGACGACGACGGTACGTCTTTGGAAGCTGATGTGGTAAATGATGACATGATAGCCTCCGTAGTGTCGCGCTGGACAGGTATTCCGGTGGAAAAAATGCTGGAGGGTGAGCGCGAAAAACTGCTGGCTATGGAAGATGTGTTGGCCCAGCGCGTGGTCGGACAAGCCCAGGCCGTAGCCGCAGTTTCGGACGCGGTACGCCGGGCGCGGGCAGGCCTGAAAGACCCGGCGCGGCCCATTGGCTCGTTCATGTTTTTAGGGCCGACAGGTGTTGGTAAAACCGAACTGACCAAAGCTTTGGCCGAATTTATGTTCGACGACGATCAAGCCATCACCCGCATTGATATGTCCGAGTATATGGAGAAACATTCCGTGTCGCGCCTGATCGGTGCGCCGCCCGGATATGTGGGTTACGACGAGGGCGGCATGCTCACCGAATCCGTGCGCCGTCGCCCCTATCAGGTGGTGCTGTTCGACGAGATCGAGAAAGCCCACCCGGATGTGTTCAATGTTCTTTTACAAGTGCTAGATGATGGCCGTCTCACGGACGGCCAAGGCCGCACGGTCGATTTTAAAAACTGCGTCATAATCCTGACCAGTAATATCGGCGCGGAATTTCTTGTGGCGCTCGGCGATGACGAAAATGTCGAAGCGGCCCGGGAGCAGGTTATGGCTATGTTGCAAGCCAAATTCAGACCGGAGTTTCTCAACCGGCTCGACGAGATACTGTTGTTTGAACGCCTCAAGCCCGAACATATGGGTGCCATTGTCGATATCCAGATCAAGCGCCTCATGGGCTGGCTCAAAGATAGAGATATCACCATAGAGCTAAAAACCTCCGCCCGCACATGGCTAGCCGAAAAAGGCTATGACCCGGCCTTTGGTGCCAGACCGCTCAAGCGTGTCATCCAAAAATCCTTGCAAGACGAACTGGCCCGCCAAGTCCTAGCAGGCAAAATAAACGACGGCGATCATGTGGTCGTCAGCGTAGGCAAGGAGGGGCTGGTACTTAAAATCGAAACCTAAAAGGAGGTTCTCATGATCAAGGTCGAAAAATTTGAAACCAAAAATATTGTCCGGGTCTCTCCGCTCGGCAAGCTTGAAAAATCTGACTTCAAACAGATAAACAGGTTTATGGACGCCTATATCAATGAGTATGACCGGGTTCCGTCTGTGGTTGTTCACGCAGAAAAATTTCCCAGGTGGAAAAAATTTAGTGCCTTTTTGGCTCACATAAAATTTGTCAAAAATGCGCAAAGCTTTGTGCCTAAAGTTGCGATTGTCAGCGACAAAATATCAGTAAAAGTCATTCCGGCACTTGTCCGCCATTTTATCAAAGCCAAAGTTCGCCTGTTTCGCGCTTCGCGCATGGAAGATGCTATGGACTGGGCGGCGGCACCGGGCGACCATCCGGGCCGTTTCCGCATTCTGGAGGGCTTCCCTAATGATGTTGTCGCCGTAGAAGCCGAGGGCATCATCACCGCACAAGATTATGAAGACACGCTGCGCCCATTGGTGGAGGCCAAGAAAAAACGCCATGACCAACTGAAAATGTTGTTCGTGGCGGACGATGGTTTCCAAAGCTATACTAGCGGCGCAATGTGGGAAGACACCAAATTCGGCCTGATGCATTTAAGCGATCTGAAAAAACTGGCATTGGTATCGGATTTAGGCTGGATGCGGACCGCTATCCGCCTGTTTGGCCCGCTAATGCCCGCAAAAGTCCGCGTCTTCTACACTCACGAATACGAAGACGCAGCAGAGTGGATCAAGCGGTAAAACACTAGGGCGAGTTGCAAAATTAGGTGGTGTTATTTAAATTGACCAAAATGACTGAAACTGGCATTTTTGATGGCGGGGATCTTACAAAAACATCTATCCAAACCCAATCGTCATTAAGCTGGCACCCAAAGGTACGCAAACCGTTACCGATCCCAATATGCTAATGTTTAAATTACGGGCGGCTAAAAAACGCTTGTCGTACAAATATTGCAATCCAAACCAAGCAAAGATCTATATCCGGCAAAAGAAAAATTGTGCACTGGCCAAAGAAATGGACAAGAAGCGCGACATTGAAAATGCTGAAATTTTGGCTAATGAACAAGAAATAAAAGACCTGATTTCCTCGCTAAAAAAGCAACTCAAACAGCAAATAGCCGAAGTCAAAAAAGCGCAGCAACAAGCCCAAAATGATGAACCTCAAGCAAGCTTCAAGCATAACTTCCTGACCAAACATACGCCCCGCGCAAAAGTAATAATCTTGAGTGATTTTACCAATGCCGCAGTGTAAAATTATTTGGGTATTATATACTTGTGTGACCCAATACCGATTTCTATGTTCAACTATACCGCCGGAAAGGCTTTAAGTTTTTGCTTACACCAACCAAGGCTCTTCTTTATAAACATCAAAATCTATGTTTTCTATTTTGAACATACGTAAAACCTGACCGATACCAAATATGATCACGACTTGATAATATATGCTCATGGCAACCGGTTCAAACATGTCCCAGCCGTTTTGGTTGATGGCGTCAAAGACGATCCGCTGCAAACTCATCAATATACTGGCAAAGACAAACACGCGCACCATGGTCTTTATAAACTGGCGTTGGTCTTTATAGGCTTGGTGCGGGTCTAATTTTTTACCGCGTAAATACTTGTAGCCCATGCCTATAAAAACAAGGTTCATGCCTGTCATGCCAACTATTGTGACATATGACTGCCAATCCCACGGTGTCGTAAAGCCTTTATTATACAGGTAATAGACAACCCAGCTTATGAGGGCCAGAACAGCGATAGCGATATATAGCGGCGATATGAAATCAAATAATTTACGGGGGCTTAACTCGGCTTTACGGGTGGTGTTTTTGGCGGCGCTGCGCATGTTTTTCAGCCAATTATAGGTGGAAATTTCCAATATAATATACGGCACGACTTGTAGTATAAAAAACAGCATAACGAACATGATCTGCTGGTTTTCCTTGATGCCGCTCGGCGTATAATCACTTGCGGCCATCGCGATTAACAGCCCCAGGCCAAACAGCGCTATGGCAAGGTTGAAGCCCAAATATCTGCGAATGGTTTTGTGTAAGGCTTCGCTCGGGTAGGCATATTTGGAATGCTTATAGCGCTTTGGATATTTGGAGGCCGGGTAATTGCGCAGGATATACATATTCCGGTCATAAGTTTTCTTGGGGTAGTAATACGAAATGAGAAAAATCTGGCTTATAAAAATAGCGTAAAAAATAATATCAATGATGGTCATGTTAGTTTCCTTTTGTCTCATTTGTGTTCATCACATCGGCAAAGGCAATGCGGATTTCAGAATCCGTTACATTGGCATGTCTAAATGCGGTTATGGATTTGGTAAGCTCGGTGGTGACCCATATGTTTAAGTCTGTGGTGCAGTTTTCAATGGCGTCCGGATGTATGAATGTGCCTCTGTAACCCTTGGTTTGGATGACATTGTCGCGCTCCAAAAGCCGGTAAGCCTTGGCGACGGTTTTGTTGTTAATCCCCAAGTCGCTCGCCAGTTGGCGAATGGCGGGCAAGGGACTGCCAGCGGCCAAATCGCCAGAACTGACGGCCTGTTTTATCTGCTCCATCACCTGTGTGAACAGAGGCACCTTATCATCAATGTCGATTTGTATTTCCATTTTCGTTCCAATTTAATGTACCCTATGATGTATGGGTACATTAGGTATAATAATATTGCAAGTAAAAAATTTATGTAAAAAATGTTGGACATTCATCATATCGTCCCTATATGTAAAACAAGTTAGACATATAAGCGGAGTGATAAAATGACATTGGTTGAGAATATGAGCGAACCGGAGCGGCGCAGTTGGGCGACATTGATTGTTGATGTGACGGTGTTTTTTGTTTTCTTGAAAAGCATGCTGAGCAAGGGCGGGGTTGAAAACTTACCTGCGGGCGAACTGGTCGGGCTTTATATTTGGATCATTGTCGCGTCCATTATCTTGCATGTCATTATTGCGGGCGTTTTTGCGTCGCGGGTGAAAACCAGCGGTTACGAAAGTGATGAGCGGGATGTGGAGATTGAGCGCAGGGGTGCGCGCAACGGGTTTTGGGTGGTGGGCATTGCCATCAATATTATTATTTTCATGTTCTTGATGGAAACCGCATATCCCGCAGAATACGGGCCAATTCCCGGACTGTCGTTCTTAACCCCGAGCCATATGTTTTTCGCTTTAATGGGCACGATGTTTTTGGGTGATATTGTTTACCGCGCTACTATGGTGCAGGCCTATCGGCAGAGCGCCCTATGAAGCCCAAGATGAAACCCAGAGCCAAGCCCAATAAAGGCAAAATCACCAATCAGATACGGCGCATTCGTTTGGCCCGCACCGAGCTGACCCAAGAAGAGCTAGCTAAGCGGGTCGGGGCGACGCGCCAAACCATAATCGCCATCGAAGCCGGAAAATACGCCCCGTCCATGGAGCTGGCCTTTCGCATAGCCCGGGAGTTCGGTGTCCCGTTTGAAGAGGTATTTCAATTTGATCCACTTGGATAGAAATGGAATAGACTAAAGCTCGAAAAACAGCCCAAAAACCCACAGCTCTTTACCCCTCATTTACCTGCTCGCTTTACACTCCCTTAATACTTTTACGCGGATGTCCCTTAAAACTTCGCGGGGATGTAATGGAGATGCATATGAATACGGCCAACCCCGGTTACGGCGAGACTGACTTTGACCCGTCAATGGCAGGCCAAGACCAGTTGCATATAACCCCAACAGGCGCACTGCGCCGGGCCTTTTGGGCCTGTGTTGTTGGCGGACTAGGGCTTATATTGCTCTTGAGCATAGTGACATATTCCCCCTTTGACCGCACGGCGGATACGGCAGGCTTGCCTTTAGAGACAATAGCGGCAGCGGCGAGCGAGAAACCTCCGGAATTTTCTAATTTCCTGGGTAGCCCCGGTGCCAATTTGGCTAATTTTTCCTTACAGTTTTTAGGGTGGGCCGCATATGCATTAGCCTTTTTATTGATATTTGCTGCGGCACGGGCCGTGTTAAAACCGCGCCTCAATATAACCCGTCTGGATACGTTCAGGCGGTGTTCCTTGTTGGTAATGAGCGTGTTGTTTCTGGCGATATTTTTAGCCGCATTTCCTTTGCCCCAAGGTTGGCTTATGGGGACGGGCATTGGCGGATGGTTTGGTGATGTGGTATTTTTGGGCCTGAAAGGCTTGTTGGCATCAACGGGTATATCGTCCGGTCTGGCTGGCGCTATCACGAGTTTGTTGATTTTTGGCGGGCTTGGCTATTGCTTTGGTCGGTTTCTCGGCATTGTTGGCCGTGATGTGGCTGAAATATTTGACGCCGCCGGATTGGTCTGGGCCATTTTCAGGGTGCGGTTAGACCAGTTCATCCGGTTTTTGCGGAAACGTTTCCAGAAATCCTATATAGATCCTATGGAAAAATCAGGCTTTGATGACAAACGTGTGTGGGCGGAAATACCGGGTGCGGCAGACATTGACCAAAAAACCGTGCCGCAACCTGCGAATCCACCGCCAACACCACAACCAGATCCGCAAGATTATGTGCCGCCGGTCGCCAAGCCGGCCCGCCGGGCTAAAGCCCCGAAATACAATTTTCCCACAAACGGAAAATTTGTCTTGCCTCAAATTGATTTACTCAAAAAACCGCCGCCCCGTGTGGCCGTAGTTGACGCAGGCGCTTTACAAAAATCTGCCGAAGAGCTAGGTGAGGTTTTGGTGGATTTTGGCGTCAAAGGCGAGATTGGGCGGGTCCGCCCCGGCCCCGTTGTCACCTTGTATGAATTCGAGCCTGCACCGGGCGTTAAATCGGCGCGGGTGATAAATTTGTCGGGCGATATTGCCCGCTCCATGGCGGCCCGCTCTGCCCGTGTTGCCGTGGTGCGCGGCCGCAATGCTATTGGTATTGAACTGCCCAATAGACGCCGCGAGACGGTATTTTTACGCGATATGTTGGCGAGCCGCGATTTCAAAACGACCGGTGCCAGCCTGCCCCTCGCCTTGGGCGAAGACATTGGCGGCAAGCCTTATTTTGCCGACCTTGCCAAAATGCCGCATTTATTGGTGGCCGGGACAACCGGCTCAGGTAAATCGGTTGGCATCAATGCCATGATTTTGTCGCTGATGTATTCTCTGTCACCCGATCAGTGCAAATTTATTATGATTGATCCGAAAATGCTGGAGCTATCCGTATATGACGGCGCACCGCATTTGCTGACACCGGTTGTTACCGATCCCAAAAAAGCCGTTGTTGCCTTAAAGTGGACGGTGCGCGAAATGGAAAACCGTTACCGAAATATGTCAAAGGTCGGGGTGCGTTCCATCGCCGGGTATAACGACAAAGTCCGCGAAGCCGAAAAAACCGGCGAAGCCACCACCCGCACGGTCATGACCGGGTTTGACAAACAGACCGGGGAAGCCATGTACGAAACCCAGACTTTGGAGCTAGAGTTCATGCCGTTCATTGTCGTGGTGATCGACGAAATGGCCGACCTTATGATGGTGGCGGGCAAGGACATTGAAGGCACGGTGCAGCGCTTGGCCCAAATGGCCCGCGCCGCCGGAATACATTTAATCATGGCAACCCAGCGCCCGTCCGTGGATGTAATTACCGGCACGATTAAAGCCAATTTTCCGACCAGAATTTCTTTCTCGGTTAGCTCAAAAATTGATAGCCGTACAATATTGGGCGAACAAGGCGCGGAGCAATTGCTCGGCATGGGCGATATGCTGTATATGGCGTCGGGCCGCAAACCACGCCGTTTGCACGGGCCATTTGTTAGCGACGACGAAGTGGAAAAAATCGCCAATTTCGTCAAAGCTCAAGGTGCGCCCAGCTATTTGGAAGACATCACGGTGGACACCGAAGAAGAGGCGGCTGCGGGCGGGGCTTCAGGTTCAGGGGCTGGCAATGTAAACTCCGGCGACGAAACTTTCGACAAAGCCGTTGCCATCGTCGCCCATGACCGCAAATGCTCCACAAGCTATATTCAGCGCCGCCTTAGCATCGGATATAACCGCGCCGCCAATATTATAGAGCGCATGGAAGCAGAGGGCATGATCAGCGAAGCAGGCGCAGGCGGTAAGCGGGAAATCCTCTTGCCCGAAGACGACGGGTTTTAGGCCCTACAGCCTAGGGCCTAAATTATAAAATAAATTTGGATAAATCTGCATCAGCAGCCAGTTCGCCGACATTTTTAACCACATAGGCTTTGTCGATTGTAATGCTGTCGCCGCCTCGGTAGGATGCGCTAAAACTGATATCATCAAGCAAGCGCTCCATAACCGTATGCAAGCGGCGCGCCCCTATGTTTTCGACACTGGCATTGACGTCTGCGGAGATTTTGGCGATCTCCTTGATGCCGTTTTTGGTAAATGTCAGCGTTACATCTTCCGTGGCCATCAAGGCGGTATATTGTTTGATCAAGGAAGCCTCAGGCTCGGTTAAAATCCGCTCAAAATCTTCGCGGGTCAAGGCCCGCAACTCGACACGTATAGGCAAGCGGCCTTGTAATTCCGGTAGCATGTCGGACGGTTTAGCCACATGAAATGCACCAGACGCGACAAATAAAATATGGTCGGTTTTAACCGGGCCGTGTTTGGTGGTCACGGTGGTGCCTTCGATCAGCGGCAATAAATCGCGCTGCACTCCTTCGCGGGACACTTGCCCGCCGCCGCTTACATCCGAGCGTACTGTGATTTTGTCGATCTCGTCGAGAAATACAATACCGTCATTTTCTACCAAATTGATAGCCGTTTTGGTCAGGGTTTCTTCGTCGAGCATTTTATCGGCTTCTTCGGTCAGTAAAGGCGCGTAGGCATTTTTGACCTTCATCTTGACTTTTTTGGTACGCCCGCCGCCTTTGCCAAATATAGAGCCAAGCTCAATCATGCCCATGCTAGCACCGGGCTGTCCGGGAATATCAAAGCCGGAGAACGGTGAGGCGTTGTCGGTTAGATCAAGTTCGACCTCGGTATCGTCAAGCTCGCCTTTGATCAGTTTTTGGCGAAATTTCTCGCGGGTGGCATCGCCCGCACTGGCCCCGACCAATGCGTCCAATATCCGCTCCGCCGCCGCGCTTTCTGCTGCCGCTTCCACGTCTTTGCGGCGGTTTTCCCGGGTCTGGGTGATGGCGATTTCCACAAGGTCGCGAATGATCTGCTCCACGTCGCGGCCCACATAACCGACCTCGGTAAATTTGGTGGCTTCAACCTTGAGAAACGGCGCATGGGCCAATTTGGCAAGGCGGCGCGAAATTTCGGTTTTGCCGACCCCGGTCGGGCCGATCATCAAAATATTTTTGGGCGTGATCTCGTCGCGCAAATCTCCGTCCACATGTTTACGACGCCACCGTGAACGCAGGGCAATAGCCACGGCCCGCTTGGCGTCACTTTGAGCGACAATATGTTTGTCCAGTTCAGAAACAATTTCGCGCGGAGAAAATTCAGACATTTTGGATCCTTTTTGTCTTACTGGAGATAAGTTGTTTTACTGGAGATAAGAAATATGCCGCCGATTTCAAGCGTTATTCTACCTTTAAGGCGTAGGGGGAAAGATTTTTGCCATAAAGCCAGATGTGGGTAAAACTTTCAACAATGCTTTGCGCGCGCCGTGCCAGCCAACGCCCAAAAACACAATACCGCCGCCGAGCAAAAGCAAGGTTAAAGCAAGGACCGAGCTAAGGTTAAGCCCGGTATCCTTGATCAAAAACCCGATGGCAAACCCGGCATAACCCAAGGACGAGACCAATAAGGCCCGCCGGTTAATGGCCAGTCCGACCAAAGCCAATACCCCGATCATAATCAGCAAAAATATCGCATCCGCCCTCCCCAATTGAACCATGGGGATCATGCCCCAAATTTTGATAATTTCAGGTGTGAGCACCAAAACCGCCACCCCGTGAATGATTAAAGGTGCGGCAGTGAAATGTAGCCAGAATGCATTATCAGCAAAGCGGGTCAGGCGGCCCGTGTCGCGGGCATCATAGCTAAGAGCCGTAGCAAATAGCGCCAAACCAGAGAGTAAGAGCAAAATACCCGTGGCAATTGTTCCGCCTAGCAGGGCAAATACCAAGATCACCAAGGACAATGCGATCAAGGCCACACTAAACGGTAATTTGAAGCGCCAGTAAAATAAAAGCATGGCTAAAATAGTGACGACGGCAGGCACAACGGCGCTTAAGCTTCCGAAATCAAAAAGGTTGCTTAAGCCTTTATGGACAAACAGCAAATAGGCCAAAGCCAATAATAAAGTTGGCAGATGGGCGCGTTTTTTGCGGCCAAAATATTCGCACATCAACCATAAAAACCCGGCACCAACTAGATACCCCACCCCGCCGCCAAAAATACCGACACTGGCATAAAGGCCCATGGATAAAAGTCCGATACCGGTGGCAATGAACACGTCTGAAAATGAGCGCACAAAGCGCATATTTTCCTCATCGCCGATCAGTGCAGCTTGCTCTGGCTTTGGCACGATTACATCTAGCTTGGCTGCCATATTTTTAGCCGCCATGTCTTTTGCTTGGGCCGCATCAATAATTCCGGCTTTTAAAGCCTGATCGATCTGGTCTTGTGTCATTTTACTCATGTTTAAACCTTTGGTTCAAGCCTTTTGACGAAACTTATGGGAATGCAGCAACATCCGCAAGCTCTTGTTCAATCTCTGGCTTCGCCGCCTAGAGTAAGAGTAAGCGCAAGATATCTGCCCCTTGCCTATATGCATACCTATAGATTGTGTCTTTGCTTTATTGTATATGGGTCGGGATCGTGTAGGCTCAAGCATAGGCAAAATTAGGAGGCAGGGCATGGGTGCGCAAGATGAAGCTAGTTCCCACGGCGGATTGATCACGGCGGCGGCATTGCCGTCTTTGGTAAGGGGCGGGGAATTGCCGGGGAAATCCTATGTGAACGCCTTGATGTTTTTTCGAAATACCAAAGCTTGGCATGGCTGGGCGCTGCGGGCTTTATTGGCCCTGGGCGCGGGGCATTTACTGGCCGGGATCATATTCTTTTTTGCGTATACCTGGAATGATTTATCGGACTTTATAAAATTTGCTATGGTGCAGGGCGGTATGGTGGTGTCGGCTCTTGTCTGGATCGGTCTAAAATTTGACAGGCCGATTGCCCAAGCCTTCGGCATTTGCTTGACGGTGTTAATCGGTGTGTTTATGGCCGTTTACGGCCAAGTGTTCCAAACCCCGTCGGCCATTTATACCCCCTTTACAATGTGGGCGTTTTTGTCCTTGCCGTTTGCGGCCGTGTCGCGCTCCTTGGCCCACTTTACGGTTTGGTTGATTGTCGCCTGTGTCGCATTTTTGTCCTACGCCCATGTGCAAATCGTCCCAAATTCGGGCCGCGAAGCCTTGGTTTGGGTCTATGCAGGCTTGGCATTGGCATTTTTGATTTTGCTGATTGTTTATGATAGGGTGCAAAGCCAATGGCCGGGTTGGGCGCGGGCGGCCTGGTTTCGTTTGGCTCTGGTGGCGGCGTGCATGGTGTTTGCAGTTTACGCCATTGCTACGGGTTTTTGGCAAGACAAAGCTTTTGTGCGTTCAATAGTGGCTCTTGTTATAGGCGGTGCGGCCTTTGCCTATTTATACACATATAAAACCCAAAGTTTCGCAAATCCGCCTCTGGCCCGTATCGCAGCATTGGTTTTGGTGGCTAGCGGGCTTGGTTTAATGTTTGCGCAAATTGGGGTGCGCTTGATAGCCGAGGCTGAAAACCTCTTGGGTATTGTTGGTATGTTCTTTGTCGGGTTTTTATTGATGGCGGGTCTCACTTATGCTCTGGCCCGAAGTTTCAAGCATTTTTCCGCCAAATTCTCAGATGAGCAAATGCTGCCAGGCGGCCCACTCGTCGAGAATTCAGATGAAGCGGGAGAAAATTTGGATGTGATTTCGCGCCGCCCAGTTCTCGGTTTTGCGCGGGCTGTTGGTATGGACGAGAAAAAAACCGTGCAGGTGTTGGCCCAAACCGGGGAAGAAAACACGCCTTGGTATATGGAAATGTTTTTAGGATTTGCGGGTGTCCTAACAGCCTTATTGGCCATGGGGTTTTTTGCGGCTGTGCTTTATGAGATTGTAAATATCAAAGACGAAACGAGCATGATTGTGCTAGGGCTTTTGGTGTATGTTGGCACAATGTTTATGCGTCTGCGCACCAGGGGTTTGTTTGCCCGGCATTTTTTCAACATGCTGATATTGGGCGGCGGCGCGTTGGCAAGTGTTGGCACAGGCTTGGTGAACGATGCCGGTTTGGGTTTTATTGTGTTTGCAAGTGCCCTAACTGCGCTCACGCTGTGGTTGGTGTGTGACCGTATTTTGGAATTCATCATGGCAGTGGGACTGGCAGGGTTAATGATGTATGTGTTGTTGAAATACCAAATCCCATTTGCCTTTACCGCTTTTTATATAATTTTTAGTGTCGTGGGTCTTTTGGCGTTAAGCCTGCCTGTAAAAACCGGCTTGGCTAAATGGCGCGAAAGGCGCATTTTAACGGCGACAGGCGTGGCGTTTTTGTTGGCGCCGTGTGTCTTTGCCGTATTTTTTGCTGATGAAAACTGGATGCCGGCGCTAAAATTAGCCGTGGGGGATCATTGGGTTGAACCTATTGCAAGCATATTGGTCACGAGTGGTGCTGTGTGGTATTTGAACCGTTTTCGCTCTAAAACCGAGCCGTTGCGCCCAACTTTACCCATATTGGTTTTGCTGCTTCTTGCTGTCGCATTAATGCCTCTGGGCAGTGCGGCGGCTTTATTGGTCATGTTGTGCGGGTATATTCTTGGCCTGCGCAGCTTGGCCGTTATAGGGGTGTTGTTGCAGATCGGTTTTATCACTTGGTTTTACTATGATATGGATATTAGTTTGCTGAATAAATCCTTCTTGCTCATGGGTTTTGGGGCGCTCTTGCTTATCGCTTACGGCTTGGTCATAAAATGGGGAGGGCGTTATGTTTAAATTAGCGCGCATTATCGTGGCCTTGGCGGCTTTGGTCTTTAGTTTGTACAAATTTAATACGGGCATTGCCGCCATGAACGCGGTTAAACAAGACGGGCAGACAATGTTGTTAAAACTGCGCCCCGTTGATCCGCGTGCCTTGATGCTCGGCGATTATATGGTGCTTGGTTATGACCGAGCCGCCTATCCAAAAGCCCGCAAAGGCCTGCCCGCCGAAGGTACATTGATCTTGAAACTGGACGAAAACAATGTCGCAACATTCGCTCGCCGGGACAATGCTGATGAGAGCGGGGAGGCCGAACTGGCGGACAATGAAATACGGGTGCAATACGCGCTCAAACGCGGCAATGCCAATTTCGGTAGTGCGCGGTTTTATTTCCAAGAAGGCACGGCCAAAACCTATGAAGTGGCCCGGTACGGCGTGTTTAAAGTCTCAAGCGCCGGCCATATGATTTTGGTCGATTTGGCCGGGGAAAATTTCGAGATTTTAGTGCCGCCGCAAGATGTTTTGGCTAAACCCTAAAATTTACGCACCTACCCAATGGAAACCGTGTCGTAACTGTAAGCAAATCCGCCGTCCAGGCGTGTGTACTCGGCGCGGATGCCGCTACGTGGTGAAAGATTATATTGAACACCACCACCGAAAGCAAAGCCGTCCCGGTTCCCGCTTGTTGTCGGGAAGCCGGTAGCGTTCAAACTGATGCCAGTTCGGTGGTCACCACCACGGGCAAATTAGCGCATAAAATGAAGGTGAAAACGAGAAAATAATCTACCGCTTTAGCCCGTGTTTAACGCCTCGCTAACCATCATCGGTTAGGTGTCCGGTATGAAGCTAGCCCTTAAGAAAACCTTTGGTAAAATCCGGTTGTCCTGGCCGCTCCTGGTTCTGGTGGTGTTTTACGGTTATTTGGGTCTGCATGCGTTTAGCGGCAGTTTGGGCGTATTTAAATGGGCTGACTACTCAAAAAGGGCTGAAAAACTGAACGCGGAGCTTGCTCGCCTGCAAAGCATGCGCCAAACCCTTGAACGCCGCGCTACGCAGCTCAAAGCGAGCAGCCTTGATCTGGACAGGCTCGACGAAGATGCCCGTCGTACGCTTAATGTTTCGGGTGCGAATGATATCGTAATATGGCTTGACGAAACCCCCTGATTTAGCGTTTAATATGGCTGTGATGCTGTTGCAAGCATGAATTTAGTTCGTATATAAATTAAAGGCGTCTGAGCATGGCTGCACCCAAAAAAATCATAAAGAAAACCACGAAAAAAGAACTGTTACATTTATACCGGGAAATGTTGTTGATCCGCCGGTTTGAAGAAAAGGCCGGGCAGCTTTACGGCATGGGCTTGATCGCCGGGTTTTGTCATTTGTATATCGGTCAGGAAGCCGTGGTGACGGGTGTCAACGCCGCTATCAAAGACGGTGACCAGATGATCACATCATACCGTGACCACGGCCATATGCTGGCTTTGGGTATGAGTGCGCGGGGCGTCATGGCCGAGCTGACCGGGCGTAGCGGCGGCTATTCAAGGGGCAAGGGTGGTTCCATGCATATGTTCAGTGTCGAGAAAAGTTTTTACGGAGGTCACGGTATTGTCGGGGCGCAAGTACCCATTGGGGCCGGGCTTGGTTTGGCCAATAAATATCTGGATAACGGTAAAATCAGCACGGTGTTTTTTGGTGATGGTGCCGCTAACCAAGGCCAGGTTTACGAAGCCCTGAACATGGCGCAATTGTGGAAACTGCCAACTCTGTTCATTATCGAGAACAACCAATACGCCATGGGTACCAGCATTGCCCGCTCCACCGCCCAAAAGGATTTGTACAAACGCGGGCTTAGTTTTGGCGTCAAGGGCGTGCAGGTGGACGGCATGGATGTTCTTGCAGTGCGCGACGCCACTAAAAAAGCCGCCGCCCATGCCCGCTCTGGCAATGGCCCGATGATATTGGAGATGATGACCTATCGTTATAGAGGCCATTCCATGTCCGACCCGGCCAAATACCGCACCCGCGAAGAGGTCAGCGAGATGCGCGAAGACCATGACCCGATCGACATGGCAAAAAATCGTTTACTCAAAGAAAAGTGGGCCGATCTGGATGCGCTCAAAGCCGTAGATAAAGACATAAAATCCATTGTGGCAGACGCGGTAGAATTCGCCAAAACCTCCCCAGAACCAGACCCGTCCGAGCTTTATACGGATGTATTGCTAGAGGTGGACGCATGAGTATTGATATCCAAATGCCGGCACTGTCTCCGACCATGGAAGAGGGGACATTGACCAAATGGCTAGTCAAGGAGGGCGATGCGGTCAAGTCCGGCGATATGTTGGCCGAGATCGAGACCGACAAGGCGACAATGGAGGTTGAAGCTATTGACGAGGGTGTGGTTGGTAAGATTTTGGTGGCCGAAGGGGCGCAAAATGTTGCGGTTGGCACGGTGATTTTACAGTTATTAGAGGACGGTGAGGGGGTTGATGTGCTTTCTGTGCCCAAAGTAATATCGAGCGAGGCAGTGACCGCGCCCATTGAACCTGCACAGCAAGACGAGAAAGGTCCCCGCATTCGCGGGGATGAGCGGAGTGTTTTGGACACTGTGGCACCTGTGCAGTCTACCCCGATAGAAATAGACGTTCCCCCCGGCACCGCTATGGTCGAAACCAGTGTCCGCGATGCACTGCGCGATGCTATGGCCGAAGAAATGCGCCGGGACGAGCGGGTGTTTATCATGGGCGAGGAAGTGGCCGAGTACCAGGGTGCTTATAAAGTCACCCGCGAACTGTTGCAAGAATTTGGCGCCAAACGGGTGATAGATACACCGATTACCGAACACGGCTTTGCCGGTATCGGGGTTGGGGCGGCCATGGGCGGGCTTAGACCCATAGTCGAGTTTATGACCTGGAATTTCGCCATGCAGGCCATAGACCATATCATCAATTCCGCCGCCAAGACCTTGTATATGTCCGGCGGGCAAATGCGCTGCCCCATCGTATTTCGCGGCCCCAACGGTGCGGCGTCCCGGGTTGGTGCGCAACATAGCCATGATTATTCTAGTTGGTACGCCAATGTACCGGGGCTGAAAGTCGTCGCGCCCTATGATGCGGCGGACGCCAAAGGCTTGCTTAAATCCGCAATCCGCGACCCTAATCCGATCGTGTTTTTAGAACACGAAATGATGTACGGCGAGATTATGGACGTACCGGATATGGATGATTATCTAGTACCCATCGGAAAATGTCTGGTGCGCCGTGTTGGCTCGGATGTCACCATCACCGCCCACTCAAGAATGGTAGGCCGCGCATTGGAAGCCGCCGACATTCTAGCAGGCGAAGGCATTTCCGCAGAGGTCATTGACCTGCGCACCATCCGCCCGCTCGATAGCGACACAATTATAAAGTCGGTCAAAAAAACCAACCGCATAGTCTGCGCCGAAGAAGGCTGGGGCCAGTCCGGCATAGGCGCAGAAATCGCGGCGCGGGTCATGGAGCAAGCGTTTGATTATCTAGATGCACCACCAGCAAGAGTGTTCCAAAAAGACGTGCCGTTACCCTATGCCGGTAATCTGGAAGCATTGAGTTTGCCGAATGCGGGGGATGTTGTGGCGGCGTCTAAGGGGGTTTGTTATGTTTGAAAAAACGCCTTTAAGAGAATTGATAATACCTGAGGAAGTTTTAGAAGCTTCAAACCGACAAGAATTCATTCGATTTTGGGTGGCTGATGGTATTGACCATACGTCTATGAATATAGGTGGTTTCGTAGACAATAATGATGAGGCCCGGTTATGGGGTTCAATTTTAGCGGACATTGCTTGGCATGCTGTCAACGGCATGCAGCAAAAGGACCCTACACGCGGAACAAAAAAACAAATGTTTAATGATATTCTAAATGGGTACACAAAAAGACTTAAATCTAAGCCATCGTTAGAAGGCAAGGTTGGAGGTAAATAATGCCCATTGAAATCCTAAAACATGCGCAGTCGTCCACTCCCTCTCTATCCCGCTCACCCCTGCGGATGCAGGGGTCTATTGCTGTGCTATCGGTGTGCGCCGGATCTGCGTCGATGGATACCTGCATGCGCACCCCAAGGGCACTTCCTACGGGGCGCAGGCATGAGCGGGTTTATTTAAATATGATTGGGAGCAAGTAATGCCCATTGAAATCCTGATGCCTGCTTTGTCCCCTACCATGGAAGAAGGCACATTGACCAAATGGTTGGTTGCCGAGGGGGACGAGGTTTCCTCTGGTGATGTGTTGGCCGAGATCGAAACCGACAAGGCGACTATGGAAATCGAGGCCGTCGAGGAGGGGGTTTTGGTTAAAATTCTGGTAGCTGAAGGCAGCACCGAAGTTAAAGTCAACGCACCGATTGCGGTGTTGTTGGAGGACGGCGAGGATGCCTCGGTGATGGATGGTTATGTTGTCGGCGGGGCTGCGCCCGTTACAAATGCACCGGAACCACCTCCTGTTCCGCTCACCCCATCGGAAGACGGGGTCCAGGAAACCGGGAACCCTGCGACTGCCGCTGTGGATCCCGGCCTACGTCGGGATGAGCGGGTTGGTAGGATAAAAGCCTCACCCCTAGCAAAACGCATGGCAAAAGAACGCGGATTGGATTTGGCGTCCATTACTGGCTCCGGCCCACATGGGCGGATTATCAAAGTTGATATCGAGACCGCGAAAATTCAATCCATTCAAACATTAGCACCAACACCCGCAGCCACGACCACCGAGCTTGGCCCCTTACGAGGCGGCGGGGCGGATTATCTTGAAAAAATGGGCGTCCCGGTTGGCAGCTATGACCTTGAACCTTTGGACGGGATGCGCCGCATTATTGCCAAGCGTTTAACCGAAAGTGCGCGCGATGTACCCCACTTCCCGCTTAATATTGATTGCGAAATTGACGCCCTGCTGGCTATGCGTAAGGAACTGAACGCTCAAGCGCCCGAGGGTATAAAAATCTCGGTCAATGATATGCTGATCCGGGCCTGCGCTATTGCGCTGAAGCAAGTGCCCGATGCCAATGCTAGCTATACACCGGACGGAATTGCCTATCACCACCACGCCGATGTGGCCGTTGCAGTTGCCATTGATGGTGGTTTGATTACGCCAATAGTCCGCGAAGCCGAGAACAAAGGCTTGGCGCTTATCTCCACCGAGATGAAAGACTTGGCCACACGCGCCCGTGACCGAAAACTTAAACCTCAAGAATATCAGGGCGGCACATTTTCCCTGTCAAACCTCGGTATGATGGGGATAAAATCATTTAGCTCCATCCTTAACCAACCCCAAGGCATGATAATGTCCGTTGGTGCGGGGGCTCCGCGCCCCGTGGTCCGGGACGGTGAACTGGCAATTGCTACAGTTATGAGCGTCACTTTGAGTTGTGATCACCGGGTTGTGGACGGGGCTATCGGCGCAAATTGGCTGACCGTATTTAAGCGTCTCATTGAAAAACCCGTCACTATGATGCTATAGGGATGCTATAGGGATGCTATAGGGATGCTATAGGGATGTTCGCCTGAGCGGCGAAATTTGTCCAAGCTTTTTGCCCTTATGCTGTCTGTGCTTGCCAATAATTTGCCAGAGCATATAGTGCAAAATACGAATTTGTAGGGTATGCGCCATGTTTAAATTCTTTATTGCCATATTGCTCGCCGCAGGCTTGTCCGGCGGTGCGGTGTATTATATCACGAATGTATCGGAGTTTCGCGATACCGCAATTGCGTGGCCGTTAAAATGGGGCAAGACAGCCAAGTCCAACAAGGCCAAAACATCGCCGCGCCCAGAAACAGTCTTAAAGCCGAAAATTGATCTGGTGCGGGTCATGCCAACCTTGATGGAGCAAGCAGATAAAATTGCCACCATTGAGATCAGAGACCATGCCTATCTGGATATTGTCACCGCGTCTGTTGGCAATAAACGGTTTAGTTTTGCCGATGCGGCCATGCTAAAAATCATCCAGCCGGAATTACGCGATACGGCCCGCAGCCGCATGGCCATTGCTCTGGCCGTGGAGGGACGAGCCGAAGCTGCGTTTGAATTGATCGACGCCGTTGAGGTTGATGCCCTGCGCGATGTGATGCGGTTGCAAGTGTTGGAAGCCTTGATCGCGCCGCAAAATTTGCCACCCGGATTACTGCCACAATAATTGATATCTCTTGCCTTTGTGTTTTTGGTTTTAATCGAAAGTAAAACCGCCTATGCTTGCGGCTCAACCTAGCGCGAGTTTTCTATGTCTTCCAACTTTGATCTTATCATTATCGGTTCTGGCCCCGGCGGTTATGTGGCGGCTATTCGCGCTACGCAATTGGGGCTTAAGACGGCGGTTGTCGAAAAAAGCGAAATTGGCGGTGTTTGTCTCAATTGGGGCTGTATCCCGACCAAGGCTTTGTTGCGCTCGGCGGAAGTTTATACCAATATGCAGCATGCAACCGAATATGGTTTAACGGCGGATGCGGGCTTTGATTTGCCCGCTATGGTCAAGCGCTCGCGCTCTATTGCAGGGCAATTGTCTGGCGGCGTTAAGTTCCTGATGAAGAAAAACAAAATCACCCTAATCGACGGATTTGCCAAGCTAGAAACAGGGGTATCTGCACCCAAAGTCGTGGTCGACGATAAAACCTACACGGCTAAATATGTTATTTTAGCCACCGGGGCGCGGGCCAGACTTATCCCTGCCGCCGGGTTGGAGCCGGACGGAAAATTTATCTGGACGGCCAAAGAAGCTATGATCCCGGATGTGATGCCGGGGAAATTACTGGTGGTTGGTTCGGGGGCGATTGGGATGGAATTTGCCTCGTTTTACAATGCCTTTGGCGCGGATGTGACCGTGGTGGAAATGTTGGACCGTATCTTGCCTGCCGAAGACGCAGAGATTTCTGCACTGGCCGAGAAAGCGTTTAAGAAAAAAGGCATGCGTATTTTGACAGGTGCGCAAGTGTCCGGCGTCAAGCCGGGCAAGAACAATGTAAGTGCCGATATTTCAGGCAAGACCGAAAGCTTTGACCGCATCATTCTGGCCATCGGCATTGTTGGCAATGTGGAAAATATGGGGCTTGAAAATTTGGGCGTCGAAATTGACCGCAGCCATATTGTGGTGGACGAGTTTTCGCGCACCAAAATCCCCGGTCTCTACGCCATTGGCGATGTCACAACCCCGCCTTGGTTGGCCCATAAGGCTTCCCATGAGGGCATTATTTGCGTCGAGAAAATAGCGGGCCAAGACCCGCACCCGCGCAATGCCAATAGAATTCCCGGCTGTACCTATTGTCAACCGCAAATCGCCAGTGTTGGCCTCACCGAGCAAGGGGCCAAAGACGTGGGCCATGATGTTAGGGTTGGGCGCTTCCCGTTCATTGGCAACGGCAAAGCGATTGCGCTGGGGGAACCTGAAGGCTTGGTCAAAACCGTGTTTGACAGGAAAACCGGAGAACTGCTCGGCGCCCATATGATCGGCACAGAGGTTACGGAACTTATTCAAGGCTATGCAATCGCCCAGACCCTAGAGACCACCGAAGCCGAGTTAATAGAGACAGTATTTCCCCACCCGACCTTGTCCGAGATGATGCACGAAAGCGTGTTGTCGGCTTACGGGCGGGCGATGCATATGTAAGCTATGCTGGTACCGGTTCAGCCTTTTTGCGGTTTAGTTTTCCGGCGAATTTCGTTTTGAGAGAAAGCGCCGGTTTTTCGACCCAGTGCCAAGAGGCGGCAGACAGCATGAGCGTAATCGGCGTGCCAATGATCATCAATTGCCAGATGTTTAAATTTGGCATGAAATGATAGACACCCTGCAAGCTAGCCCAGTGATAAATATAAATCCCGTAGGAAATATCGCTGTATTTTTTAAGAAAATCAAACCGGGGCAGGATCACATAGGCGGCCCAAAACAACATATAGGCGGCGGCAACAATTCCGACCACTTCAAACATGACGGTGTTGCTAAACAAGCTGGTCACTAAAACCAAAACCGGGATGATGGCGATATGAAATTTCAGCTTGTCCCGGTAAACGTAAATCGCCGCGCCGAGCCCGTAAGCTAACCCGAAACGCAATAAGGACTGTGCAGTGGCGGGCAATTGGTCATATAGCCCGGTTTTATAGGCCACGGGGACGGCGATAGCGAAGATGACAAATTGTGCCAATATCATCCAGCGATGTTTCATCAAACCCAGGCTAAAAGCGATAAATGTGCCAATATAGGCGAGGACTTCATAGCGCAATGTCCACAATGTCGCCGAAGCAATGGGCTCGGCATTATTTGGTAATATACCGGGCAGGGCCATTTCGGTATCAATAAACCCAAGCACAATAAACGGCTGTTTCCACACATCTTTGCTAGTTAGATACTCTCCCCAAGGTAGAGATGTGGTCATGAGGCCAAAGATGAACATGATGACCAAAACATGGGCAATCAAAGCCGGGAATATGCGCAATATTCGCGCCGAGGCAAAATTGGCCAGATTTTTGCGGTACATCATACTGCCCGTGACCAAAAAACCAGACGCAATAAAAAACAAATTCACCGCCATATAGCTGAAAGTGTAGTGATAAAAAATATGTGGCTCGGCCGCGCTGGTGCCGCCGACCACAACAAAAGCATGACCGATGAGAACCATATAGGCGAAAATAAAGCGCAGGGGCGTGAAGAAATTATCATGCCCGTCTCTGATTGTAACCGTTTTAAACATATTCATTCCACCATTATTCAAAATGACTTTACCACAGAAGGATTAAGCAAGTTTTACGTGATTAAGGACTTGTTTTAAGCGGGCGAATACCCATAATCTGGCTCATGACTGTACTTATTGATAAGAAGTTGCGACCCTCGCAAGCGTTGAGGCACCCGGAAAAGGCCAACAAGCCGGATACGGACGTGTTGCGCAAACCGGCGTGGATCAGGGTCAAGGCCCCAACCTCCAAAGGTTTTGCCAAAACCAGAAAAATCGTGCGCGACAAGGGCCTTGTGACCGTCTGCCAAGAAGCGGCCTGTCCGAATATAGGTGAGTGTTGGGAAAAAGCCCATGCTACCTTTATGCTCCTCGGCGATACCTGCACCCGGGCTTGTGCGTTTTGCAATATCAAGACCGGACTACCCGGGCCGGTCAACCCGGCCGAAGCGGGCGAGATCGCCAATGCCGTGGTGGAAATGGGCCTTAAACATGTGGTGATAACCTCGGTTGACCGCGACGACCTTGTGGACGGCGGCGCGGCGCATTTTGTTGATACCATCAAAGCGATACGCGAAAAATCCCCGGCCACGACCATTGAGATATTAACTCCGGACTTTTTGCGGCAATCCGGCGCAGCTGAAATTGTCATCGACGCCAAACCTGATGTGTTTAATCACAATCTGGAAACTGTGCCGCGTCTTTATTTGTCGATCCGCCCCGGTGCGCGCTATTACCATTCCTTGCGCCTATTGGAGCGGGTTAAAGAGCGCGACCCCGACCAGTTCACCAAGTCCGGGTTAATGGTCGGCCTCGGCGAGAGCAAGCAAGAGATTATGCAGGTTATGGACGATATGCGCGTGGCGGGCGTTGAGTTTCTGACCATTGGCCAATATTTGCAGCCGACCCGCAAACATGCGGCGGTCAAGCGGTTCGTTACGCCCGACGAATTTAAAGCTTACGAAACCATTGCGCGCGCCAAAGGTTTCTTGATGGTCTCTGCCACACCCCTGACCCGTTCAAGCTATCATGCGGATGCGGATTTTGCGAAATTGCGCACCGCTCGCCAAGAAAAAAACCTGGCGAATAAAAGGCATTAGGGTCTGATGCGTATCCACCGCCAAACGCGATTATTTCACCGCCCGCAAGATTTGCTCGACATGGTTATAGATGTTGAGAGTTATCCCAAGTTCATTGATTTTATCTCGTCGGTTCGGATATTGAGACGCGAAACCCTGACCCCGACAAGCGTAGCCCTAACGGTGGATGTGGCGGTGCAGTACAAATTCATTAGTGAGACTTTCCGCTCACGGGCCACGGCAGACCGAGAAAACCTCCGCATTCGCATTGAAAAAGCCGGGCACGGCGGGGCGGTGCGAACACTTACCAATATTTGGGAGTTTCATTTGCTATCCGATGGCTCCACCCAGCTCGATTTTACACTGGACGTGGCCTTGAAAGCCGCGCCGTTGCAGTTTTTGGTGCGCGGGAAAATAGACGGAGCGGCCGCGTCTATTATGAAGGCGTTCGAAAAAAGAGCCGCGCAAATCTGCGCCCCCGCCGGTGACATGTCACAAGAACTGCGTGTGATTTAGAAATTGTTTTGCTGTTAGCGGGGAGCGCTCTAACCCGCCGAGCCGCCCACTGTCAGGTTTTCAATATAAAGCGTTGGTTGGCCGACACCGACGGGTACGGTTTGCCCAGCTTTGCCGCACACGCCAATGCCTGGGTCAAGGGCGCTGTCATCACCAATATGCTTGATCCTCGTCAGGACGGTCGGGCCGTCGCCGATCAGGGTTGCGCCTTTGACCGGCTCTTCGATTTTACCGTCTCTGACCCGGTAAGCTTCGGTGCATTGGAAGACAAATTTTCCAGATGTAATGTCCACCTGACCACCGCCAAAATTGGTGGCGTAAATCCCGTCTTTCAGATCGGCGATAATTTCGCCTTTTGGTACGCCCCCCGATAACATAAATGTATTGGTCATGCGCGGCATGGGCGCATGGGCAAAACTTTCGCGCCGCCCATTGCCGGTGGCAGGCACGTCGGTGAGCCGCGCATTGAGCCTGTCCTGAAGATAGCCTTTCAAAATACCGTCCTCGATCAATACATTACGGGCCGACGGTGTGCCTTCGTCGTCCATGATGATAGAGCCGCGCCGGCCGGGCAGTGTTCCGTCGTCAACCACGGTGACGCCCGGTGCGGCAATGCGCTCACCGATGCGGCCCGAAAACGCCGACGTGCCTTTGCGGTTAAAATCGCCCTCAAGCCCGTGGCCAATGGCTTCGTGTAACAAAACGCCGGGCCAGCCAGGGCCAAGCACGACATCCATGGGCCCAGCCGGCGCAGGCACGGCGCGTAAATTAACCAATGCACTGCGCAGAGCTTCATCTGCGAGGGCTTTCCAGTTATCCACCTTGATAAAATCAGCGTAAGCGGCCCGCCCGCCTGTGCCAGCATAACCGTTTTCGCGCCGCCCGTCTTTCTCAACCGTCACCGAAACCGACAGCCGCACCAAGGGCCTCACATCATCATAACGTGCCCCGCCGGCCCGCAAAATGGCGATGGTGCGGGTCGAGGCGGCCATGGTGGCATTGACCTGCACGACTTTACTGTCTTTGGCTCGTACATAAGAGTCGATCTGGCGCAGGAGTTCGACCTTGGGCGCAAATGCCGGGTCGTCGATGGGGTCGATTTCCGGATATAGTTGTTTATTGGTGCGCCTTGGCCCAGGGGCCGTCAATGGTGTGGTGTGACCGTTCTTGGCCAAGGTCACCGCGCTGGCCGCCCGGCGCAACGCCCCCTCGGTCAGTTCTGTACCTTGGGCAAACCCTGTGGTCTCTGCGGCGACACAGCGCAGGCCAAAGCCGCGCGACGTATCAAAACTGGCCATTTTGAGCCGGCCATCATCAAAGCTGAGCGATTCGCTCGCCCCGCGCTCCAAAAACAATTCGCCGTCGTCAGCACCCTTTAAGGTCTCGTCGAGAATTTTTTGGGCGCCTGCGCGGTCCAGTTCACAGTCTTCAAATACAAAATTGCTCATAAAATTACGGATTCCATAAAAAATATTAGGTTCATGATAAGTTAAACTGGCTTTTCGGGAATTATGGCTTGTCTTGCAAGCCCTAACACCATATTCATTGCGACATTATAGCACACAGGCTGCGACAATTTGTCCGCTATGGTAGAGCGGACATTGTACTTGAACTGGGTGCTTGAATTGGTTTAACTCCGAATAATGCGCAAATGCGCTTTGGGAGGATAGAGGAGGGGATATGCGTATTTCACGATTAGCGGCGTTGGCTGGAGCCACATTTGTAGGTTTAACCACATCAGGTTTGGCATTTGCGTCCAATAAAAACGGCCCGACGGACGGAGATATTGGATTTCAACGTTCAGTCACGCCTGTGATGGACGCCATTACCAACTTTAATAATTATTGGTTGGTGCCGATTATGGTGACAATTGTTATTCTTGTCACCGCCTTAATGGTTTATATCATGGTGCGCTTTCGCGAAAAGGCCAACCCGGTGCCGTCAAAAACAACCCACCATGTGGGACTGGAAGTGATATGGACAATTGTTCCAGTGATCATATTGGCTATTTTGGTGATACCCAGCATGAAGCTTTTGTATTTCCAAGATGTTATCCCGGAATCAGAACTGGTGGTCAAAGTGACTGGCAATACTTGGAATTGGGAATATACCTATCCGGATTATGAAAATATCGATCCCTATGTCTCCAATATTGTGGATATTCCTACTGCAGACAAATTTGGCCTGTCCCATGCGCAGATTATTACCAAAATCGACGCCCGCCCAGCCGGTGAGCCGCGCCTTGACGGTAGGCCTTATTTACTGGCCAGTGATGCGCCATTGGTTGTCCCCGTGGATACGGTTGTCAAAGTTATTGTCACCTCCAACAATAATATACACGCATTTGCCGTGCCGCAATTCGGGGTGAAAATTGATGCCGTGCCGGGCCGTATTAACGAGACCTGGTTTAAAGTACATGCGGGCGAAGAGGGGACTTATTACGGTCAGTGCTCCGAAATTTGCGGTATCAACCATGCCTTTATGCCCATAGAGATTATGGTTGTTGGCAAGGCCGAGTTTAAACGTTGGGCTGCTAACGGCGGTAGTTTCACAACACAAATTTCACAAAATACGGTCAGCGGCACTGAAGCCTTGACCATAAATACAGTACAATAGGGGGTCATCATGGCTATTTCACAAGCGACGGCGGATACACACGGGCATGACGACAAACCAAAATTTTGGGTGCGCTGGTTTTTCTCGACCAACCACAAGGATATTGGCACACTATATCTGATACTTGGCCTAATCGGTGGTTTGGTCGGCGGACTTTTGTCAGTGATGATGCGCATGGAGTTGGCTGAACCGGGATTGCAGATTTTTGGCAATCCCCATACTTATAATATGTTTATCACCATGCACGGCTTGTTGATGATCTTCTTTATGGTCATGCCTATTGTGATTGGCGGACTTGGCAACTGGTTTGTGCCAGTGATGATCGGCGCACCGGATATGGCGTTTCCGCGCATGAACAATCTGTCGTTCTGGCTGTTGGCCGTGGCACTGATTTGTGGTGTTATCTCCATGTTTTTACCAGGCGGGGCCGGCGGTGCGGGCTTTGGCGGCTCGTGGGTTATGTATCCGCCATTATCGACTTCTGGACATCCCGGCCCGGCCTTTGATTTTCTAATCATCGGTATATTGGCCGCCGGGTTTTCCTCTATTTTCGGGGCCATCAACTTTATCACAACCATTTTCAATATGCGTGCGCCGGGCATGACTATTCACAAAATGCCGCTTTATGCTTGGAGTGTGTTGGTAACGAGTTGGCTATTATTACTGTCGCTTCCCGTTTTGGCGGCGGCTATGATTATGTTGTTTACCGACCGTACCGTTGGCACTGGCTTCTTTGATCCGGCCATGGGCGGTGATCCGCTGATGTTCCAGCATTTGTTCTGGTTCTTTGGGCACCCGGAAGTTTACATTATGATTTTGCCGGCCTTTGGCGTTATCTCACAAGTAATTTCCACGTTTTGCCGTAAGCCGATTTTTGGTTATCTCGGCATGGCCTATGCTATGGTGGCCATTGGTGTTGTCGGCTTTGTTGTTTGGGCTCACCATATGTATACGGTCGGTATGGATGTGGATTTAAAAGCTTATTTCCTAGCCGCGACCTTCGTTATTGCGGTGCCGACGGGTGTTAAAGTCTTCTCCTGACTTGCGACAATGTGGGGCGGCTCTATACGCTACACAATTCCCATGCAGTGGGCTTTGGCGACCATATTCCTGTTTGTTATTGGCGGGGTTACGGGTGTGTTTTTGGCAAGTGCCGGCCTTGATACGGCCGCCCATGATACATATTTCGTGGTGGCGCATTTCCATTATGTTTTGTCTATGGGTGCGGTTTTTGCCATCTTCTCGGGCTTTACCTACTGGTTTGGTAAAATGAGCGGTTATTTGTATAATAAATACTTGGCGGGCTTACAGTTCTGGTTGTTCTTTATCGGGGTTAATCTGGTGTTTATGCCGCAACATTTCCTAGGGTATCAGGGCATGCCGCGCCGGATTATTGATTACCCGCAGGAATTTGCGCTTTTCAACCAGATATCCTCATTTGGCTCCTATATGTCTGCGGCTGGTGCGATTGTCTTTATTATCTGGGTGGTTGAGGCCTTTATTGTTAAACGCAAAGCTGGTGACAATTATTGGGGCGAAGGTGCCAATACACTGGAGTGGACTTTGTCTTCACCGCCGCCTTATCACCAATATTCCAAACTGCCGCAGATCAAGTAATGTCAGAAGCCGTACACCATAATTCTAGTGATCTAGCAGGGTTGGGAACAGCCAGTGCGTCTACATCTGTGGGGCCGGGAACAGCCAGTGCATCTACATTTGTGGGACTGGGAACAGCCAGTGCATCTACATTTGTGGGACTGGGAACAGCCAGTCCCGGCGATTACTATGCTTTGATGAAGCCAAGGGTGATGTCCTTGGTGGTGTTTACGGCTATGGTTGGCTTCATCGCCGCCCCGTCTTCCGTAAACCCGGTTTTGGCGGCGGCGTCTATTTTCTTTATTGCGATTGGCGCCGGTGCGGCAGGTGCGCTGAATATGTGGTATGACCGCGATATTGACGCAATTATGAGCCGTACCCGCAAACGCCCACTGCCTGCCGGCAAAATGGCTCCGTCCAGCGTACTTGCCTTTGGGGTGGTTATGAGCTTTGTCTCGGTGCTTGGTTTGGCATCTGCATCCAATTATTTAGCCGCCGGGCTTTTGGCGTTCACAATTTTTTACTATTTCGTTATTTATTCAATCTGGCTCAAGCGCAAGACCCCGCAGAACATTGTTATTGGCGGCGCAGCGGGGGCTTTGCCGCCAATGGTCGGTTGGGCAGCGGCAGGCGGCGGTATTACAGCCGCGCCGTTGTTGCTTTTTGCCATCATCTTGTTGTGGACGCCGCCGCATTTCTGGGCCTTGGCTCTGTATAAGCAAGGCGATTACGCCAAGGCAGGCATACCAATGATGCCCAATGTGCGGGGGGCAAAATCAACCCGGTTGCAGATTGATGTTTATGCAGTCTTGCTCGTAGTTGCTAGTGGATTTATTGCCACGACCTCGCTCAGCTCGCCGCTCTATATAGGCGTTGCCAGCTTGCTAAATTTGGTATTTCTGGTTTTGGCTTTCCGGGTTTGGCGCTCCAATGCGGGGGATAAAGCGAGCGGGCTCGACGAAGCGTCTTTGTATAGGGTGCAGCTCGGCGAAAATGTGCGCGGAATTTATTTGCCTATTCGATTGTCTATTTATTTGCCCTGTTCGGCGCTATTGCGGCCGGACAAGTGTTGTAGGAGATACATATGAGTGACCCACAAAACCCTGAAATCCTGGGCTATGTCGAGCCAAGTGCAGAAGAATTGTCGGCGCGTAAAAAACGCAATTTTGCTATTGCCGCTAGCCTGTTTGGTTTCGTGACCCTGGTGTTTTTTACCATGTTATACAGGCTGGGAGTATTTGCCTAATATGACAAACACCCCTGAACATAAACCCCTGAAACATAAACCCCTGAAACATAAACCCCTGAAACATAAACTAGGGAACGCCAACAGGAAAGTTGTGGTGTCGCTGAGTGTGACGGCCTTGGCCATGTTGGGGCTTGGTTTTGCTTCCAAGCCGCTTTATGACGCGTTTTGTCGGGTAACCGGCTATGGGGGTACGACACGGGTCGCCGAGAATATCAGCACGCAAATTTTGGAACGCCAGATCAAAGTCCGGTTTGACGCCAATGTTGCAAGCGATCTTGGTTGGACGTTCAAGCCCGATGATGTAGCCATGACGGTTAAGCTTGGGCAAAATGCTTTGGCTTATTATACCGCTCGCAACGACAGTGATACCGCAATTGTCGGCACGGCGAGCTATAATGTGACGCCCATAAAAGCGGCGCCGTATTTTTCCAAAATTGAATGTTTCTGCTTTACGGAACAAAAATTAGAGCCGGGCGAGCAGGTTGCCATGCCGGTGTTGTTTTTCGTTGATCCGGAAATGCATAAAAACTGGCGGTTGGACGAAATAAAAACCATCACACTGTCTTATACTTTTCATAAAGTAGACGCGCCGACCAAAAATGCCAACACGTCCGTGCAGCGCCAAGCTCAACTTGAAAAGCTGGAAGCAATTGAGCGCAAAGCGAACAACAAACCAACACAACAAATCAAGACGCCTGTAGTAGAGCGTCAAGACAAACAAGACACTCAAGGGAGGGGCTAATGTCCGATCATGCAGTAGAACACGATTATCATCTGGTAAACCCAAGTCCGTGGCCATTTTTCTCTGGCGTTGCGACATTGGTATGGGGCTTGGGCATGGTGGTGTTTTTCGCCGGCTTACATCCGCGCTCCACTGAAAACCCTAACGGTATGATGGAGTTTTTGTTTTCGCGCGGCATGGATATGTTTGGCCCGGATAAAGTTTCCAATGGTGGCTGGATATTCATAGTTCTCGGCTTGCTCATGGGAGCGGCGGTTATGATTGGCTGGTGGCTCGACATGATCAAAGAGGGCGAGCAGGGCGACCACACACCGGTTGTGCAAATCGGGATGCGTTACGGCATGATTATGTTTTTGATGCAAGAAGTGATGTTTTTCGTAGCCTGGTTCTGGATGTTTTTCGAATTTGTCTTGTTCCACGAAGTTCGCGCCAGTTGGAACCCTGATATATTGGAAAACGCCGCGTCCTACGCGGAAGGCTTTGGCGTAAATGCTGGTGGTCATGCCATCACCACCATCAATGCTTGGGACCTTCCCTTGATCAATACATTGCTGTTATTGCTGTCGGGTGTGACCTTGACCTGGGCCCATCATGCCTTGATCGAAAATAAGCAAAAATCCGTCTATTGGGGACTGGCCCTGACCATTGTCTTAGGTCTGGTCTTTACCTATGTGCAAGTCGTTGAATATGTCGAAGCCTACGGTCACCGTATGACCGAGACCAATTGGCTCGACAGTAATATTTACGGCTCCACCTTTTTCTTGGCAACAGGCTTTCATGGCCTACACGTCATTATCGGGACAATCTTCTTGTTTGTGATGTGGCTGCGCGCCGCTCGTGGAAATTTGAAATCAGACCAGCATTTCGGTTTTGAAGCTGCCGCTTGGTATTGGCATTTCGTTGATGTGGTCTGGCTGTTCCTGTTCACATTCGTCTATGTGGTATTTGCTCTGAACTAGCGCAAAACCTTATGAGAGATGAAACCAAATATATGGGCACTGGTTTGCGAACTGGTGCCCAAATGGTTTTAAGCGGGCATGATATATTTCGAGGTTGACCATGCGAATTAAATTCAAACCCATGCCGGGCTTGAGCATTGCGGTGCTTATCTGTTTTGCCATTTTGGCTACTTTGGGGACTTGGCAATACAAACGCCTGCTTTGGAAAACCGACCTCATTATTCAAATTGACCAAGCGGCCAATGCGGCGCCGTTAACCAGCCTGTCGCAAGCCAGTCTTTTGCTAGCCGCCGGCCACCCGCTGGATTTTCGCCGGATAGAGCTGGACGGGCGTTTCGTTAGGCCACAGATCAACAATGGTCAGCCATTTCATGTGTCGCGCTCGGACGGCAAACGGTTTTTCTGGCAGCTTTACCAACCCTATAGAGCCGATGATAAAACTGCCTATGTGGCTACCCACAAATTTACGGACGCGCAAAAAAACGCGCCGCCAGATCTGAAAACCGGCCAAGAAAAAATCGTGGGCTATGTCCGCATACCGGATATGACAACCCGGTTTATGCCGAAAAACAACCCGGAGACAAACCGCTGGTTCGTGTTTAACGCCAACCCTGAAATTATAAATTGGGCCGGGCCAAAAAATGACCCAAAAGGTGACGCCAAAAATGAGATAGAAACCGCTTATTTTATTGACCAGGTTTTTGGTGTGGAGACGGCTTCAGAGCTTCCCGTCCGCATTCCCGAGATTGCTAACAATCACCTTGATTACATGCTGACTTGGTATAGCTTTATCTTTATATTACTGGTCATATACCTGCTTATCCATAAACGGGCCGGGCGGCTGTATTTAGAGAGATAAGGGTATGTCCAAGCGCGGCCAAATACCAAAACCATTGTTTGAACCCTGTGCGGGCGGCGGCGTGCATTTGCGGGTTCCTGCGTGGGCTGATTTTGAATATTGGGTAGAGTTGCGCCGCGCCAACCGGGATTTTCTGCAACCGTGGGAGCCAAGCTGGAAAGAAGCCCATCTATCCCGCCACGCCTACAAAGCCCGTTTAGCGCAATTTAAAACCATGATTTCTAATGATACCGCCTATCCGTTCCATGTGTTTCGCAGTGGCAACAATAGCCGCCTGGTGGGCGCTTGTAATTTGACGTCGGTGAAACGAGGCTCGTTGCAATCTGCACATATCGGCTATTGGGTCGGGCGTGATTTTGCCCGCCAAGGCTATGCCCGCGCCTCGGTCAGAGCTGTTACACGTTTTGCTTTTGAAGATCTCGGCCTGCACCGGCTCACGGCTGCCGTACAGGAAAACAATCATGCATCTATCAAATTACTGGAGGGCACAGGCTTTGTTTTAGAAGGCAAGGCCAGGTCATATCTGAAAGTTGATGGGCGTTGGCAAGATCATTTGATCTATGGCCGCCTGACAACGGATTAGATATATTACAATTCATTCACATAGCTTGCGCATTTATATGCGTACCCCATATTCAAGGTGTAGCGACAGCTACCTTCCCCCTCAAACTGGCCACACTTATAGTGTGGCCTTTTTTTGTGTGCTTTATTGAGCGGCGACCGTGTCTCGTGCAGCAAAGTAATTATTGATCTGCACAATGGCGGTTTGCATATTATTCGTCAGCTTGTCCCAACCTTCATTCTTTTCCAAACTGAGCGGATTTAGATATAAATCTTTGTTAATCTCGATTTGCACGGCTTCAATATTCATATGTGGTCGCCCGTAATGTTCGGTAATAAACCCGCCCGCATAAGGGTCATTGCGCCTAACCCTATAGCCCAGACTTGTGAATACATGTTCGATAAACGCAATGGTCTTGGGGCGGCAAGCGGCCCCGTATCGGTTGCCCAAGACAATATCTGTCCGCTTTTCGCCGCTTTGGTCCGACCCCGGCATGGAATGGCAATCCAGTAAAACCGCATGCCCACACTGATCTTTGGCGCTATGCAGCAAATTTTTCAATGCGTCATGATAGGGGCGGTATAGGGTTTTTAATCTGTAGCCTATTAGATCCGCACAAATGTCGTGGGGGTAGATATCCATATGCAGGCCCAGGCGGGTTGGCACGACACCAAAACCGAGCCGGGCGCGCTGTGTAGGTTGTGGACGACCGTCTCCCATATGGTGTAATGCTTGCAATGAGTATTCATCCGCACTTCGGTTTACATCAACAAGTATGCGCGGGAAATTGGCCTTGAGAAACGGTATACCAAGCTTGCGTAGGGGGGTTAGGAGGTGGTCAATATAACAGTCCTCGCTTTGGCGAAGTTGAAATAAGGACAATAGGCTTTGGGCCTGAAAAGCTTTTGGGTAATTGCGCCCGCAATGGGGCGACGACAGGACAACAGGTGTGCTGGGTTGGCCGGCTAGCAACAGGCTAACAGGTGTGCCAATTTCGTCCAATGCCAACCGGTCGAGCTTGCACTGCAGGCGTTGGCAAACCATTAGGGTCTTATAATTTTGTCGATATTCCCCGTGCCACATGCACACTTCCTTAACTGAGCTGGCCTATTCCCCACTTGGCGGGAATCCTGCACATCTTGATTATTGTTCCGGTTTGTGTATCATATTAAACCAGAACGGTGATGAAAACAATATAAGCCGTTTGGGACAATCCAACAGCAAAAACAATAAAGGGTGGTATGGCAACGATTTTATACGCCGAGGATGATGATGCAATGCGTCGGTTCTTCTAAAAAGCACTGGAAAAAGCCGGACATCATGTCATAGCCTGTTCCGACGGGGAGCGGGCTCTGCGGGCTTTGAAATTTGCCGACGGTGCATTTGATTTATTGCTTACGGATATTATGATGCCGGGCCTCGACGGGGTTGAACTGGCCAAGCAGGCGGAAATATTGTCACCTGGCATTAAAATCATGTTTATTACCGGCTTTGCCGCTGTCGCCAAAAACAGTGCTGATACGTCTGCTGACGCCAAAGTTTTGTCAAAACCCATACATTTACGCCAATTGGTCGGCGAGGTGGAAAAGCTTATAGCCGCCTAATAGATTTAGGATGCCCTAGATGTATTATGGTCAAGGCTTGGCTTGTTCTACCGCTTCAAGCAATATGTCCTTACAGCCAATGTGATTGGCCAGTAACAAGATCAGTTTAGCATTTAGCTTCATGCTTTGTTGCAAGGATAATCCGTCGTGGGCGTCGATCAAGGCTTCGTAAATATCGTCGTGGTCGGGCATATTGGGTTTGGTCATTAGTGTTTGCTGATTTGTCACGGTTTAGGCCTCCTCGCCGAGTGCGCGCTTATAGGCGCGCTCTACATCTTGGGTATTTGCATTTTGGGTATTGGCATGCGCCCATCTTGCGGCAACAATGTTATCTGGCCGGACAAGATAACTGGTATTGGCGCCGTAGCGGTCGCTAGCCAGGCCCGTATTTGGCAAAACCAGAGTTTTGATCTTGGTCTGCGGCGGGGTGTCGCCAAAATACAAGAGGGTAAATTCATTGCCGAGGCTTTCTAACAGCCATCCATCTTTCCCGTCTTGTACGATGGGGGCATCAACACACACATGGCCCGGTTTTGGGCCTTGGGCGAATTCAGTGCCGTCTGGTGTGGACAAAGGGCTAATATGATAAGGGGTCGGGGCGGACAAACGACCGGAATTAACGAAAGGCCGGGCGAATTCATGTTCGCCAGCCATTTCAAGGACGGCATCCCTGAAAATGGTTGAGGTTTCCGACTTTGGCGTGATGAAATCCGTTGAGCGGGTCGAGTTTAAGATGTTTTCGTCCGCGCCCTGGGTGCGCTCAATATTATAGCTTTCCAACAGGCTTTCAGGTGCTTGCCCGCGCAAGATCAAATCCAGTTTCCAACACAGATTTTGAATATCAGGCAGGCCGCTATTGGCACCGCGCGCCCCGAACGGACTAACCTGATGGGCGGCGTCGCCGGCGAAAATCACGCGCCCGTGAACGAAACGCGCCATGCGCCGGCACTGGAATGTATAAATGCTCATCCAGTCTTCTTCGTATTCGGTGTCTTCGCCGAGCAGTCCTTTGATAAAGGGCGCGACATTTTCCGGCTTTATGGCTTCTTCGCGGTCAACTTCCCAACCCAGTTGAAAGTCGAGCCGCCAGATATCGTCCGGTTGTTTATGCAACAGCGCGGTGCGGCCTTGGTTAAAGGGCGGGTCAAACCAGAACCAGCGCTCTGAAGGTCGGCTTTGCTTAAACTTTACATCGGCGATCAGGAAGCTGTCTTCAAAAATCCGGCCCGCAAAATCCAGCCCCATCAAATCGCGAATGGTGGATTTAGAGCCGTCGCAGGCAATGACATAATCCGTATCCAGTTGATAATCACCGTCCCGTGTAGTTATGGTCAGGGTGGCTCCGTCGTCACGTGTATCAATACCGCTGACCTTATGGCCCCAGCGAATATCGACATTATCCATTTTCTCAAGGGCATCGACCAAATAGTCTTCAACATAATATTGTTGAATATTGACGAAACCCGGATTTTTCTGATCTTTGACCGGCAGCATATCAAATTGGTAAACCGGATCAGTGCTTTCCCCCCAAAATACCTTGCCAACATTCCAAATCACACCTTTGTCGACAATACGTTCACCGACGCCGAGCTGGTCAAAAATGTCCAAAGCTTCCTTGGAATAACAAATGCCTTTACTGCCCGCAGGCACGAAATCAAATGCGGTTACAATGATGACTTTATGGCCTTTACGAGCCATAGCCAGAGCTGCTGCCAAACCGATCGGCCCGGAACCAACCACGATAAAATCGTGCTTCTTTGGTGCCGCGCCGGATAATTCGGCAGATTTTTTATAGGTTTTTTTCTTATAAACCGGAATGCCGTCAAAACTCATGATCTAATCCTGTCGTGTTAAACGTGTTGTGTCTAATCCTGTAATAGTGCCCAAACCTCTCTATCGCGGTCCATAGTCCAGATACGCGGCCAATCTATGCCGTCATATTCGTCCCAAAGCCTTTGCACATTAAACGGCAAGCAATGCTCGAAAATTGGCCAGTGGGCAAACTTGGGGGCCAAAGCTTTATGGGTCGCTTCGAACGCGTCCTTGAGCGTGCCGCCGTTATCATGGGCCGCTTTGACGTGTTTTTGCATGCCCAGTAAAAATTCGCGGGTTTGTTCAATGGCCGCATCTACGTCTTTGCGTCCGCGCACGACTGCGCCGCGCCCACCGATCAACATTTCGGCCTCGTAAGCTTTTACATTATCAAGCGTGCCGCTAGCCCAATCCATATGGAACGCATCGCCCGTATAAAGCGCCGCTTCGGCTTCGACCAAATCACCTGCAAACAGGATTTTGTGTTTGGGATACCAAACCGCAATATCGCCCGCCGTATGGCCGCGCCCGCAAAATTTAAGCTCTAAATGCCCCCGGTCGCCGCCCAGTTCAATAGTCATTTCGTCCTTGAAAGTCAGGTGTGGATGGGTCAGGCCGGGGATGCCGTCAGGCTCGCGGAACAAGCGCGGCATACGGCCAAATTCGCTGTCCCAGTCTTCTTGTCCGCGCTCATTGAGCAAAAACGCGGTTTTTTCGTGGGCGATAATTTCGTCCGCGTCAAAGGCGCTCGCGCCCAAAACCCGTACAGCGTGGTAATGAGTTAGCACCAAATAACGTACCGGTTTGTCCGTATGTTCGCGCAATTTTTTCAGCCAGTCTGATGCGGCTTTGGGGGTGGCACGAGCTTCAATGGCGACAATAAAATCTTCGCCTTCAATAGCCCCGATGTTGGGGTCGCCTTCGGCGGTCAGGGCATAGACCCCGTCCGCTAATACGTTTAAAGTTTCTGTTTTTTCTTCCATATCATCAGATGATGCGAATGCTTTTGCCATGTTATTTTCCTTTGGTTTTTAAAATGTGTTGTGAATTATACCGTATCGACAAGTTTCAGATTTCCGACTTGCATATCTTCGGCGTGCCGTTGCGCCAATTTTCTTAGAATAGATTTCAAATGTTTTTGGTCAGTGGGCGTTAGCCCGGCCAAAACACTGGCCTCGTGGATTTGCGCTTGGACAATCAACGGTTTGACAAGGGCCAAACCTCTGGCGGTAATATGGATGCTGACGCGGCGGCGATCTTGATGGCTAGTACGTCTCTCAACCAACTTTTCGCCGACCAGTTGGTCCACAAGCTTGGTCACACGCGATGGCTCATACAGGGCGTATTTGGCCAGGGCCGTAAGATACATGCCCGGACAATCCATCAAATTGATCAATATCCGCCATTTGGGCGGGCTGACACCAGCGGCGCGTAACTGGTCATAAAATTCTTCGGAGAATGTATGACTAGCCAGCGCCAGTTGAAACAATAAATAATTATCAATAAATTTTTCAGACATAGCTCTTAACTGTAATATACATGAAAAATCATATATATTGTCAATAACCTGATGTCAATTTATTATTGTGCTATACTCAAGATACCCGAGAAACTTCCGGTTTTCGAGTATCTTGAGTATATATTTACGGGCGACGAATAATATCTTTACCGTCCCAGTTTTCGCTCAAGCCTTTGACCATGGAAAACAAACCTTCGACCTCGGGGCTAATCTCGATCAGCTCGATCATGCCGCCATTGTCTTTACGGGTATCAATATAGGCAAAGCGTTTGCCGCCCACGGGCCTGACTTCGCCGTAAAAAGCCACTTCATAACCTTGGGCTTTATAGCGGGCCACGTCTTCGTCAAAGGTTTCGGTGGAAATCGCCGAGTGGTGGAAACAGCCATAGCCTTTATCTTTCACCACGTCCGCATACACATTGGGTACATCATTATGAACGAACACCAGTTCGTAACACATGGAACCCGTATAGGCCAAAGCCACGGATAAATCTATGTCAGTTGGTTCGCCGTAATAGGTCATATTATCGGCTTCAAAATGTTCAAGTAATAACCACGGGCCAATGCCTAGCGTTTTTGTCCATTTGCGGGCGGCCAGCTCAAGGTCGTCCACCACATAGGCGGTTTGCATAATGCTGCCGAGGGGCTGTCCGAAAGAAAGTAGTTTACTCATAGTGTTTCCTCTTGTTGAGTTGTTTAATTTGTAAGTTGCATGCCGCCGTCCACGACCATTTGTGTACCTGTAATATGCGCACTGTCATCACTGGCCAAAAACACGACGGTATTGGCGATGTCGCTGGCTTGTTGAAAGGTCCCCATGGGGATACGCGAGGCAAAGTCCGCTTCAACTACATCAAGGGGCGCACCGGCTTTTGTCGCGGCGTCCTTGACAATATCATTGTGCATATCGGTTTGGATTTGCCCCGGATGAACCGAATTGCAGCGGATTTTATCTGGCGCACCGTGCAGGGCTACGGATGTGCTAAGATGGGTCACAGCCGCTTTACTGGCTCCGTAAGCCGTAAAAAACGGGGTCGGGACAAGGGAGGCTACGGACGACATGTTGATGATCGAGCCGCCGCCTTGTTTGCGCAGGGCCGGAAGGGTTGCCTTGCAGCCTAAAAACACACCCTCGACATTGATGCTAAACATACGCCGCCACGAAGCAAGCGTGCTGTCTTCAGGCGATAGCCCTTCCCCGGTTTGGGCCAGGCCTGCATTATTGACCAAAACATCAAGACCGCCAAATTCGTCCAGACAAAGCTTGACGATCTCTGGCCAGCGGTCTTCATCAGACACGTCCTGAACTGCAAATTTTGCACCTATTTCTTGCGCGGTTTTTACACCTGCCTTTTCGTCAATATCCGTAATCAGAACCAACGCACCTTCTTTGATAAAGGCCTCCGCTATGGCGCGCCCAAGGCCACGCGCCCCGCCTGTCACGATACAAGATTTGTTGTTCAGTCTGTCTGTCATAATTTACTCCGAGTGTCGGCTAGGCATGCCGGATGTTTGTCCGCCGTCTACATATAAAGTTGATCCGGTTATCATGGCGGCGCCATCACTAGCCAACAGCAGAATTGTATCCGCAATGTCTTTTGGTGTGGCGACCCGGCCCATGGGTATAAGTTCAGCCATCAAGTCCAACATGGCTGGGCGCGACGGGAAATGAATGTCCGCATTATCTAGTAATTCCGTATCCACATAGGTCGGGGCGAGGGCGCAGACGCGCATCCCGTGGGCCGCCCCGTGCATGGCCACCGCCTTGGTCAGTGCCGCAACACCGCCCTTGGTGGCGCAATAGGCGGCAATATCTGCGCCGCCCGTGGTCGCTGCAATGGAAGACAGATTGATAATAACACCGCTTCCTTGGGGCCGCATTAAACGCATGGCCGCCTGACAGCCCAGATAGGTTCCGGTTAGATTGACTGCAATAAGTGCATTCCAATCCGCCAGGGAAAAAGCTTCGAAATCGCCATTGCGGCCGATGCCGGCGCAATTGACCAATATATCGACCTGGCCAAATTCTTCGACGGCAATATCCAGACAATTTTTCCAACTGTCTGGCCGGGTTACGTCAAGGCGCACCGCAAGGGCATCGCCTGCGCAAGCCTCAACCGTTTTTTGCGCGCCTTCAAGATTGATGTCCGCACATACCACCTTCGCGCCGGCTCGGGCAAATTCCGTACATGTCACCCGGCCAATCCCGGAGGCTGCGCCCGTGACAACACAACGCTTCCCCGTCATTGTTTTACCTTGTGCCTGCATGGATATTTCCTCTCGCGCCTAACCTCGTCCCTAACCGCGTAAAGCTGCGCCCACATAACGCGCCGCATCTTCAAGGGCTTGCAAAGCATCGGGCGACAAAGCCGTCATGGAGCAAAACCCGTGGGTCATGCTTGGATAATGTTTAAGTTTTATGTTCACACCTGCCGCTTCGAGCGCATTTGCGTATTGAATGCCGTCATCTTGCAAGGGGTCTTGGCCGCCTGTAATAATATAGGCGGGCGGGGTATTATTGAAGTCCTTTGCCAAAAGTGGCCATAGGCGCACATCGTCGGATGCATTGGCATTTTTCCCAGCATAAGACGTGATAAAGAAATTCATGTCCGCTTTATCAAGGGCATAACCTTGGCCGAATTTTTCGTGAGAACGGGCTTTGCCAAAGGCTTGTAGGGCCGGGTAAATCAGGAGCTGAAAAGCAGGCTCGCCGCGTTTGTCACCCCTCAGCGACAAAGCAAGCGAGGCCGCAATATTGCCGCCCGCACTATCGCCGCCAACCGCTAATTTGGTTTTATCAATGCCGAGCTTGCCTGCATTTTCGCACGCCCAGTGAAAGGCGGCCACGGCATCGTCAATGGCTGCCGGGAACGGGTGTTCGGGGGCCAGACGGTAATCCACAGCCAAAACGGGAATGTTACCGACCGAACAAATTCGGCGGCACGGGCGGTCATGGCTATCCAGTCCGCCCATGACCCAGCCACCGCCGTGGTAAAAGATTAGGGCAGGGCTATTGGGTTGGGCATTCTCGGGCACATAAAGCCGTGCTTTCAAAGGCCCGTCCGCGCCTGCGACCTCAATATCGCGCACTTCGCCGATCTCTACTGCCGGGAGATCAACCATGTCGGGGAAAGCATCGAGCATGAGCCGCGCATTGTCGAGGCCCACCGCTGCAAAACCGACTTGCGGGGCTGCGTAGAACTGGTTGACAAATTGCAACATGCCAGGGTCTGTGTTTGAATAATCCGTCATCTTAAAACCTTTCTTATGAAATTACGGGAACGGGTTTGCCAGAGTTGTTATGGGCGCGAAAAACCAAAGCCAAAAGCGGAAAAGAGATGGCCAAACTTGTTACACCGAAAAGGATCACGGCATTATAGTTTAATGGCCCGCCGCCAATTTGCTGGGCAATGGTCAGCACTTTCGCGCCTATGGCATGCCCTAACCCCAGACCGCAAGCGATCATAAAGTTGACCAAAATCGCCATGCGCCCGGACGCATCCATGCTGGTGACACTGGCTAGTAAATACGGCCCGGTAAACCACCAAGCAAATTTGAATACCAAAGACGCAAGCGTGTAAAACATGGTGGTTTCAAGATTGAACAACAGCAATATACCAAGCCCGACCAAAATATAACCGATAGCGCTGGGCAGGAAACGGCCATATTTTGTGCTAATCCAAGTGGCCGCCGCCGCGCCGACCACCCCTAATAGCGAGGATAGGGATAAAACATAACCGATGGTACCGGCTTCAATCCCGGCTTGATCTGCGATCCGCTCCACATAGGCCCAGACACTGCCAATAGCTATGTAAAACAAGAAAGCCGCTAGCGCCCCGATTGCGATCAGGCTTTTTGCGGCAGTTGATGTTTCGCCGTTTTGGGCTTTATTTGCCGCAACCGCTCGCTCAGGCATGAAGCGGGCCGGCAATATCAGTAACGCCACCGCCGCTGCCATGAAGATAAAAAACCCGTCCAGACCAATTTGCGGTAATAATTTGGGAAAAACCGCAAACCCGATCACGGCAAAGACGATCTGGCCCAGAGACCAAAAACCAAATGCCCGCTCCGGATCTTTCATCATCCCGGCCACGACAATGGTCATGGTCATCAGTGTGCCCAAAGCAAGCCCGGAGACAAATCTGGTGACGAGGAACGCGTCATAGCTAGTGATCATGTACGAAATACCATAGCAGACAATCATGGTAAAAATTGCGCCGTAGAGGATTTTATGCCAATTTACGCGGCTAATCAGGAAAAAAGTAGATAGGGAAGATAAAGCCGCCCCGATCAATTCAGCCGCAATGATAGAGCCGCCTTGTTGCGGGGTGAAACCCATGTCTGTGACATAGGCACCCACTAGCAAGGGGCTTAATACGGCGGCGGCGGGTGCGATGGTTGCCAACAATGTAAGGGCCGCAATGACGGGTTTGCTGTTGACGTCGATCTGCTTACTGGTTTGCATACATTCGCTTTCTATACCCAAATTGCGACAATTCGTGCTGCGGGGCATAATATAAACGAACAGATTTTCCCCAGACACATTATTATTACGCCCCGACCTATATCACAGGCCGGGGCTTGAAAGGAAATAAATTAAAACTTCAGTTTGGTCGCGATACCCCATTCAGACGGCAAGCCGTAGGAACCCTCTACGGTACCAAAGCTGTCCAATACGGTAAGCCCGCCAACCAGATAAAGCTCGTCCGTCAGGTTTTTGCCGTAAATAGCGACTTCCCAATTGGCATCTTGCGGCGTCAGGGTGATACGTCCACCGAGCAGGCCGTAACCGTCCTGGATCAAGATTGCGGTATTGGCCGGGTCAAGGGCTTGGCTACTGCGGTAAGAATAATCCCCGCGCACTGTCAAATCAAAGTCATCGGAAACTTCAAACGTGTACTCTCCGCCTAATGACATGGTGAAATCCGGTGTGCGTGCAAGCCTTAAATTGGTTGTAACCGTTGCGCCAGCATTGAGCTGGTCATATTTTGCATCGAGCAAGCCAAGGCTTGCATCGACGACAAAATTGTCTGTAACCATTGCCTGCACCTCTGCCTCAAAACCGTTAATATTGGCTGTGCCGGCATTTTCTGTCACTAGTAATAAATTGCCAAATGCGTCAGCCCGAACAGATGTGAGCTGCATGTCTTGGTAATCATACATGAAAGCGGCCATACTCAGTAGAACCCGCCTGTCGGCAAAGCTGGTTTTGATACCAGCCTCATAGGACCAGACAAATTCCGGCGCATAACTGTCAACCGCGCCTTGGGAGGTTGGCCGGCCATTAAAGCCGCCGCTTTTGAAGCCTCTGGCTACAGATGGATATAATAACGTGTTCTCGCCTGCCTGATAGTCCAAGCTGAATTTGGGCGACAAGGCACTCCAACTATCCGTGACAGTGGTCGGCGGAATAATCGCGGCGCCTGAATTAACCCGGCTATGGTCAAGGAAGTAATCTTTGTTTTCGTCCGTATACCGTAGTCCTGCAGTTACATTGAACTGATCCGTGAGCGCAAATGTACCGCTACCGAAAATCGCATAGCTTTCGGCTCTGACTTTGTTGTAAATATCAAAATCAAGATCCAGCCCGGTATTGAAAGGGTTGCCGACCCCGCCTGCACAAACATTAGGCGGAAACGGCCCTGGACATACTGAACCTGGCACCAATGGTAAAACGGCGGCGGGTAAAGCTTCAAGCGCCGCAAAAAGCCCTTCCGCAAGTCGCACATCATTGGTGTCTTTGGCCAGTTCATTAAAGTAATAAACCCCGCCGACCCAATCCAGCCGACCGTCAAAGCTTTTGCCGATAAGTTGTAGCTCTTGAGAATATTGTTGCTGCACAACTTTATTATTCGTGTGCACAAATGCATTGGGCGTGCCGTCGCCGTCGCGACCAAATTCAGCGTCTAAGGTGCGCACCGCGCTAATGGATTTAAGCGTGGTGGATCCGAGATCATATTCCATGGTCAGGCCAAGGCCGAAAGTTTTATTGTCATCTATATTGGGGCCTGTGGAGCCGCTACGGCGCGGGTTCGTGTTAACAACAGCCGCCGGATTGGCTGCGGTTCCGACAAAAATACCCCACAAGGTTGCTACAGGCGCAGTTGGCTCGAATTGTAAAATTGCCGTTTCCGCCGTGGTTCCGTTGCGTTTTTGAACATCAATAGCAAGGTCGGCCGTAAATTGGTCACTAGGCTCCCATGTGAACATGGCTCTGGCCGCAAAGCTGCGCTCATCGCCTTCACGTTCACCCGTGACAATTCTGTCCGTATAACCGTCTTTGGTTTTATAAAGGGCCTAGAAGCGCGCGTTTAAATTTTCGCTCATGGGCACATCGACCATGGCACGCCCTTCATAATAATTATTTTGCCCGGCCCGAAGCTCAATCTTACCGCCGCCGTCAGGATTTGGTTTGGCAGAAATCAGGCTTATGGCGCCGCCTATGGTGTTTTTACCAAACAACGTGCCTTGTGGGCCGCGTAAAACCTCAACCCGCTCCAAATCAAGCAAATCCATAATGGTTGCTGTGGCGCGGGCAAAATACACCCCATCAATATAAAGACCGACGCCCGGGTCGGTGGTAATCAGAAAATCACTTTGCCCGACACCGCGCAGAAAAATGCTCGACGTGCTGCCACTGCCGCCCGCACCACCGTTAGAGCTAATATTTAAATTAGGCACAAACCTTGATACATCTTCAATATTGACCGCGCCGCGCTTTTCCAACGTATCCCCGGTAAAAGCCGAAATGGCAATCGGTGTGGTCTCGACGCTCTCCTCGCGCTTACGGGCCGTAACGATAATTTCGTCAAATCCGCCTGAAGACGTGCTTTCACCCGTTTGGGCATCGCTTTGCGCATAGGCGGTCCCGGCAAAGCCTGCCCCCGTAACCGCAAGGGCAAGCCCTATAGCCGCCGAGCTTAGCATTGATGTAATTGTTTTGTGATTGATGTTAACGTGTGACATAGTGTCCCCTTTTGCATTATCTAATTTCTATTGCTTGCGACAATTTGACCCGATAATGGCCGGCCCGCCAATAGCGTAAACTACTCAATTTTGCGACCATATGTCGAAATTTCATGAAAAAAACTGGTTTAATGTAGAAAAAACATGACAAACTAGGGGGTTCCCGTCATACCGTGAAGTACTATTTGTGTAAAACGAAGTGCAACTGAAACCACAAAAAGGGAAATAAAATGTCTTCAATTAAACTAACAAAAAGCGACGCAATGACCGTGAAAACGGTTAAACCAAAACAGTCTGTATTTTTGGACACCAACGCGCTAAAATGGCTACCTTGGGTGATTGAAGGTACCTGGTTCAGGCTTCTAAATGTTGATATGAAAACTGGCGGCTTTTCCATGATCCTCAAAGTAGACCCGGATAATGACGCGCCTGTACATGGCCATGTTGGTGCGGTTGAAGGTATTATTTTAGAGGGCGAATTTGGTTATGATGATGACCGCGGCCCGGGCCTGCATTATGTCTGGGAGCCAGCCGGTGCTATCCATCAGCCTGACAGTCCGGGCGGTTTCACCATGTTTGCTGTCATGCACGGGCCATTACTGGGATATAATGACGACGGCTCAATTGCTGCGGTGGTTGATGGTAAATTTATGTACCAAATGGCTTTGGATGGCGGTGTGGCAGATCATATCAATGTTGACTATCCTGATATCAACTAAATGTCTTTAAGTCATGTAACAGGGCCCACCGATGCTCCTCTTTACGAAGGTACCATTGGCGGTGCCCTGCACCGGGCGGCGCGGCGGTGGCCAAATGCTGATGCGCTTGTATCGCACCATCAAGATTTGCGGCTTAGTTTCACGCAATTGCTGGAACGGTCGCAAAACTTGGGGCTTGGGCTTTTGGCTTTAGGCCTTGAGCCTGGAGACCGGGTCGGCATTTGGGCTACAAACTGCGCTGAGTGGACAATTACCCAGTTCGGAACCGCTTTGGCCGGATTGGTGTTGGTCAATATAAACCCTGATTACCGCCCACGGGAATTGGAATATGCCCTGGATAAAGTTGGCTGTAAGGCGTTAGTATTAGCCAATAAGACCGAACATGCCGATTATGCAGGCATGGCCAAAGCTCTTACGGAAAGCGGCAAGGTCGCAAGCCTGAAAACCCTTATACAAATCGGCGAGATGGAGCAGCCGGGGTTTTACGGATTTGATCAAGTCCTGCAAAACGGGCGGGCAGAAGACCATAAGCGCCTGGAAAAAATCCAAGAGAGTTTGAGCGCGGACGATCCGATCAATATCCAGTTTACCAGCGGCACAACCGGCGCCCCAAAGGGCGCAACCCTCACCCATAAAAACATCCTCAATAATGCTTTGTTTACCGGGCAAGCCCAAAATTTCGGCCCCGGTGACAAACTTTGCATTCCGGTTCCGCTTTATCACTGTTTTGGCATGGTCATGGGCAGTTTGGCCTGTTGCCTGCACGGGGTTACGGCAATTTATGCCTCGGCAAAATTTGACGCCGGAGAAGTTTTAAAAACCTTGGCTAGAGAAAAATGCACGGCCGTTTACGGGGTTCCGACCATGTTTATTGCCATGCTTGACCATCCGGATTTCAAATCCCGTGACCTGACATCCTTGCGCACTGGCGTCATGGCGGGATCGCCTTGTCCCATCGAAGTGATGAAGCGGGTAATCAGTGATATGAATATGGGCGAGGTTACTATTGGTTACGGCATGACCGAAACTTCTCCCATCAGCTTTCAAACCGCAAAGGACGACCCGTTGGAAAAACGTGTTTCCACAGTTGGTCGCGTCCACCCTCATGTGGAGGTTAAGATTGTCAACGAACAAGGCGGAACGATTAAGCGCGGCGTGAAAGGCGAACTTTGCACACGTGGTTATTCGGTTATGCGCGGCTATTGGAACGACGAAGAAAAAACCGGAGAGGCTATTGATGTTGACGGTTGGATGCATACGGGCGATTTGGCCGTCATTGATGCGGACGGGTATTGCGACATTGTCGGGCGGGTCAAAGATATGCTCATTCGCGGCGGTGAAAACATTTTCCCACGCGAAATCGAGGATTTTTTATTCACCCATCCTGATATTGCCGAAGCCCAGGTGTTCGGCGTCCCGGACGAAAAATACGGCGAAGAAGTTTGCGCCTGGATTAGACTGAAGCCCGGCGCAAAGCTCACAGACGCAGGTGTAAAAGATTTTTGCAAAGGCGAAATAGCCCATTTCAAAATCCCCCGCCACATTCGCTTCGTCGACGCATTTCCTTTAACGGTCACTGGTAAAGTCAAAAAAAATGTCATGCGCAAAGAAATGGTGCAAATTCTAGAAGCTTAAATTTCCCTATGCTTGCTTGGTTAACTATGGGGTTGACCATCCGGCTTGACGCTCGGCGCAAATTCGCTCACTATAACGGCTCGCGTAAACACGGGGTCGCAATTTGTCTTCGAAACGGATTACACAATCACCGCCGTATTCCTCTCATCTTTATGAGGAGATTTCCGAGTGCCATGATTACGCATCCCTTGAAAATACGCTCCTCGGTTCAGTTGCCCAAAAAATTGGTGCCGAGACCAGCACGTTGTTACATTTTCAACATGACCATGAGGGCTATGAAATAGGGCATAACCTTGCCCAGGGTGTGGGCAATAAAATCCATAATCAATATATAAATAAATTTCACCGCTCGGACCCGGTCATCCTGAACCGTGACCTTAATGCTTTGCGGCACACCCAGGCAGATGCCCGTACAGATGTCTATCGTCTGTCTGATGTCTGTGACCAAAATACATTTGTAAAAACCGATGATTATAACGACTTTTTAAAACCTAGCGGTATCCGCCATGTTCTGGCTTTGGCGGTCAAGCCGAAAACTGTCAACAATGATCTTTTGGTTATTGTCGGCTTTCATCGCCCCCACGGCATGCGAGATTTTGGTGATAATGCTATTCGCAGGGCGATTAGTATTGCGCCCATCGTCGGCTCGACAATCGCCAGACTTACTTTCAAGGAGCATTTGGAAAAATACAAACTATTAAGCGAAAATCTGAAATCCGTGTGGGACAATACGGGCTATCTCATCCTTGATGATGCGCTCCAGATCAAAGAAATGAGCGATTGTGTGCGCAATAAGACCTATGGAAATTTACCGTTTCTAATGCAGCGGGTTTCCCAAGCCGTGACCAGTTTGATAAAAAGCGGCCGCCGACAGGTGAATATTAGCTCCTTGTGTCCAGATTCAGACCGAACCGCATTAAACCAAAACATCAATTTTTCCGTGAGCAAGACCATCTCGGAAAATGGAGTTTTGCGCTTCATTGTCAGGCTCGGCTTTGTTCATACCAATATTGCCATATCCAAATGCGCTGAAGAATTTGGTTGGACACTGCGCGAAGGTGAAATTGTCATGACATTGGCCCAAGGGCTAACAAATACCCAAATTTCAGAAAGCCTGCTGATTAGTGTGCGTACAGTGGAAAATCATTTGCGTTCAATCTACTCCAAAGCAGATGTTACCAGTCGTACGCAATTACTCCGCCAATTGCTTTCCAATACCCCGCCGCAACACATTTCGCGCATGGGCTGAACATGGGCTAACAGGATTACACCTCGGATTAACTTGGGGGTGATTATTCACCCTTTACGCATCTTCTTTCGGTTTAGGGGCGGGCAAGCCTTTGCCGCCCTTTTTGCCTTCTATTTTCAGTTGGGCAGGTTTCAAAATGTCGAACTTTAATTTGTTATTTTTCTTGTCCACCCCGACTTTGACCAAGCCGCCTTTTTTCAATTTCCCGAACAGAATTTCGTCTGCCAAAGGTTTTTTGATATATTCTTGGATAGTGCGGGCCAAAGGTCTGGCACCATAACGCTTGTCATAACCTTTGTCGGCGATCCATAGATTGGCGGCTTTGGAGACTTCAAACAGGATTTTACGGTCGGAAAGCTGCGCCTCTAACTGGATGATAAATTTATCCACCACTTTGGCAATATCTGCTCGGCCGAGCGCATCAAATTTGACCATAGCGTCAAGGCGGTTGCGAAACTCCGGTGTGAACAGACGTTTGATAGCTTTGTCGTCTTCTTCGTTGCTACCGTCGGCCCGGCCAAACCCGATTTCAGCTTTGGCGGCATCGGCGGCTCCGGCATTGGTGGTCATGATCAATATGACATTGCGAAAATCAATGGCCCGCCCGCTCGCATCAGTGAGCGTGCCGTTGTCCATGACTTGCAACAGGATATTGAACACATCCGGGTGGGCTTTTTCAATTTCGTCCAACAGCAAAATAGAGTGGGGGTGTTCACTTACCCGGTCGGTCAACAACCCGCCTTGGTCATAGCCCACATAGCCCGGAGGTGCGCCCAGCAATCTGGAGACCGTGTGACGTTCCATATATTCAGACATATCAAAACGCAATAATTCTAGCCCGAGTGCAATGGCCAATTGTCTGGCAACTTCGGTTTTGCCGACGCCCGTGGGGCCGGAAAACAAATAAGAGCCAATAGGTTTGTCCGGCTCGCGCAGGCCGGCCCTGGCCAATTTGACGGCAGCGGAAACTTGCTCAATAGCCTTGCTTTGGCCAAATACAACCCGGCGCAAATCTTCAGGCAGGGATTTCAGGACCTTGGCATCATCCCTTGAAACCGTTTTGGGCGGAATACGGGCTATTTTGGCGACCACAGCCTCTATGTCTTTGATACCGACGGTTTTCTTGCGCTTGTTTTTGGGTTGGAGCTTTTGAAACGCGCCGGCCTCATCGATGACATCAATGGCTTTGTCGGGTAATTTGCGGTCGGTGATGTGGCGCACCGCCACATCCACGGACGCTTGTACGGCCTCGGCGGTATAGCTGACCTGATGGAAATCTTCGAAATAGGATTTGAGCCCGCGCAAAATCTTTACCGTATCGCCGGGGGTGGGTTCCACCACGTCGATCTTGAGAAAGCGTCTGGCCAAAGCCCGGTCTTTCTCGAAATGTTGGCGGTATTCCTTATAGGTGGTTGAGCCCATGCAGCGTAATTTACCGGACTGTAAGGCCGGCTTGAGCAGATTGGATGCATCCATAGCGCCGCCGGATGTAGCGCCCGCACCAATAATGGTGTGGATTTCGTCGATGAACAAAATTGCGCCAGGTGTTTCGACCAATTTTTTCATAACGGCCTTGAGCCGTTCCTCAAAATCACCCCGGTAGCGGGTTCCGGCCAACAAAGCACCCATGTCCAGAGCAAATATAGTGGCGTCTTTTATGACGTCTGGAGTTTTACCTTTGACGATTTGCAAGGCAATGCCTTCGGCGATCGCGGTTTTACCAACGCCGGGATCACCAACTAAAAGCGGGTTGTTTTTGCGGCGTCTCGACAAAACCTGGATACAGCGTTCAACCTCGGAGGTGCGGCCAATCAGCGGATCAATACCGCCGTCTTCGGCTTTTTTATTGAGATTAACACAATAGGCTTCCAACGGGTCTTCCTGGTTTTTGTCGGGGCCACCCTCTTCGTTTTGGCCTGTGCCAATGATGGGACGGTTCTCAGGCCCGTCGCCGGTTTTGGAAATACCGTGGGAGATATAATTGACCGCATCATAACGGGTCATGTCGCGCTCTTGCAAAAAATACACCGCATGGCTTTCGCGCTCATTAAACAAGGCCACAAGCGCATTGGCCCCGGTCACTTCTTCGCGGCCGGAACTTTGCACATGAATGACGGCGCGCTGGATCACCCGGTGAAAACCGGCGGTAGGGCGGGCTTCGTCGAATTCCTCGACCACCAGGGAGGCCAGGTCTTCGTCCAGATAAACGGTCAAGGCGGCGCGCAAGCTTTCCAACTCTACATCACAAGCGCTTAGCACTGCGCTGGCGTCTTTGTCGTCGATCAAAGCTAGCAATAGATGTTCAAGGGTTGCAAGCTCGTGCTGACGGTCAGACGCCAAGGTCAAAGCGCGGTGGATGGTTTCTTCAAGAACCGGGGAGAATGAAGCCATAATGTGTCTTTCGTCTTTTCTCGTATCTTTAATCTAAGTTCTAATGTGGCGGGTTTTCATGCTTTTTCAAGTGTATATCTGCTTTTGATTGTGTAGGCGGGTTTTTACTCAGGTTCTTACCCAGGTTTTGTTCAGGCTTTTTCGAGTGTGCATTTAAGTGGATGGTCGTGGCGCTTGGCAGCGTCTAGCACTTGCGCCACTTTGGTTTCCGCCACTTCAAAGGTATAAATGCCGCAAATGCCGATACCGTTTTGATGCACATCCATCATGATTTTTGTTGCTTCTTCCTGGTTTTTTTTAAAAACACCCATCAAAAGCCCGACAACAAATTCCATAGGCGTGTAATCATCATTAAGCAGCAACACCCGGTACTTCGACGGTTGTTTGGGTTTGGGCCGGGTTTTGGTGGCAACACCGCGTTCATTGTCCCGCTCATTACCGCGTTCATCATCACCGCCCATATATGGCAGTCTGTTCTTTAGCTGTTTAATCATGCTCCCTAAGATAATGGCTTTTTCGAAAAGTAAAAGAGGCGATTTGTGCTATTTATTAATCCGCGTTAACCATTCTTAAAACAGTGGCTCTTTATGGCTTGGATATGAAATATGTTTTGCGTATTCTTGTCGTTTTTATCCTGACCTTCGGGCTGAATATATCCGCCTTGGCAAAAGATGGGCAAAACAAATATGCGTCCATTATTGTTGATGTAGGCAGTATGGAGATATTGCACGCCCGTCAAATTGACGGTCTGCGTTATCCGGCGTCTTTGACCAAAATGATGACATTATATTTGGTATTTGATGCCCTTGAGCGCGGCGAGCTTGGCCTAGACGAAAAGCTCTTGGTTTCGGCCCGCGCCGCCCGGACCGCGCCGGTGAAACTGGGGCTGCGGCGCGGACAAACCATCACCGTAGAGCAAGCCGTACAAGCTGTGGCGGTCATGTCGGGCAATGATGCCGCCGTGGTGTTGGCCGAGCGGTTGGGCGGATCGGAAACCGAATTTGCCGCGAAAATGACCGCCAAGGCCAAGGCTTTAGGCATGCAGCGCACGGTCTTTCGCAATGCCAACGGCCTGCCAGATGATGGCCAAATTACCACGGCCCGTGATATGGCCAAACTGGCGGAAAGCTTGTTGCGTACCCACCACCAATATTACCCGTATTTCAACCAGATAAAATTCACCTATAAAGGCCGCACCTATACCAACCACAATACTTTGTTAGGGAAAGTGGCGGGGGTCGACGGGTTCAAAACCGGCTATACCAATGCATCCGGATATAATTTGGTGTTGTCGGCCGAGCGGAGCGGGCGGCGTTTGATCGCCGTGGTGCTCGGCGGGGCCAGTGGGCGCTCCCGCGATAGCCATATGGCGGATTTGATCGAGCGCGGGTTTGCGGTGCAAAAAACAATTGACCAAACCCGCGCCCGCAGATTTGCCTTAAATGCAGATACCCGAAAAACCACAGGCACGCGCAAACCAAACCCAAAACCGGATAGCGCCCAAGCTTACACCTTGCGGGCTTCGCACACTATAATTGGCAGTGGACGGGTGGGGGGTGCTAAGGGCCTGCAAATGCCAGTCAGACCCGCCGCCAAAAACTGGGCAGTGCAGCTCGGCGCATTTGCTTTCGCTGCGGACGCGCACATGGTCAACCAGATAGTTCGCACCGATGCAGATTTGGGGCTTATGAATGCGGAACAGGTGGTTATTCCAGTACAAAAAATCGACGGGATCATCTACCGGGCCAGGCTCGCCGGCTTGTCATTTGAGCAGGCCGGATATGTGTGCAACACGCTTGTGGCCCGGGCAAAACCCTGCTTGGTTGTTGCCCCAAATTAGAGGTTATTATGTCCGAGAAATCTATACAAACACCCAAAGGGCATGCCAAGGCAGGATTTGCACTCATCACATCTGAAAACGAATTGCGCAAGCAGGTGTGGGGGTGGCGCGGGTCTGGAGAAACCATCGGGTTGGTGCCGACTATGGGGGCTTTGCACGGCGGACATATATCCTTGATCACCAAAGCCAAAGCCCACGCCAGCAAAACCATTGCCAGTATTTATGTCAACGAAACCCAATTTGCCGAGGGCGAAGACCTTGCCACCTACCCCCGCGACCATAAGCGAGATTGTGAAATGCTCAAAGCCGCCGGATGTGATCTGGTTTACATGCCCGAAAAAATGTACACTGACGACCATGCCACAAGGATTGCGCTCGGCGGCCCGGCTGTAGGGTTGGAAAGCCGTACCCGCAGTCATTTTTTTGCGGGCGTCGCCTTAATTGTCACCAAGCTTTTTAATCGAGTGCAGCCGGATTTGGCCGTATTTGGCGAAAAAGACTATCAGCAACTCCTGACCATACGCCGCCTCACCGCTGATCTGGACATGCCCGTGCGCATCATGTGTGCGCCGGTCATGCGCGAGCCGGACGGTCTGGCCATGTCGTCGAGAAACAGGTATTTCGGTGCAGCGGCGCGCACAATAGCCGGGCGGCTGAATGTCATTATGTATGAATGTGCGCGCAGAATTTCGGACGGTGACATTATAGAAACTGCGACAGAAATCGCCCGAAAAAAAATTCTGGACGCAGGATTTGAGCGTGTGGATTATGTGGCTGTGGCCGATGAAAAATCACTGGTATTGCTCAATGGTCATATGGGCGCTCGCCCGGCCCGCCTGCTCATTGCAGCCCATTGCCAAGGGGTGCGCTTGATAGATAATTGCGCTATTCACTAAAACATGCTATGGGTTTAGTTTGTAACAGGGGTATGGCGTGCCGTTTTATAAAAACCTTCGCAATATGGGCCAGCGACAAAGAGCTCGCACCGTTGCGGGCCTCAAACGTATCCGCGCCCAAATGGACGCCGAAATGCCGCGCAAAACTCGCGACGCCACGATTGTTTTGGGTACTTGGAATATCCGTAATTTTGATGATAACCGTTTTGTGTCGAGCCTAAAATAGATTTCTCCGAACCCTATCTCGATAAAATGTTGGCTTTTGACGGAAGCTCATAATTCTGCGCGCCTATTGCCAGATAGGCGGAGATTTGGGCGTCTAGCAGGCGGCGCTCGGTTGATATGCGCGACGATTTTATTGAATTGACCCGCCTTTGTACGGTCAACACATCCAACAAGATAGACTCGCCCAAATCATATTTAATTTTCTCAAGCTCTAACGCTTTGTTGGCGGCGATGCTAGCGCGGTTCAGGGCCGCTAGTGATCGGCGCAAAACCGCCGTTTCGTCAAAGGCCGCGTTAACCTCGGACACCGCGTTTCGCAAAATCTGTTTATAGCTAGCCAAGGCTTCGTCCAGGGATGCGTTGGCCCCGTCCCGTCTGGCCTGATTGCGGCCATTGTCAAAGATAACCCCCACAAGAGATGCGGCCAGGTTGGCAATATAGCGGGCGGGATTAAACAGATCTTCCAAATTACCCGAACTCCCTATGCGTCCCGAAAGCCCAATGCGCGGCCAGTCGTCGGCGGCAGCGCTTTCCAATGTGGCAATACGCGCAACCAAATTTGCCCGTGCCGCTAAAATATCAAACCGGCTTGCCAGTAAATTTGCCGGCAGGCTTTGCGAACCCAAAAGCGCAGGCGCGGGCAGGGCATTTGCCACGGATAATTTATCGGCGCCAAAATCCCCGATCAGCAAAGACAAGGCCCGGCGTGATTGTCTGGCGGAAAATTCCAGGTTTTGCACGGATGCGGATGCGTTTTCGAACTCCAATAGGGACAAGGAAAGGTTATCCCGTGCAATATCTCCGGCGTCAAAACGTGCTTTGGAGATACGTTTGGTTTCGGCAATAAAAGACAGGTTTTCACGGGCCAACTCCAATTGTAGATCCGCCGTTATGATGAAAATATAGGCCCGCGCCACCTGGGCCATGATCGTGCGGCGCAAGCGTTCGCCGTTGGCTTTTTGAACGGCTAGTAATGCAGTAGATTGCCGGATATCCGCTTTGTTGCCGCCGAATATATCCGGGTCCCAGGAAGCAGAAATGCCTGCGCCGTAACTGTCATTTGCAGTATTAAGATTTGTCAGCAAAGTCGAGCCACTGGCCCGTAAATCCGCCGTAATAGTCGGCAACAGCACGGCTTCAGATTGTCGCAACCGGGCTGCAGATTGGCGAATACGAGCCGCCGCTTGCTCTAGGCTCAGGTTCTGGCTCCCGGCCCTGGCCAGGTATTCTGCCAGCAAGGGGTCGCCAAACAAGCTTTGCCATGAGCGCGGGTGTGACGCAGCCAACATAGCTGATTGCCAATGGTTGGGCAGGGTATGTTCGGCCTGCTCGATCCTGGTATTGATGGCCTGTTTGTCCACCGCAGCACAGGCCGAAATCAGGAACAGGCCAAACACTGCGCCCACTATGAATTTGTATTTTATCATCATTCACTCACCTTAGTTTATTCATGCCCAATATTTATTCATGGCGAAGCGCCTCTACGGGATGCAACCGACTGGCCCGGCGTGCGGGAAGATAGCCGAAGATTAGCCCGACAAATAGCGACGAGCCGAAAGCCAAAGCGGCTACAGACCAGCCTGTATCCATTTTAAACTCGCCGATTATTTCGGCCACAGCAATAATGCCCCAACCAAGCCCAAGGCCAACAATGCCCGCAAGGCCACATAGCAATATAGCCTCAATGACAAACTGCCACAAAATGTCGGATCGTCGTGCACCTACAGAAAGACGCAAGCCGATTTCGTGGGTGCGCTCGGTGACATTGACCAGCATGATATTCATCACACCAACCCCGCCAACAATCAAAATAATCGTGCCTATTGACCCAAGTAGCAGGCTCAAGACGCGCTGGACTTGCATCATTTGATTGCGAGCGGCGGCGAAATTAAACATTCTGAAATTGAGTTTATCAGAATCCAACAAGCCGCGCGTGTAGCGCAATAAATGCTCAATATCATCTTCAATCCTGGAAAAATCCTGCTCGCGTTCGAAAATGACTGTTATACCCTCAACATGGTTTTTAACCGAGGCATGACCGCCCATCAGCCGGGCCCGGGCCGTGGTTCTGGGGATCAGGACAAATTTGTTTTCATCCCTGCGAGATGACAGGTTTGTTTCGTGTTTTTCAACCACGCCAATGACGGTAAACGGGATTTTGTCAATCTTCACGGTTTCGCCAATGGGGTGGTTGGTGCCAAAAAGCGACTGGGCGACCGAACTGCCAATAATTGCCACCAGCGCCTTGGACTGCAAATCCGTTTCGTTTAAATTACGGCCCAGTTTTAGTGTCATGCTTTTTGTGCGCAGATAAAATGCATCCGAGCCGTCTATACCAACCTTTAAATCTGCGCCGGGCACGGCGACAGAAAATTCTTTGGAATTTTCTCCCGATACACTTTCCACCCCCTCTATGCGGCTGATCTCCTCAATATCCGCCTCGCTGAACGGACGTCTTTCTGTCCGCCTGGAAGCTTTATTCTCCGTCCAAATGGGTGTAATCGCAATTGACCTGGTATTTATACCGTCCAGGCTGTGGATAATCATCTTTTTTGCCCCGTTCCCGATGGAGATCATCGCGTAGATTGCCGCAACCCCGATGACAATGCCAAACATGGTCAGCAAGGTGCGAAAGGGGCGCGAAACCAGGCTGACATATGCAGCAATAAAATGTCTCATGATGCAAGCTTCGTATTTGCTTCGGTATTCATCTGGTCAGAGACAATTTTGCCGTCACTCATGGTAATTACCCGCCGGGCATAGGCGGCCACCTCCTTGTCATGGGTGATCAAGACAATTGTCAGGCCTTGTTGCGAAAGCCGCACAAGCAGTTCCAGCAATTCAGCAGATGTTTGGGAATCCAGCGCCCCCGTTGGTTCGTCCGCCAGTAGTAAACGCGGTTCCCCCACCAAAGCGCGGGCAATGGCGACGCGCTGTTGCTGGCCGCCAGAAAGCTCCGCCGGTCTGTGGGCCGTCCGGTCGCCCAGACCCACATCATTTAAGGCCCGGCATGCGCGTTTTTTGTGGTCGCCAGGTTTGGGGCGGCGGTATTCAAGGGGTAGCAAAACATTGGACACTGCGGTGCGCCGCGCCAGCAGGTTAAAGTGCTGGAACACAAAACCAACACTTTCATTACGAAAACGGGCCAGAGCATTGTGCGACAGCCTGGCTATATCGTGACCATCCACCTCAACCGAGCCGCCGTCCGGTTGATCCAGCCCGCCCAGCATGTTCATCAGCGTGGTTTTGCCAGACCCCGAAGCGCCGCAAATAGCGACGAATTGCCCTTTGGGAATATGCAAATCTACACCGTCAAGTGCGTGGATATCCGTGCCGCCCAAATGATAGGTTTTTCGCAAGCATTTGGTTTTTATCATGGCGCTGGACTATCGGTGATACCAATCACGACCTGCTCACCGTCTGCCAAGCCTGAAACCACTTCAACGAAACTGCCGTCTGACAAGCCAAGCTTGATGGTTTTACGGGCCATTTTGCCATTTCCGGCAGCCACCCAAAGCTGGACGGGTCTGATTTTGCGTTCAAGGGAAATCTGCGCCGCGTATTTTGCTTGTTCATCCGCGCTTAGCTCAGCCTTGACAAGATCGTCCATCATTTCGTTAAAACGCGTTTTTATATTTTCATTACCGAAGGCTTTTTTTGGCCCGTTGATTTGCTCCCTAAGGCTTTGGGTTTTGGCTTCCGCACTGGTTTTGAAAGCTTCAATTCGCGCATCGGCAATCCCGATATCGCGCAAGCGTACCAATGTCGGTTCCAGCAAACGCCCTTTATCACCTGCCAAATCTCCTTTTGCGGCAAGCTTGGCAATATCATTTGGTGAGGGGCGGAATTTCTGGGCCGTGACCGGGATCAGCTTCACATCGGTCTTCATATCCTTGACGATTTGCAAATTAACGCTCATGCCCGGCAATAACCGTCCGTCCAAATTTGTCGCCCGAACGATTGCCGTATAGGTGACAATATTTTTGTCTTCTTTTGGCTTGTAACGCAATTGATGCACAACCCCGCGCACGGAATGACCCGGATAAGCATCGACGCTAAAGCGGGCCTTGTCACCCGTGTCCAGCCCCGCCACATCGGATTCGGCAATAGCCACCTCCACATCAATCTGCGACAAATCTGCGGCAATGGTAAAAAGTTCGGGGGCGGAAAAACTGGCTTGCACGGTCTGACCAGGGTCGACCTTGCGGTCTATAACAATGCCTTTGATAGGACTGCGGATGATGGTGCGGGCAAGATCGGTTTGCAGTTCAACCAGCCCGGCGCGTATCTGGCGCACATTTGCCTTGTCCGAAACCAGCCGGGCTTTGGCAAGTTCCAGATCTGCGCGGGCAAATTCAAGGTCACGCTCGGCAAGCTCAAGCTGGGCTGTGCTGATGGCCTCTTTAGCGTACAGGTCTTGCCTGCGGATAAATTGTCTCTCGGCATTTTTTAAGGACACTTGCGCCCGTGCGATCGATAAATTACGGACTTTAATATCGGCCAGAGCCGCAGCTATGCGGTTCTGGTTTTGGGATATCCGGCTTTCAAATGTGGTCGGGTCAATGATCGCCAAAACATCGCCCTTCTCGACCAATGAATTAAAATCAACAAGCACTTCGTCAATGCGCCCCGAAACCTGCGAGCCAACCATGACCTCGACCCTGGGCACAATTTTGCCGGACGCCGTAATGATCCGCTCAATCGTACCAGCCGAAGCCTGCGCCGTCTCCAATGTCCGCTCGGTCTTTATAGTGTCTGCCGCACAGGCCGACAGGAGGAGGGCCAAGCCGGAGAGTAGGAGATGCATATGTGTATTTTTCGTCATGCTTTTACTTATCACAACTTTACTTACTAACACCTTACTCATGTCTAAGCGCGTCTATAGGGTTTAGGCGCGATGCATTGTGGGCTGGGAGGAAGCCGAACACTACGCCTATGATCAGGGCCGAGCTAAAGGACAGCACGGCGATATGGGGCGCGAACAGCATTTCTATATTGTCCGTTCCTAGGGAGATTTTGGAGACACCATAGCCTAGCCCCAAGCCGAGCAGGCCCGAGATAATAGACAGCACAACCGCTTCGGTGAGAAATTGCCACAATATATCGGAGCGTCTTGCCCCAACCGCCATGCGCAGGCCGATCTCTCTGGTACGTTCCGTGACCGAGACCAACATAATATTCATCACACCAACCCCGCCGACCAACAGCGACACCGCGCCCATAGTTGCTAGTAAAAGGCTCAGGGTTTTTTGGCTTTTGGCGTAGGATTGCCGGTTGGCGGAAAAGTTGAATATACGAAAGTCCGGCGCCTCGTCGGCGCTCAGACCGCGCGCACGGCGCAAGATATAATCGACCTCGCTTTCAATGCGGCCCAAATCTTGTTGGCTCTCCCCGACAATGACAATGCCGCGCACTTGATTGCGGGCGAGCCGGTGATCGCCAAACAAACGCGCCCGCCCGGTGGTGCGCGGTATGAGCACAAAATTATCCGGATCCCGACCGGCCCAATTGTCGCCCGCACTGGATGTGACCGTGCCAATAATTGTGAACGGTATATTATTAATTTTAATGCGCCGTCCGACCGGATTTTGGTCACGGAATAATGAGCGGACAACCGATGTTCCGATCACGGCAACGGTTTCGCGCCGGGAGATTTCCACGGATGTTATGGGGCGGCCTTGGTCGATCTCCAAGTCTTTGGCCTTTAAATATTGCGCGTCAATACCGTTGACATTGGCGTTCCAATCACTGGTTTCAGATACAATTGGATATTGCCGCGATAAATCCCCGGTGGCAGCATAGACGCCCGGTAATGTCTGGATTTGTTCCACGTCCTTGTCGCTAAAGGGCCGCCACGGCCGCCGCCTGCTGGCCCGCCCTTGGCTCCAGTCCGGGTAAATGCTCATGGTTCTGGCGTTGACACTGTCGATGCTTTTCAGGATTTTTTCCTTGGCACCTTCCCCGATCGACAACATGGCATAGACGGCGGCCACCCCGATAATAATCCCGAGCATGGTCAACAAGGTGCGCAAGGGCCGCTCCAAGAGCGAGCCTGCCGCTGATTTAAGCGTGGTGTAGCCCGGTAGTCTCATGGGGCTTTCTCCGTGCGTTCATCTGCGGTGATTTTGCCGTCGCGCATGGTAATAATCCTAGTTGCATAGGCGGCGATGTCCGCGTCGTGGGTGATGAGGACAATGGTGATGCCTTGGGCGTTTAGTTTTTTCAGTAAGGCCATGACATCCGTAGATGTTTTGGAATCTAGCGCACCTGTCGGCTCGTCGGCCAGTAATAATTCCGGTGCGTCCACCAAAGCCCGCGCTATGGCGACCCTTTGTTGTTGCCCGCCGGAAAGCTCGGTTGGCTTATGGGCTATGCGGTCGGACATGCCGACCCGCGCCAGGCTTTGTTCGGCCAGTGCTTTTTCGTCTTCTCGCCGAGGTCGTCTGTATTGTAATGGCAACATCACATTGGCGCGGGCAGATTTTTTGGGCAGGAGTTGGAATTGTTGAAACACAAAACCAATGGTCTCGTTGCGAAACTTGGCCAGAGCTTTATTGCTCATCTGCCCCAAATCCTGACCCGCAATAAACATGCGTCCCAGGTCAGGACGGTCAAGCCCGCCCAACATATTCATCAATGTCGATTTACCTGATCCTGACGCGCCGATGATTGCGACAAATTCGCCGCTCTCAATCTCAAAATCAACACCGTCCAAGGCCCGTATTTCTGCCGCACCCCGACCGTAAATTTTGGTCAGATTTTCGGTTTTGATCAAAGGCGTGTTCATGATGTTTTTAGCAACAAAATCACTTTGCGCCGCGCTTTTTGGGCGTTGAGGACGGGGCGGCTTTGATATTGGTCACGACCATATCGCCTTCATTTAGCCCCGAAATAATCTCTACAAATGCACCGTCCGACAACCCCATACGCACAGGTACTTCGCGCATTTTGTCTCCTGATTTCACCCATATTTTGGCATCGCGAATATGCCGCTCAGCGGCGAGCAGGGCATTGTATTTGGAGAACGCTACCGGATCCAATTGGGCCTTAAGGATGTTTCTGGTCATCTCCGCGAGACGGATTTTCACGGGTGTGCGCATGAAAGATTTCTCCGGGTCATTGATGATATCGCGCATGGGTTTGGTGGCCGCTTCCATGCTTTCGCGGATTTTGTCAATTTCTGCGCCGTCTAAATCAATGCGTTTCAGGCGTGTATAAATTGGAGCGTTCAGGCTGGGCGGCTCTGTCGTGGTTTCTGCGTCCGCTTGCCACTGGGTAATTTGATCAGGTGTTGGGCGAAAGCGTTCGGCTTGCGCCGGGATACGCAGCACGCCGGATTTAACATCTGTGATAATTTCCAAATTTGCCGTCATGCCCGGCATCAAGCGCCCGTCACTATTTTTGGCGGCAATGATGGCCACATAGGTGACAATATTATTGGCTTCTTTTGATTTATAGCGCAATTGTTCGACCACGCCGTTGACGGAAGTATCGGGGTAGGCATCCACAGAAAACTTGGCCCGGTCGCCTTTTTCAAGACCTGCAACATCACTTTCGACGATTTGCGCTTCGACGCGAATATCTGACAGATCAGCGGCAATGGCAAAAAGCTCCGGCGCAGAAAAACTAGCCTGCACGGTCTGCCCCGGGTCAACTTTACGGTCAATAATTACGCCGTCTATGGGGCTTCGGATAATGGTTCGGGACAGATTGGCCAACGCATTATTGAGCTGCGCTTCGATCTGGCTGACCTGGGCTTTGGCGCTTTGTAGGCGTGCTTCGGCCAGTTTTACATCTGCGCCAAAAATATCGACACTGCGCTGGGCTTCTTCTAATTGGGCTTGGGAAATGGCTTCTTTTTTGAACAAACCGGTTCGGCGCTTCAGGACAATACGGGATTGGGCCAAATTGATGTTGGCGCGGTTAATGCTGGCGTTTTGCACTTCGACATCGGCGTTGGCGCTTTGTATGCGACCGCGCAATTGCCGCACCGAGTTTTCAAAGGTTTCCGGGTTGATGCGCGCCAGTATATCCCCGGCCTTTACGGTGCTGTTGAAATCCACACCAACACTCAAGACCCGCCCGGATACTTCCGAGCCAACCATGACCCGGTCTTTGGGGACGATTTTGCCTGATGCATTGACCACTCGCGTCACATCACCCTTGCCCACAGGCATGGTCACGAGGACGGTTTGCCCATCATCATTACTGGTAGTTTTCTGCCCGCCGCACGCGGCCAGAGCCAAAATAACCACGAGCATTATTGCGCTCATACCCCACTTTTTTAACATATTTTCAACCCTCATTTACGCTAGAGGATAGGTTTGCATGGGGTAAATGCAAGTGTTATTATATTGCATTTATGTAATGATTGTGTTCTGACAATTTATACTACGGCAGATATACCTAGATAGCTTAGCTCTCTCCACCACGTGCCGCTCTTTCGGCTCTTTGGCGTTTGCGGGCTTTGGAGCCGGGGCGGTTGCGGCGTTTGCGTTTTGGCGGGTTGGCGGTTGGTTTTTCCTGCTTTGGGTTTTTTTGTTCAGGTATGTTTGGGCCGGGTTTTTTGGATTTAGGTTTTTTGCGCCGGCGCTTGCGCGGGGTGTTTTTTGGGTCTGGTTGAGCTTTGCGTTTTTCGCCGAACCCTTGTTTATCATGTCCTTTTGGGCCTTTGGCTTCGCCTTGATGGCTGTCCGGTTCGTAGGCTTCCGTGTCGCGCTGTTTAAGGTGGTCAAATGTGCGTTCGGCTTTCGGATTTTTGGTCGGGTCCCATTGGGCTTGGGCTTCGACTTTGCCGTCGTCTTTACGCACCGGTATTCTTTGTTTGATGATTTTTTCTATGTCGCGCAGCATGGCGCTTTCTTCGTCGTTACAAAATGCGATGGCCGTTCCGGATTTCCCGGCCCGGCCCGTGCGGCCAATCCGGTGCACATAGGCCTCGGCCACTTGCGGCAGGTCAAAATTAAGCACAAGCTCGACGCCCGGTATATCAATGCCCCGCGCCGCTACATCTGTGGCCACCAATATATCGACCTCGCCGGCCCGAAATGCGTCCAGGGTGCGGGTGCGTTGGTTTTGCGATCTATTACCGTGAATGGGCTGGGCGCTGAGGCCGTTAGCGTTTAAGCGTTTGGCAATCCGGTCGCAGCCTCTCTTGGTGCGGGCAAATAAAATCACCCGTTTGTTTTTGTAGGTTTTCAACAGAGCAATGGCCGCCTTGGTCTTGTCAGGCTGGGCGATAAACATGACGCTTTGGGCGACATTGTCAGCGGTTTTGGAGGCCGGGGAAACGGAGATTTCCACCGGGCTTTCATATATTTATTGGCCAGTTCGCGGATTTGGCGCGGCATGGTGGCGGAGAACAACAGCGTCTGGCGGGCCTTGGGGGTCAGGGCCAATATGCGTTTGATGGCCGGCATAAAGCCAATGTCGAGCATCTGGTCAGCTTCGTCGAGCACCACGGTCTCGATCCAGTCAAGGGTGATGATTTTTTGGCCCAGTAAATCTTCCAGCCGTCCGGGCGTTGCCACCAACAAATCAACCCCCTGCTTGAGCGGTTTAATTTGGCGTTTCATGTTCACACCCCCAACTACGCAGGCGGAGCGAGTGGTCAGGTTCTCGCCGTAATTTCGCACAGCCTTGTCAATTTGCGCCGCCAGTTCGCGGGTCGGGGTCAGGATGAGAACCCGAATGGCGCGTTTGATGTTTTCATGACCGCTGTCGCGATCAAGTGCTTCCTGGACACGCTGCAAAAGCGGCAGAGTAAAAGCGGCGGTTTTCCCCGTACCGGTCTGCGCCAAACCTACCACATCCTTGCCCGCCAATATAAGCGGGATGGCCCCGGCCTGAATAGGCGTAGGATGCTCATAGCCCTGCCGCTCCAATTTTTTCAAAATGGGCGAGGACAAGCCGAGATCGGCAAAGACGGTTTGGGGTTTGGTTTGAGATGGGGTGAGCATAAATTACGATTTGGTTAAAGTGTAGCCGCTCTATAGGGGTTTGGCGCAGGGACGCAAGCTTTAGGTGGTTATGGGGGTGGGTTGAAGGCAAAAGCAGGCGTTAAGGTTGGCAATGAAGATTAGCTTTGCTAGCATCTTAATATGACATCTTACTCTGATTATGAACACAAGCTTTTTTCCATGGTTGAAAAACATGGATGGCAATTTACCTATGTATTCGATAATGAGGGCAAGCAGCCAGATTTTGCTTATTCAGTTGGCTTTACAAAATCTCTTAATGCCCCAGAATTTATCGTCTTTGGCCTCCCGACAAACGTAATGAACCACATGATATGGGAAGTTTTTCGTCAAGTGGAAAACGGAGCTACCCCAGTCGATGGCATGCGTTGGCGGGGATTATTAGAGGGATTTGACTGCATAACCCGAAAAGCTAGTCATAAAGACTTATATACAGAATTTACTACATCTGCGAATTGGTTTTGGCGTGAAACTGGAAACACAGGTAATCCTGAAGTTTATCAAATTGTTTGGCCGGGAGCACAACAAGGTTTTTTTCCTTGGGATGATAGGTGCGTTCAAGACGTAATTGATTCACAACCTCACCTTTGGCTTTTAGAGTGACCTTCTAACGGCTACTTTGGAGGATTAACCGCCAAGAATCACCGCGTATCCGCCAGTGAAAGATAGTTTGCGCACTGCGCGTTTTCCTTCCCCCATGAAAAATGGGGGAAGGAGATAGTTTTTAGCCAAACACATTCACATTATACGTGATCTCCGGTGCCTGTCCGTCGATTGCTTTGGCACTTTCTATATCTTGCCGGGCTTGTAGCTTATCTCCGGCTAGCCAGTTGGCGGCGGCGCGGTTTGAATAGGCTTGCCAATTGGCCGGGGTGAGTTCCAATGCTTTGTCACAAGCCTCTACTGCGTCGGCGTAACGACCTTGGGTGCCGAGGGCGGCGCATAGATTGTTATAGACAATTGTTTTGTGGGATTTTTTCAGGCCTTGTTGTAGGGCATAGCGGCTATAGGCTACGGATTTGGAAAAATCGCCTTTTGTGTAGGCGCTAAAGCCTTTGTTGACCACGCGTTTTGTGGAGTGTTGGGCCGTAAATTGCGGCGTCGTGGCTGAGGTTTCACTATTTGAGGTCTCACTGGCTGCTACGATATTGGCTGTGCTGGCTACACCTGCAAAAAATGTCGCGGCAATTAGGGCTTTAGTTAAGGTCGGGGTGGGGGAAATGTTCATATCTGTCTCCTGTTTTGATGAACTAACTAACATATGTGTAGTTCATATGAGAATACAATTGACTTAATTTGCAGGAGTATTATACATATTTGTATGAACAACTGGTCCGACTATCCTATTCTCCTCGCCGTTGCCGAAACTGGCAGCCTAACGGCGGCTGGCGAACAACTTGGCATTAGCCAGCCCACCGTTGGGCGGCGCATGAAAGCCCTTGAACAAAGATTTGGCGCGCCTTTGTTGACCAAAGAAGAGGGGCGGTTGTCACCAACCGAATTTGGCTATCTGGTGCTTGATCATGTTAGGCGTATGGAGGCGGAGGCTGATGCCATCACCCGCTCGTCCGCCACCCTTGAGCATTCTTTGGTCGGCCCGGTGATGATCACGGCTTCCGAGGGGATTGGCGATTTTTGGCTGCCAGCCATAATGCAGCGCTTTCGCCGCGATAATCCGGATATTATTGTTGATATCAATGTTGATATCCGCTCGCTTAATCTGGCCCAACGCGAGGCGGATATTGCTCTGCGTTGGATTGGGCCAGGCACCCAAAACAGCTTGGTCGGGCGGCGCGTTACCAGTTTTGGTTTCGGGCTTTATGCATCAAAGGAATATCTGGACAAGAGAGGCACGCCCAAAACACCCGCAGATTTGCTCAACCATGATGGGGTGCGTTTAAATTTGGGGCCAGAGACCTTTTGGCCTTTGGACAGTGCTGGTAAACTTTTGCCCATGCCGCGCACCGTCATGCACACCAATAATCTTATGGCCCATTTTAATGCAGTTTTGGCCGGCTACGGGATTGGTATGCTGGGCCACGCCGCCCATCCGGCGGAAATGGGGCTGATCAAAGTCTTGCCGGAGTTGGAGCGGGTTGAGGATTTATGGGTGGTTGCCCATGAGGATTTGAAAAAAAGTGCGCGGGTACGCGCCGCATTTGATTTTATTGTCGATGCTTTGTTGCAAGATCAAAAACATTTCAGACACGGCGCCCCGTCCGCCTATATTGAGCATCCGCATTTGCACATTGTCACGGATTGCGAAACCGAAAATGAGGGGCAGAATAAGGGACCGAAAAAAGATAAGGTGAAACTTCCCGCAACAGCCGCTTGATTTCGGTTTTGTCTTGCTCTATAGAGCGCCGCTAGCGGGGGACCACTAAGGCTTGAACCCGTTATTTATTTAGGAATTGACAATGAAAAAAGATTTACACCCCGATTATCACACCATCAAAGTGGTGATGACGGACGGCACAGAATATATGACCCGTTCAACCTACGGCAAAGAAGGCGATACCCTGGTTTTGGATATCGACGCCTCTTCCCACCCGGCCTGGACGGGCGGCGGGCAAAAGCTTCTGGATAGAGGCGGTCGCGTTTCGCGCTTCAAGGACAAGTTCAAAGGTTTTGTATAGCGCAAATACAAACACAGAAAAACCCGCCATGAGGCGGGTTTTTTTATGGCCTAAATCCTTGACAGTTTCACTTTAGCCAGTTTTCGGCTTTTTTATTGCGCGCAAACCCAAACATAAAAAATGCGATGAGGACTACAGCCACCGTTATGACATGGTCAAACCCGGTGAAGACACTCGCCTTGCCGCTCAGCACATAATTATACCCGTACATGACGACAGCACCAAGCGCGGACAGCCCAAACAGCGGCACGGCGATAGATTTGCGCAACAAGAGGCAAATTGCCCCTAAAACACCGCTGACAGTGGCGAGCCAAAACGCACCCTGCGCCCAAGCGGGATAAGACAGGATAAAGTCTGCATATGCGGGTGTCATGGTTTTGTCGTCTAGATAAGGCTGTAAGGCCTCGCGTGTGGCCGTGCTGGCCCAATAGGCTTGGTAAACACCGAAAAGATACCACAGCAGTGCCAAAACGGTAATAACCCAGAACCAGACCGGTAATTTATGTTCGCTTGTATCCGTCATAATTTCCCCCGTTTTTATTGTAACGGGTAGAGACTAGCACAAATTTGGCAAAATATCAAGGTCGGTAAACTGAACACCCAATGCAAGGGCGCAAATCGCCGACGGGATAGACTACTGGCACGCCAGACATTCGTCGTAATCCGTCGGGGCGGCGGCTTGCATAGCGGCTTGCATGTCGTCCACCTCGCCCGCCTGGTCATTTGTTGGCTTGTCCCCACTGCCCGCAAATGCGGCACGCTGCACGGATTTTGAGCGGCAATAATACAAAGATTTAATGCCTTTTTCCCAAGCATTCCAGTGCAGCATGTGCAGATCCCATTTATTCACGTCGCCGGGGATGAAAATATTCAGGCTCTGGGCTTGGCAAATCAGCGGCGCGCGGTCGGCGGCCAGTTCAATAATCCAGCGCTGGTCAAGCTCAAATGCGGTGCGAAATACTGCCTTTTCGTCCTCGGATAATTCGTCCAAATGAGCAACGGAGCCTTCTTGCTCCAACATAGAGTTCCAGACCTCCGGCGTGTTGGCATTTTTTTGCTCAAGCACGGCTTCCAGATGTTTGTTGCGCACCGTAAACGAACCTGACAGGGTTTTGTGGGTGTAGATATTGGCCGGAATCGGCTCAATACCCGCCGATGTACCGCCGCATATGATCGAAATAGACGCGGTCGGGGCCACGGCCAGTTTATGGGAGAACCTTGCCATCATGCCTGCATCTGCCGCGTCCGGGCAAGCCCCGCGCTCGACGGCTAATTTGACACTGACTGCATCGGCTTGCGTGCGAATATGTTTGAACAAGCGTTTGTTCATGGCCTTGGCCATACCGCTTTCAAACGGTACACCTTTGGCTTGGAGCATAGAATGAAAACCCATCAGGCCAAGCCCGACGGAACGTTCTCTGTGGGCCGAATAAACCGCGTCCGCCATTTTTTCGGGCGCATTGTCGATATAGTCCTGCAAGACATTATCCAAAAACCGCAATATGTCTTCGATGAAGTTTTCGTCGTCTTTCCACTCTTCAAACAATTCGGCATTGACCGATGACAAACAACACACGGCGGTACGTTGCCGCCCGGATTTGTCTTTACCCGTGGCCAGCATAATCTCGGCACACAAATTGGATTGCTGTACGCGTAGGCCTTGTTCCTTTTGGTGCGTCGCCAACGCTTTGTTGACCGTATCTGAAAACACCATATATGGCTCGCCGGTCTGCAAGCGCATTTCCAGGATTTTTTGCCATAATTTACGGGCGTCGATCTTCTTGATAATTTCTTTTGTCTTGGGCGAACGCAGGGCGAATTCATCCCCGTCCCGTACCGCTTCCATAAATTCGTCGGTGATGTTGAGGCCGTGATGCAGGTTCAGACTTTTGCGGTTAAAGTCGCCGCTCGGTTTACGGATTTCGAGAAACTCCTCAATTTCTGGGTGGTGAATGTCCAGATAGACAGCGGCAGAACCCCGGCGTAATGAGCCTTGGGAAATGGCTAAAGTCAAACTGTCCATGACCCGGATAAACGGAATAATGCCGGATGTTTTACCGGCCCGACCAATTTTTTCGCCGATAGAGCGGACATTGCCCCAATAGGTACCAATACCGCCGCCGTTGGAGGCGAGCCAGACATTTTCGTTCCATACCTCAACAATGCTATCAAGGCTATCGTCTACGGCATTTAAGAAGCACGATATGGGCAGGCCGCGCTTGGCGCCGCCGTTTGAGAGAATAGGTGTGGCAGGCATGAACCAAAGTTTGGACATATAATCATACAGGCGCTGGGCGTGGGCCGGGTCGTCCTTGTCGGCGTAATGCTCGGCGACGCGGACAAACATGTCCTGGTAGCTTTCTTCAGGCAGGAGGTAACGGTCAACCAAGGTGGTTTTGCCAAAATCGGTCAAAAGTTCGTCGCGCTCATGGTTGATTTTAACCCGCTTTACCAGTTTAAGCGAAGTTGGTGTGTGCTTAGCGCCTCTTGTGTTCGTAACTTTAGGGGACTTGCTATAATCAGATGAAACAGGCGTTGTTATATGGCTGCTATCATCAGAAATTTGATGTGCGGCTTGATGTGTGGTCGCGGCTCCTGTTGTCGGTGCTTCTGACATAATTCCCCCATTTTGTAGCGTTATCTGTTTTGTGGCCCCTTTTCCCAAAGCGCCGCGTGATTAAACTGGTATTTACAGTGACAAATATCCCCTTCGGATATGTACCCATATCCGCTGTCAATTCATCAAGTTTTGGAAACCCAAACGGTCTTCGTACTACATATAGTGTCCATTTCCACCACGCCGTCAATACCTTGTGTGTGTAGTTTGGTATTTTTATTGTTAATAACCCGTTAAGCTCCGTGGTTAACGCCGGGTTAATCGCCAAAACTTCCTGATATTCCAAAGCTTTGGTTGCAATATTTTTTTTCAATTATTTTATAATTTTTTTTGCAAAAAAACCAAAAAACAAGTCCGCACTTCAACCTATAATGATTCCAGTTTTCATCTGTGTAGAACATAAGGTGATTTGCGACATTTTTGGTAAAATATTTGCGCGCTCGACAACCCAAAGGTGATAAAAAACGAAACATGTTCTGGTAATCTGTGCTTATGGCCGATTTAAACAATTATTCCAAAAATACCAATCATGTGCTAGGCTTAAGGCCTGTACTTGAAAGGGTGCCTTATGAATTATGCAAATATTCACCGGATTCTAGTGGGGCTAATTGTTTCTGTCATGTTGGGGGTAAGCCCTGCGACCGCTCAAAATGCAGATCAGGAAACGCCTAGCGAGGACGCGATTCTCATATTGGACGCGTCCGGCTCCATGTGGGGGCAGATTGAGGGCAAGGCCAAAATCGAGATTGCGCGCGGCGTGTTGAGCGAATTATTGGACGAAATGCCGGCCAGTACCCGCCTCGGCCTGATGGCTTACGGTCATACAAAAAAAGGGGATTGCTCTGATATTGCGCTTTTGTCCGAAATAGGCGCCAGTCGGGCCGCAATTAAAAAAGCAGTTCAGGGGATCAGCCCCAAGGGCAAAACCCCGATATCGGCCTCTGTCAAAATGGCGGCGGAAAAGTTGAAATACACGCAAAGCAAGGCCACGGTCATTTTGATCAGCGACGGCATCGAGACCTGTAATCTCGACCCGTGCGCCTTGGGCAAGCAATTGGCGGCAGACGGTGTGGATTTCACCGCCCATGTGGTCGGCTTTGATATTGTCGATAAAAAGACGGAAACACAATTGCAATGCTTGGCCGAAAGCACAGGCGGGCTTTATTTGTCAGCCGCAAATGCCGGCGAACTGTCCACGGCGGTTGGCGCGACAATAGTTTCCCAACAAGTCGGGGCAGCACCGGCTAAGCTTTATTTGGCAGCAACGGTGTTGGAAAATGGCCCGACCATAGGGACGGGCTTGAACTGGCGTGTACAAAAAACAGGCGGCGGGGAGATCGTTTACGAGGGCGATAATAAAGGCGAAGTCAACACAGAAATTCCGCCCGGGGTTTATGATGTCTTTGTCACCCAAATTTCAGACGGCCTTAAGGGTGTACGCCGCCTGATGAACATAGCGCCGGGCCGCCAAACAAATATTACCATTGCCCTTGATCCGCAATATGAAGCCAGCGTGACACCGGAGCGCGAACAAGTTGGAGCCGGGCTCGCATTCGTTGTTGAATGGACCGGGCCAAATAAGCGTGCGGATTTTATCACTATCACCGCGCCGGATGCCAAGGCGAGATCCCATACCAGCTATGCCTATACCAGTAACGGCAATCCGCTCAGGCTCACCGCGCCGATAACGCCGGGCAGTTATGAGGTGCGCTATGTTTTAAATAATCCCTATAAAGTATTAGCCCGCACCCCTATGCAGGTCGGTAAAGCTGTGGCCAGCGTCAAAGGCCCGCAAAAGGCTGAGGCAGGCAGTGTTTTTTCCGTGCAGTGGAGCGGCCCGGCCTCCCAGAGCGATTTTATCACCATAACGCCCATAGACGCTGAGGCGGCGGCATATCTGGATTATTTTTATACCAAAGACGCAGGCACACCCCATGATTTAACCATGCCGGTTAAGCCGGGCAAATATGAAATTCGCTATGTTTTTGTCGGCCCCGGTGCGGACACCAGCGGCAACGCCCATAGTGTCATTGCACGACAGCCTGTCGTGATTACTGCGGTCGGTGCCAGTCTTGACGGCCCAGACACCGCCGAAACAGGCGAGACGCTGAGCATTGAATGGAGTGGGCCAGAGGGCACAGGAGATTATATTACGGTGACCAAACCGGACGCGGCCCAAAATAGTTACGGGGACTATAAATATGCCAGCAATGGCAGTCCGTCAAAAATCAGAATGCCGCTCACCCCCGGTCTATACGAACTGCGCTATGTGCAAAAGGGTGGGTTGCAAGGCGATAAAGTCATTGCCCGCAAACCCGTCACAATCACGCAAGTACAGGCAAGTTTAAGGGGACCTAAATCTGCCATTGTCGGGAGCGCGGTTGAAATAGATTGGGTTGGCCCGACCGATGAGCCGCGTGATTTTATCACAGTAACGACGCCGGACGCACGAGAGAAAAGCTATCTGGATTATGCCTATACCAGAAACGGTTCGCCTGCAAAAATATCCATGCCGCTTGAGCCGGGTCTTTATGAGCTTCGGTATGTGCAGAATAATGCTAAAGTCATTGCGCGCCAAAACATCACCATAACGGATATTTCAATATCCCTTGACGCCCCCGCTCAAGCCAAAACCGGGGACGATATTTCGGTAGGTTTTGCAGGCCCTGCGGAGCGCGGTGACTGGATCACCGTGGTGCCGCCGGATGCGAGGGCCAGTAAATACACGGATTATTTTTATTCGGTAAATGGCAGCCCGCAAACGCTGACAATGCCCAAAACGCCGGGCGAATACGAGATTAGATATGTGCTTGGCGGCAAAAGAGTGGTTGCCAGAAAATCTATAAAAATCAGTCCATAACAATAGGAGCGTAAACTTGGCTAAAGTTCTCATGGTCTTGCCCAATGAAGATTTCGACCCCACCGAGGCGGGCGTACCGTGGCGTGTGCTCAAGGACGCCGGGCATGAGGTGTATTTTGCTACGGGCGACGGCACGCCGGCCAGGTGTGATCAAAGCACGCTGAACGGCACGGGTCTGACCGGCCTGCTTAAATCCTTGGCCGCCAAGCCCGAGAACGCCGATATTTACCACCAAATGGCGGCGGACGCCAACTTCCAAACCCCGTTTTCCTGGGAGAATGTCAAGCCGGGCGATTATGACGGCTTGGTCTTGCCGGGCGGCCACGCGCCGGGCATGAAGCCATATCTGGAATCGCAAGATGTCTTTGCCATATGTCGCAATTTCTTTGAGCGTAACGCACCTGTGGCCAGTGTCTGTCACGGCGTGCTGGCTTTGGCACGAGCGAAAAACGCGGGTGGCCGCTCGTTATTGTACGACTACACCGTTACCGGCCTGAATAATTTCCAGGAAAACATCGCCTATAAAATGACCAAAAAAGCTATGGGCACCCATTACCAAACCTATCCAACCAGTGTGCAGGACGAAGTTAGCGCCGTGTTAGCCGATCCCAAGGCTTTCAAGCCCGGCCCGATGTTTCCGGCCTTTGGCAGCGCAAAAAACCCAAATAAAGGCTTTATCGTCAAACACAAAAACCTGATTTCGGCTCGCTGGCCTGGCGATGTTTACAAGCTAGCCACCGAGTTTGCGGATATGTTGGCGAAAAGTGAAGAAAATCCTGCTTAACATAGGCGGGCAAACAAGTTAGGGTGTCCGCAAATTAGTGGAGAACCTATCATGGACAGAGCGGCTCGGGGCAGTATTTTATTTGTGGCATTCGTGCTGGCAGGGTGGGTTTTGTACTGGATGCGCGATATATTGGCGCCCTTTGCATTGGCGATATTTTTCTGGTTGATCATTGATGCATTTGCCCGCTGGCTTAATCGCAAGGTCAGTTTTCTACCTTATTTTGCCACCTTGGGCATTTCGTTTTTAGTGGTGATTGCCGCATTGGCGGGCATCGTGATGATTATTGCCGATACGGCCCACGGTATTGCTCAGGACGCCGCCCGTTACCAACAACGGCTCGACGAGATTGTAAATCCGGTCATGGACAGATTTGGCGACGGTTCGTGGAACGGGCTCAATGAACGCTTTGGGTTGACGTCACGCTTTGAAGCTTTGCTCGGTGGTTTTGCGCGCTCGATCCAAGGCGTGATGTCGAGTTTTGTGTTTATTGCATTATATGTGGTGTTTTTATTTGCAGCGCAAAATTCCTTCGGCAAAAAAATGGATGATATTTGGCCCGACCCTAAAAAACGCAAACAGGCGACTTTGGTTGGTGAGCGCATCCGGGCCAGTATTGAAAAATATCTTGGCATCCAGACCTTGATGAGCATCATTATGACCGTGCTTAGTTTTATTATCATGAAAATATTTGGCCTTGATAATGCGCTGTTTTGGGCTTTGGTGATCTTTATCCTCAATTATATTCCGGTGGTCGGCTCGGTGCTGGCGGGGATATTACCGGCCATGTTTGCCGTGGTGCAATTTGACAGCTTTGCCATGGTCGGGATGATGGCGGGTTTGTTGTTCGTGGTGCAATTTGTCATCTCCAATACTTTACAGCCAAAAATGATGGGCGACAGCATGAATTTATCGGCGCTTGTGGTGATTTTATCATTGGTGTTGTGGCAAGCTTTATGGGGCGGGGTAGGGGCCTTTCTTTCGGCGCCCCTGACCGTAATTTTGATGATTATACTCGGGCAGTTTTCCACTACACGCTGGATTGCTATTCTTTTGTCTGCGGACGGGAATCCGGACATTGAAGGCTATGGGCCGCAAAAATCAATGTAACAAGTCTTCAATGTGAACCTCTAAAGCCCCTCTAGCTTGCCGCGAAATTTGCGAATACGGGCCGCATTGACACCAATGTCCGAGCGGCCAACGCAGCTGATTGAGCGGATATCAAGCAAGCTGCCGCCGCCGTCTGCCGGCCCAATGCGGATAATAACATCATCGCTAAACCCGTACCAAAAACTTGTAGCCGTAGCTTCTATTATGCCCGTATCCTCCGAATGTGAAACGATGTCCCAACCCATGGATTTCGCCGCAGCAAGGGCTTTGTCAAACACGGCTTTTGTGGGCTTGGCAAATACCAGTGTGCGAATGTCCGGGTAAGCCTTGACTTGCGCCGCCGAGACCAAGGTTTTGTCTTGGCCAAATGTTTTTCCCATATAATCTAGCGTGTTGCTACATTGGTTTTTTGTACGGCGCGTAGCGATCGTTTCGGAAAATGTCGGCGGGGATTGGGTGTCCGTTGTAATGTCAGCAATTGGTGGCAGCTTGCCGGCCTTGGTGCGCAGGTTCTTACCAATACCAAATGCGGTTAGCGGTACGGCCAAACACAACAGGCTTATTAGCCAACCTTTACGCGGCTTGACAACAAAGGCCATAATCACGGACACTAAACTCGCGCCCAGTGCCAACATGATCAATTTTGGCCCATAGCCAAATGTCAATTTGCCAAACCCAATTTGCCAACCCCAAAGGCCGAATTTCGTCCCCAGAGCGGCGACGAGAAAATATACAGGTATGAGTACGGCCAGACAAATGGCCAGCTTCAGCAGCCAAGATTTAAGCGTTACAAGTTTGTCCATTTTGTCATTCCTAAAAATCGTTCAACATATCCATCAAGACGGGCGCGAATTCTGAGATGACAAAGAAGACAATAACCCCTAGAATAACAACTGTGATCACCCCGCCGACACCGCTATTATCGCCCTTGACCCCCCAATCGTCCCGACCTTTATTGCCAATGCGAATGATGTCGCGGCCGCGCTTGCGGTTTTGCAGGCTCTCCAGACGTTGATGGGCGTCGCGTTGGCGCAGGTCTTGCGCTCTTTCGCGGTCTATTTGGTCTTGGTTGCGCTGATGGGTACGTTGATGGGTTTGGTAGCGGGTTGGTTTGTGGTTATTACCGCGATTGGTAATAACGGGGTTTGCCTGCTGGGTTTTAAGCTGTTCATGGTTTTGCCCCCATGGATTTGTTTTGGTGTGGGGATTTGTTTTGGTGCGGGCGTTCTTTTTGGTAGACTTATTTGTGCCAACAATATTTTTTATGATGGGTATAATGATGAAAATAAAAATCAGGAAAAATATAAAACCGTCCATAACCTATCCTTTTGCCCTAAACATTTCGGGTCTAACTTCATCTTAGGGGTAAAGCCGCCGCTTTGTCCATGTTTTAGACGCATCGTCCCAAGTAAATAATAAACGGTCATGGAGGCGAAATGGGCGGTCGCGCCAAAATTCGATTTGTGTTGGCAGGACACGCCATCCTCGCCACCCCGGCGGCAAGGGAACACTGGCCCCGGAAAACTTGTCCCGCGCAGTTTTGATCGCTTTTTCAAACACGCCTCTACTTGCCATGGTTTTGGATTGTTTTGAGGCCCAGGCACCAAGTTGAGCATCGCGCGGGCGCGACGCAAAATATTTACCAACCTCAATTTTACTTAAGGACTCGACCGTGCCGCGCACCCGAACTTGTCGGCGCAAAGACTTCCAGTGAAAATTTAAGGCGGCCTTGGGGTTATGTTTAAGTTGACCGCCCTTGGTGCTGCCTGTGTTGGAATAAAACACAAACCCCCGTTCATCGACGCCTTTAAGCAAAACCATGCGCACATCTGGCAGGCCGTCCGCGTCCACCGTGGCCAGGGCCATAGCATTTGGATCATTTGGCTCGCCCAATTTGGCTTCGTCCATCCATGCAGCGAATAAAGCATAGGGGTCTTGGGCGCGAAACATCGGGCCTGCATTGGCTTTGGATTGGTCAGCGTATGTTTGCGCAGATGGTTTCTTTGGTGATTTTTTTGGTGATTGTTTCATTGTTAACCATGCTTGTTAGGGGAGCCTTTACCATAGGGGGCTTAACCCTGTCTGTCTATAATGGAGGGACGATAATGACACGGCATCAGGCAATGATGACATTAGGGCTTAATATGAGCGCCCGCGAGGCAGACATCCGCACGGCATGGCGGGCTAAAGCCAAATTTTACCACCCCGATGGCCCCTACGGCAGTGTCAATGCGTTCTTGAAGTGCAAACAGGCGTTCGAGACCTTAATCCCCCCCGCGCCGCAACATATTCGCATCAGGGCCGGCTCCCGCGCTTTTTAAGGTTTAGTTTTTTAAGGTTTAGTCTCAGGGAGTGGGAGATTTTACTGGCATGCAAGCTAGACCTGCCCTAGTTTGGCCCTATGTCATATAACACATTTGGACATATGTTTCGCTTCACCTCTTGGGGGGAGAGCCACGGCCCGGCCATTGGTTGTGTCATTGACGGCACGCCGCCGGGGCTTGATTTGGACGAAGCTTTCATCCAAAAATTCCTCGATCAGCGCAAGCCTGGCACATCAAAATTTGTCACCCAGCGGCGTGAAGCCGACCGGGTGAAAATCCTGTCCGGCGTGTTTGAGGGCCGCACCACCGGTACACCAATATCCTTGTTGATCGAAAATACCGATCACCGCTCAAAGGATTACGGCGACATCAAGGACGTGTACCGCCCCGGCCATGCGGACTTTACCTATGATGCCAAATACGGGTTTCGGGATTACCGGGGCGGTGGACGTTCCAGTGCCCGCGAAACCGCTATGCGGGTTGCGGCGGGTGCGGTGGCCCGCAAGGTCTTGGGGACGGGTGTGAACATTCGCGGTGCTTTGACCCAAATGGGTAGCAAGATGATCGACGGGGACAATTGGGACTGGGACGAGGTCGCGAAAAATCCATTCTTTTGCCCGGACAAAGATACGGCAAACGAATGGGCGAAATATCTGGATGCCCTGCGCAAGGACGGTAATTCAGTGGGGGCTATTGTTGAAGTCCAAGCGGACGGGGTTCCTGCGGGATGGGGGGCGCCGGTCTACGGCAAACTCGACACGGAAATCGCCGCCGCCCTGATGTCGATCAACGCCGCCAAAGGTGTAGAGATCGGCGCAGGCTTTGCAGCCGCCAGTTTTAGCGGCGTTGACAACGCGGACGAAATTCGCATGCGGGACGGCAAGCCGGTATTTATGTCCAACAATGCGGGCGGTATTTTGGGCGGCATATCCAACGGCGATACAATCGTCGCCCGCATGGCAATCAAACCGACATCATCAATTCTTACCCCGCGCAAGACTATTACATCAAAAGGCGAGGAAACCGAAATTCGCACCAAAGGCCGCCACGACCCGTGCGTGGGTATCCGTGCCGTCCCCGTCGCCGAAGCTATGTTGGCACTGGTATTGGCCGATCAAAAACTGATGCATATTGGTCAGATGGGATGAAACCCGTTTTGGTTATTGGCGGCTACGGCCAATTTGGTGGGCGGCTTTGTCAGAGATTATCGGATATTGAGGATATCAAAGTGCTGGTAGCCGGGCGAAATTTGTCCAAGGCCGAGGTTCTGTGTAGTCAATATGGCGGTAATTTATCGCCCCGGGTTTTTGATCTGGCGGCGGATTTGGACGACCAACTTAAAGTGCTAAAACCTTGGCTGGTCATAGACGCTTCGGGGCCGTTCCAAAATGTGTTTGGTCGCGGCACTGTTTTGCCCAAAGCCTGTATAGAACTGGGCGTGCATTATATTGACCTGTCGGACAGCGGTGTATTTACGCAAGGAATTACCGAGCTTGACACAAGCGCCAAACGCCGTGCTGTCTGCGTGATCAGCGGGGCCAGTTCGGTTCCCGCCTTGTCATCTGCAGTCGTGGACGCGGCAAAATCCCGGTTTTCCCGCATAACATCCATAGAGGGCGGTATATCGCCCGGCGGCAAAATAGATATTGGCGTGTCGGTGACCCAGGCGGTGTTGTCTTATTTGGGCAAGCCGCTTAAAATATTTGTCGGCGGGACATGGACACAGGCGCTTGGTTACGCCCGCGTTCACAAGCACAAAATTTCGCTAAAAGGTGAGCAAATATTAAACCGGTATTTTGGTCTGTGCGATGCGCCGGATTTATTGTTGTTCCCGGAGCATTATAAGGGCGTCGAGACGGTGCGGTTTTACGGCTCTCAAGAATTACGGCTGGTCCATATAAGCATTCGTATTCTGGCTTGGTTGCAAAAGCGGAAAATCCTGCACAATCTGCAAAACCACGCTAGGCTCTTTAGCCGTGTAGGTAGTTGGCTTGGACATTTTGCCAGTGAGCGCGGCGGTATGTATATGTGCATATTGGGCATAGACGATGCCGCAAACCCCATAAGCCAGACATGGAACCTCATCGCATCCGAAGGCGACGGGCCGTTTATACCTATATTGGCGGCGGAGATTTTAACCAGACGTTGGTTGGAACAAGAACCCACGCCCGGCGCACGCCCGGCGCTTAGTCAAATCAGTTTGTCCGAATTTGAAAAAGCATTTTCTAGCCTTGCCATAAAGTCGGAATTTGGGGATGTTAAACCTGCGCCTTATTTGTTTATGCGGGTTCTGGGTGAGAACTTTGATAAATTGCCAGAGGTTGTTCGCATAGGACACCAAGTCGCTAACACTAAAATTATGCCCGGGCGGGTGGATGTGGTGCGCGGCAAAAACCCGCTCTCGCAATTGGTCGCATCCATAATTGGGTTTGCCAAAACCGGAACCGATCAGCCCATCACCATAACAATGGATTTAAAAAACCAAAAGGAAGTCTGGACGCGCACTATAGACGGCAAGTCTTTTCGTTCCGTCCTGTCCAAGGGTGTGAAGCCCCACGAGATCTATGAACGCTTCGGGCCGGTTAAATTCAAAATGTTGTTTCGTATAGAAGACGCAAAACTGCATTATGATATTGTTTCGGCCAAATTGTTTGGCTTGCCGTTTCCCAAATTTTTGCTGCCAAAATCTATCAGCCATGAACGGGTGCAGGACGGGCGGTTTGTCTTTGATGTGGAGATTAAACTCCCCGTGTTTGGCAGGCTGATCTCCTATAAAGGCTGGCTGCTCTAAGTTATCTTCAGATGAACAGAACATAAATCTAGGCCTCAGACAAGGTTCAGACAGTATTTTCTATAAGGCAATCCTACAAGGAAGCCCGCAAAGCAATTGTGCTGGTCCGGGGCCTTAAATCAGGAGTTTGACATGAAAATGCTTATAACTTTACGCGCCGCTTCTATTGCGACCATTGCGGGTGCGGCAATTTCCCTCCCAGTGCTTTCTCTGCCAGTCTTGGCTCAGGCTTCGGATTACAATCGTGGCTATTATAATCCAGGCCAAGAATGCCGCAAACAGGAAAACAATGCCAGAGTAGTTGGCGGCTTGCTTGGCGCGGTTGCTGGCGGTGTTATCGGCTCACAAGTGTCCGGCAATGGCGCCCGGACTGAAGGCTCGACCATAGGTGTCGTGCTTGGCGGTCTGGCCGGGGCCGGAATTGGCGACAAAAGTGTTGATTGCGACAAAAGGCGTCGCCAAAGCTACAATACCACCTATTATAATGGCCAAACCTATGGCCGTTCTGCGCCAGTGGGCTATACGCGCACGGTTTCCCAGCGCCGGGTTTACGGTAACCAGACTTATGGCCGCACTGCTTATGGCCGTTCAGCCCCGGTGACCCACCGCCGTACAGTGACACATACCCGTCCGGGCTATAGTCCTCACCGTCCCGTTCCTCACAACCGGATCTACCGTCCTGCGCACAGTTCGCCGCACTATAATGGCTACCGCTATAATGGTTACCGTAATAACCGAGGTTACAACAATCGCGGATATGGGCAAAACAACAACACCTATGCCCAATTGGAAGATGTTCGCCGCCGTTTGCAAAACCTTCGCCAGGAGAGCAAAAGGTTAGATCACAGATTGCAAAGCCAGTATGACTACCGCACGCAAAACCGGCGCAATTGGGTTAATAAAGAAATCAGACGCTTACAGAAAAAAAAGCGTCGTTTGAACAGACGTGCACGCCACTAGTTTGGTACCACCTAGGTGGCAGACAAGCACAATAGACGGGTCCGGCATTGCCGGGCCCGTTTTGCGTTGGGGCTTGCCTTTCTAACAGGCGCGGGTTTTGCACTGTATTTGGTTCAGTCGTGAATTGTCCCACTACGGGACATATACTTATGGTGGATGCCTATGATGTTTTCAAATATACTCAAATTAAACGCATTAGCCTGCGGCATGTTGGCCAGCGTATTTTTGATCACAACGCCCGCATCGGCGCAAATTTATGGCGGCAACGGCGGAAAGACTTTGCTTGGCGCGGGTATTGGCACCGGGCTTGGCGGGATACTTGGCTCTAATTTGGCAGGCACGGGCGTGCAACAAGAAGGCACGGCAATTGGGGCGGTTCTCGGCGGGATTGCCGGGGCGGCAATAGCCAACCGGAATGCCAATCGGAGTCCTCGTCTGCGCTCAAGTCGGTACGGCGGTTTTATGCCTAGCTACGGGCCGGGTTACGGCTCGGATTATAGATATGCAAAGAACCGGCGCACCTCTGTACCTTATAGCACATTTGGCGGCAGTTATGTGAACACGAATGTTGGCACAAATTATAGTGGCACGTATATCCAGCCCCCCTTTGTCCCGCCGGTTTATTGGCCAAGAATACAACCAAATATGCTGCGAGGAACGCAATATATCCAAGGCCCGAATTTGGTGCAAATTTACACAATTCCCTACATCACGCAGCAAATACATTACCCGCCCGTACAATATATCAGGCCTGCGCCAACACATGATATCAGGCCTGCGCCAACACATGGCATTTGCTATGGGGGTATCAATAAACCCCATGTGCGGCGCGGATATAGAATCACGACAGGAAGTGCTACCTGCCGTTAAGGCGCATATTCGCCACTTCGTAGTGGCGCGTGACTTAACCCGTCAACTGTGCTAGCTTCCAAAAAACAATAATTGGGAGTGAAGCAATGGGTAAGTTTTTTTGGATTTTAATCTGCGGTGCGGCTTTAACATTATCGGCGTGCAGCAAAGGCCCGCCGCAAGACAATGGCGAAATGGCGCAAAACCAGTCTAGCTCAGTGCCAAAATTTTCCGCCGAAGCATTTTTTAAAACGACTTCATATAGTTTGCCGTCGAGCGCCGGTTATACATTCGGCCCGCTCTTAGGTGATTTGCTGATTACGTCTGATGCAAGCGGGGTTTTTAATGCTTATCGTCTTAACCCGAAAACCGGCGAAACAACCGCTCTGACCAATTCAACAACAACAGCGGCAAGTGCCGTTAGTTGGTTCCCCGGCGACGAGCGGATGCTCTATACCTCCGACGGGAACGGCGACGAATTAAACCATATTTATGTGCGCGAAAGTGACGGCACGGTCAGGGATTTAACCCCGGGCAACAAGCTGAAAGCTTTCTTTATCGGGTGGAGCGATGATAACCAACATTTATATCTTGGCAGCAATAAACGGGATCAGCGGACATTTGACATTTATAAATATGATGCAAAAACCTATGCGTCCGAGCTGATTTTTGAAAATGACGGTAAACAAATAGGCGCGATTAGCAGGGATGGGCGTTGGGTCGCCTTGACCAAAAACCGGACATCAGCGGATTCCGATATTTTTCTGGTTGATTTGCAAGCCGGGGACAAAACCGCCAAATTGATCACAGAGCATAAGGGCAATATTGCCTACGGCTCTTACGGCTTTAGTGCTGACGGCAAATCACTGTTCTATTCTACCAATGAATTTGGCGAATTTACACAAGCTTGGCGTTACGGTTTGGCGAGCGGGGAAAAATCCGAACTTCTGACCGCCAATTGGGATGTGTCTTTTGTGGCCCAGTCTGGCTCGGGAGATTATATGATCAGCGGCGTCAATGCTGACGGCGTCAGCCAGATGACGCTCAAAAACCTGAAAACCGACACCGTGCTTGCTTTGAAAGACCTACCCGAAGGCAATATGCGCAATGTCCGGTTTTCAAAAGACGAACGCCAAATCGCCTTTATTATGAACGGCGACCGCGCCCCGTCCAATATTCATATTGCGTCTTTGGAAACCCGCACGCACAAGCCGCTGACCTCGGCTCTTAACGCCGAGATAAAACCGGACTATCTGGTCGAGGGCGAAATCGTCCGCTATAAAAGTTATGACGGGTTGGACATTCCGGGCATTCTTTATAAACCCCACGGTGCCAGTGCCGCCAATTCTGCACCGGCTCTGGTGTTGGTTCACGGCGGGCCGGGCGGGCAAAACCGCAAAGGCTACCGGGCCATGGTCCAGCATTTGGTCAATCACGGCTATGCCGTTCACGCCATGAACAACCGTGGCTCGTCCGGCTACGGCAAAACATTTTTCCACATGGACGATAAAAAACACGGGGATGTGGATTTGAAAGACGTGGTGTGGGCCAAAAAATATCTTGCGGAACTTGATTGGGTCGACGGCGAAAAAATCGGCATTATCGGCGGCAGTTACGGCGGCTATATGGTTGCGGCGGCTTTGGCCTTTGAACCAGAAGTATTTGATGTCGGCATCAATATTTTCGGTGTGACCAATTGGGAGCGCACATTGGCCTCTATTCCGCCCTGGTGGGAAAGCTTCAAAGAGGCACTTTACGACGAAATGGGCGACCCGGCAACGGACGGCGAACGCCACCGGGCTATTTCGCCGCTATTTCACGCCCATAATATCGTCAAGCCTTTATTGGTGGTGCAAGGGGCCAATGACCCCCGCGTCTTGAAAATTGAAAGTGATGAACTGGTCGCGGCAGTAAAAGCCAATAATGTACCGGTAGAATATATCGTCTTCCCCGATGAAGGCCACGGCTTTCGCAAAAGGGGTAACCGCATAACAGCCTCAAATGCCTATGTGGCCTTTTTGGATGAATATTTGCGGTAAAAAATTGTTAAAATATCACATAGATTCTTCAGCCCACGTTCATGTTGGCGGGTTAGTATGGTGGTCTGCGTTGTTTTGTGTATCTTGGAAAGGAAACACCATGAAAATTTCATATAGAATTTTAGCGACTTGCGTCGTGGCGTTGGCCACACCAATCGCTGCGTCCTCCGCCTTTGCCCATGAAAATGGTTATGCCCACAGACATCAGGCAAGCGGCAACAACCAACTGGTTGGCGGTTTGGTCGGCGCAGTTGTCGGCGGGGTTATCGGCTCCAATGTAGCGGGCGGCGGTGTACAGGATGAAGGCACAGTCATCGGCGCGGTTGTCGGCGGACTAGCGGGTGCGGCGATAGCGGGTGGGAATAGCCAACCGTACAGAAACACCGGATATGTCAACCAGAGTTATTACAGCAACGGTACTTACGGCAGCAATTATAATCGCGGCTACGGCGTGACCCAACCCTATAGCGGCTATGCCCAAACAAATTCATATTATAGTTATGGCCGTCCACGGGTCAGCATTAGCTTAAATTCCGGATATGGTTACGGTTATGGACCCTATTATTCCAGACCCTATTATTCCAGACCCTATTATTCCAGACCCCATTACTCAAGACCTCATTACTCAAGACCTCATTACTCAAGACCTCATTACTCAAGACCTCATCAATCCCGCCCTCACTACACGCGACCACATAGGCCAAGCCATCGGCGGCCAACACATCGACGTAGAGGGCATTAAGGCGTCACAGTTAAATCTGAAGTGAAGGCAGTTAAGCTTGGTTGCGTGCCATGTCGCGGCCAAGGACGCTAAACACTTTTTCGACAATAGCTTGCGCGTCCAGGCAGGCTTTCTCGTACACTTTTTGCGGTGTATCGTGATCTAAAAACACATCTGGCAAAAACATGGAGCGGACTTTAAGCCCGCGCTCGAGCCTGCCGCTCTCGGCCAATTCCTGCATGACAAACGCGCCAAACCCGCCCATTGCCCCTTCTTCTATGGTGATCAAAACCTCATGTTCATCAGCCAGCCTGCGGATCAATTCCTTGTCTAGCGGCTTAATGAAGCGGGCATCTGCTACCGTTGTTGACAGGCCGAGCGCATCCAGATCATTGGCTGCTTGCAAAGCTTCTGCGAGCCGTGTGCCCAAAGATAAAATCGCGATTTTGCACCCTTGCTTGACAATGCGGCCCTTGCCGATTTCCAGTGGGTTGATTTCGGACGGCATGTCCAGGCCTGTAGCTTCTCCGCGCGGGAACCGAAAGGCGCTGGGTCTGTCGTCAATGGCTGCAGATGTGGCAACCATACGCGCCAGTTCAACCTCGTCCGCCGCCGCCATAAATACCATGCCCGGCAGCGCGCCTAAAAACCCGACATCAAATGAGCCGGCGTGGGTTGGCCCGTCCGCCCCGACCAGTCCGGCCCGGTCTATAGCAAAGCGCACGGGCAGTTTTTGAATGGCGACATCATGGACAATTTGGTCATAGCCCCGTTGCAAGAATGTGGAATACAGCGTGCAAAACGGTTTTATGCCGTCAGCCGCCAACCCGGCCGCAAAGGTCACCGCATGTTGCTCGGCAATGCCGACATCAAAACATCTATCTGGAAATTGTTGCGCAAATAAATCAAGCCCGGTGCCGCTGGGCATGGCGGCGGGAATGGCGACAATTTTTTCGTCGCGGCTCGCTTGGTCTATCAAAGCATCGGCAAAGACGCGGGTATAACTAGGCGCTCCCGGTGCGGATTTGCTTTGTTCGCCCGTCACCACATTAAATTTGGAAACGCCGTGATATTTGTCCGGTGCATTTTCGGCGGGTTTATAGCCCTTGCCTTTTTGGGTCACTACATGCACTAAAACGGGGCCGTTTTGCATGGCTTTGGCATTGCGCAAGACAGGCAATAGATGATCCAAATCGTGACCGTCCACCGGGCCGACATAATAAAACCCAAGTTCCTCAAACCAGGTGCCGCCCGTGACCATGCCGCGTGTGTATTCTTCGGCCTTGCGGGCGGTGGATTTAATCGGGGCCGGCATGTTTTCCACCATGCCCTTGGCGATGCCGCGAAATGTCCTATAACCTCTGGACGAGACTATACGCGCTAAATGGGCTGACATAGCGCCGACAGGCGGTGCGATGGACATATCATTATCGTTTAAAATAACGATGAGCCGCGCATCCATAGCCCCGGCATTGTTCATGGCTTCATAGGCCATGCCTGCCGACATGGAGCCGTCACCAATCACGGCAATAACATTACGGTCCTCGCCTTGCAGGTCGCGGGCCACCGCCATGCCGAGCCCGGCAGAGATCGAGGTCGAGGCGTGCCCGGCGCCAAAATCGTCATATTCGCTTTCGTCGCGTTTGGTAAAGCCCGACAAGCCGCCGCCTTGGCGAATTGTCCGCATCTGCGTTTTGCGCCCGGTCAGGACTTTGTGGGGGTAGCATTGATGACCCACATCCCAGATTAAGCGGTCATGGGGGGTGTCGAACACATGATGCAAGGCCACGGTCAATTCGACCACGCCCAGTCCGGCCCCTAAATGCCCGCCTGTAACCGAAACCGTATCAATAATTTCGGTGCGCACTTCGTCCGCCAGCTGTTTGAGCTGTTCGGCGGAGTATCCGCGAATATCTGCAGGTATGGATACCTGATCAAGTAATTTGGTTTTTTGCAACATAATCTCGTTTTATACTTCAGCGCTTACAGCATACGGCGAGGCATTTCACCTATTTCTGTCGATTCAGAACAAAATCAACACTAGCCTTCAATATGTCAGCTTTATGTCCGTAGGGCTCAAGCGCAGTTTTCGCCGCCTCGCCCAGATCTTTGGCTTTGGCCTTGGCCCCTAACAGCCCGTGAACGCCGACGAATGTGGCTTTTCCAAGACCAAAATCCTTGCCCGTGTGCTTGCCCATGGCGGTGCTATCGCCTTCCACATCCAAAATATCGTCGCGAATTTGAAAGGCCAGACCAAGGGCGTCTGCAAACCTGCTGAGATTACGCAAATCATCCCGGCTTGCCCCCCCAAGCCGTCCACCTGCAATGACTGCATAATGCATAAGCGCCCCGGTTTTTAGGGCTTGTAATTGGGTGATTAAAGCTTCGTCTTGTTGTGTCTGGCTAGCCGTAATATCAATCACCTGCCCGCCGATCATGCCGTGGGTGCCAGAACTTGCGGCCAAATCACTGATAAGTTGCAGGCGGATTTTGGCATCCGGGTGTATAATATCTTGGGTCAGGGTTTCAAACGCCAGGGTTAAAAGCGCGTCGCCGGCCAATACGGCTAAGGCCTCGTCGTAAGCTTTATGCACGCTTGGTTTGCCGCGCCTAAGATCATCATCATCCATACACGGCAAATCATCATGGATGAGGGAATAAACATGGACACATTCCAAAGCCGCAGCAGCGTGCCAAACACCTAGGCTTTCGTGTCCCATCATGCGCGCCGCCTCAACCAGTAAAAACGGCCGAAACCTTTTACCGCCCTTGAGTGCCGCGTAGCGCATTGCTTCCATGACACGCTTTTGTGGCCCGGCAGGCTCCGGCAAAACCTGGGCCAAAACGGTTTCCATTTCAGTGGCAATGTTGGCAAGACGGGTCTGGAATGTACCGGACATATTTAACAATCAGTCTTCGCCGTCCAGCGGCTCTGTAGTTATACTGTCATCGAAACCTAGCACAATTTTATCGACCTTGAGTTGAGCGGCTTTCAATTTGCTTTCGCAGTATTTTTTCAGCCGCGCCCCGCGCTCGTAAATGTCTATGCTTTCTTCCAAGGGCGCATCGCCGCGCTCCAGTTTAGAGACAATGTTTTCTAATTCGGACAGGGCGTCTTCAAAGCTTAAGCCTTGGATGTCATTATGGTCGGTCATTTTTCTTCCTGTATTTTTTCATAGCGCCGGTAACTCCAGTGTAGATCGCCGTGGTCTTCCACGCAACGAAAACCGCGCCGCTTGAGGGCCGGGCGCATCATGCGGTTAAACCAGCCGTGGGCCGCGACAAATACGGTTTTGCCGCCCTCGGCTTCTTTGGATAATACATCAGCCGCCTTTTCAGCCCGCAACTTGGCTTCCACCTGGCTTTCCACTTCTCCGGAAAATCCCAGCATCCAGCATATGCGCGACAGCACTCCCCATGTTGGCGGTTTCAGGCGGATATAGCCCAGATTAGGCGGCGGCAATCCGGCCTCTACCATCAGCGGCTCCAGGGTGTCCGGCGGCGCGTCCTTGGCCAAGGTGGCGGTTTCTACGGCCCGGCGCAGGGGGCTAGCTATGACAATATCCGCATGTCTGGCCAGGTTTTTGATCACTTGCGGTGCGTCTTGACCGGGCGTTAAACCGCCCTCATCATACAGGCCCCACCAAAATTTATAGCCCCGCCAGTTCATTCTTGTTTTGCGCGACAAAGCCGGCTCACCGTGGCGCACCAGAATGATGACATCAATCTGTGTCATAATTTGATAAAAATCCGCCGGCCCGGACAGCGCAAATCTTCAGTTTTATCGCATTTGTTAAAGGAAACCATCATCAATTGCGCCTTGCCGATCACATAATCGAAAGGCACAAATCCGGGGCCGCCGGGCGCACGGCTGTCTTCTGAATTGTCGCGGTTGTCACCCATAAAGAACAATTTGCCAGCCGGGATAATAAACGGGCCTTTGTTATCGTTCGGGTAAAAGCCGTCATTGCGTTCAAATATGCTGTGGGCGTTTTTTTCGCCCGGTAATTGCTCTGCGAATTGGGTAACGTCTTGCACCAATCCCCTGTGCTCGCGGTAAGAAAACTTGTCCTCTACCGTCCGCTCGATCAATTTACCATTGATATATAAACGCCCCCGTCTTGTCTCAATCGTATCTCCCGGCAGACCGGTCAGGCGTTTGATCATGATGATCCCGGACTTGGGCGAACGAAACACAATAACATCGCCGCGCTTGGGGTCGCGGGAAAATACGCGCCCGTCCGGTAGGGGCATTTTACGAAATGGCCAAGCCAAACTTTCCCGCGAAATACCGTAATAAGCTTTGTTGACAAAAAGGCGGTCTCCAACCTCCAAAGTTGGTTGCATGCTTTCGGACGGGATTTTGAAATGGCCAAAGAACAGATTGAAAAACAGCAACAGGAAAACTCCGAGCCCGGCGAAAAACTTGGCTTCCTCGATTATGATCTCGCGGCGGGTTTTACTAGATGCAGGCTGCGCACTTGGCACGTCTTCTTGCGCATCAGTCCCTGATTGATTTTTGGATTTTTTAGACATGTCACCTCTTTGTTTCAGGACGCCGTTATCTATGATAATTTTCCACATTACAATCAAATATATTTCCTGTAATATGAGGTGCTATGAAATACCGTACTATATTTATTATGTTCCTATCCTTTGGCTTGAGCGCTTGTTTCACACCGCCTAAGGTCAACCGTGCGCCGGCGTTGGCGGGCAATTATGTGCTTGATCCGGCCCATGCCAGTGTGGTGTGGCAAATTTCCCATGTGGGATTGTCTAAATATACGGCCCGGTTTGACCATATTCGCGGCACGCTTGCCTTTGACCCCGAAACGCCTGCCAACAGTAAGGTGGATATTTGGGTTGATCCGCTGAGTGTCAGTACGGGTGATAAGAAATTTGATAAAACCATTGGGGAGGATTATTTCAAGGCGAACACATTCGCCCAAATCCGTTTTACCTCTACGTCCATCAAAATTACGGGTGAGAATAGGGGTGTCATTACGGGCAATCTTGATATTCGCGGCGTCATAATTCCCGTCTCCCTCGACACCATATTTAACGGTGCGGGAAAATCTTTTGGCCACAAAGGCAAGACGCTCGGGTTTTCTGCCACCGGGACTTTGAACAGGTCTGATTTTGGCTTGGATACTCTGCTAAACTTTGGCATTGGCGACGAAATAAGCCTCACCATTGAGGTCGAGTTTAACGAGTATTTCGAGCATTACGAGCAATAAATGGCCGAAATACACCCAACAAATGCAGAAGGCTATGCCAAAGCGGCCAAGTTGTTAAGGGCCGGGGAACTGGTCATATTGCCCACAGATACGGTCTACGGCCTGGCGGCACGGGCCGACAACCCGAAAGCTATCGCCGAAATATATAAGGTCAAGCGGCGGCCCGACGCCAAAGCATTGTCGGTGGTGGTGTTTGCGCCTGAACATGCAACAAACCTCGTACATATTTCGCCTCTGGCTCAATCATTGATGGACAAATTCTGGCCCGGTGCTTTGACTTTGGTGTTGCCCGCGCGGGGCGGTGTTTACGGGGGCGTCCAGACTTTGGCCGTAAGATGCCCGGATATAGGCTGGACACAAGCCTTTGCAAAATTGGGGTTCACGGCACCACTGGTTCTGCCCAGTGCCAACACATCCGGACTTCCTGCCCCAGTAACAGCGGCGCAGGCGCAGGCGGATATTGGTGACAAAGTCGCGTTGATTTTGGACGGCGGGCCGTGCAAGGGCGGGCGGGAATCGACTATACTCGCCGTGGAAAATGACAACATAAAACTGTTGCGTATTGGGGCCATCGCCCCCGAAAAATTTGCGGAATTTGGACTGGTGTCGCCCCAGTGAGCTTTGAGGTAACCATCACAGAATTAAAATCCGCATTGCCGGAGCAAGGCTGGACGCAAGACGCGGAGAAAACCGCGCCTTTTTTGTGCGAATGGCGGGGGCGTTGGCACGGCGATACGCCGCTCCTACTTTTACCGACAACAACCAAAGACGTGGCAGCGGCGGTCAAAATTTGTGCGCGCCACAAAACTCCGATCACGGTGCAAGGCGGCAATACGGGTCTGGTCGGCGGGCAAATTCCGCGCGGCGAGATTTTGCTGTCCACAATGGGGCTCAACAAAATCCGTGAAACCGATGCAAATAATATGCATATGATTTGCGAGGCGGGCGTCAGCTTGCACGCCGTGCAAGCGGCGGCGGATAATATGGGGCTAAAATTCCCCTTGTCTTTGGCCTCTGAGGGGTCGTGTAGCATAGGCGGTAATCTGGCCACCAATGCGGGCGGGGTGCATGTGGTTAAATACGGTACGGCCCGCGCCCTGACATTCGGGGTTGAAGCCGTGCTAGCCGACGGCAGTATTTTTGACGGGCTTGCGGCTTTACGAAAAGACAATACCGGGATTGATTTGTCGCAAACCTTGATAGGCGCGGAAGGGACGCTCGGCATTATCACGGCGGCCAGTTTGAAACTATTCCCAAAACCAAGGGAATGTGTGCGGGCATTGGTCGCGGTAGATAGCCCTGATGCCGCTTTGGCATTATTGGGGTTGGTGCGGTGCGGTGACCGCTTGTCAATGTTCGAGCTGATCCCGCGCTTAGGCTTGGCATATGTCACGGAACATATGGTCGGCCATAAAGACCCGTTCACAGCGCCCCATCCTTGGTATGTATTGGCTGAATGGGAGTTGTACAAGAGGCAGGCGACCAAAGGAAGTACCTCTCGTGCTTCGCACATTGGCGGCGAAGACCCGCAGAACTTCGCGGCAAACATATTGGCAAAAGCTGTTGATAATGGTCTGGTGCGCGACGCGGTGATCGCCAACAGTCAAGCACAATCGAACGCGCTTTTGGCCCTGCGCGAAAATCTGTCTGCGGCGCAAAAACCAATCGGGGCCACCATCAAGCACGATATATCCGTCCCCATTGCCAAAGTGCCGCAGTTTATTGCCCGCGCCAATGCCGCCGTCCTTAAATTAGTCAAACACTGCCGCCCTTTACCGTTCGGGCATTTGGGCGACGGCAATATCCATTATAATATTGGCCAACCTGAAAATATATCGGGGGCAGATTTTACGGCGTGGGAGCCGCACATAAACGACCTTGTTTATAATATTGTGGACGGGCTCGGCGGCTCTATCTCGGCGGAACACGGGATTGGGGTTTTGAAAAAACAACAACTTGCCCGCCGCGCTAACCCGGCGAAACTCCGAATGATGCGACAGATAAAATCCGCATTGGATCCGGACAATATTTTAAATCCGCGTGTGTTGCTTTAACGGATTGTCTTGGCTAAAAGGGCTTTTTATAAGGATTCTAAATGTTGACTTTGTTATCACCTGCCAAAAAACTTGATCTGGAGCCAGTGCAAGCGGTCATGCCGCCGAGCCTGCCTGCGTTGCACAGCCACACGGAAATATTGGCCAAGGCGGCCAAGAAATTGTCTGCCGGGCAATTACAAGACATGATGAAATTATCGGACAATTTGGCCGAGATTAACGCCCGGCGGTTCAAAGCTTTCAGTCTGGACGGGCGTTCAAATTCGGCCAAGCCTGCGGTGCTTACCTTTAACGGCAATGTATATGAGGGATTGGACGCGGGTTCATTGTCCGGCGCGGACATGGCATTTGCCCAAGACCATTTACGGATTTTATCGGGGCTATATGGTGTGCTGCGGCCACTGGATGCTATCCAGCCCTACCGGTTGGAAATGGGCCGCAAATTGGCTACCAAGCGCGGGGCAAATCTATACAAGTTTTGGGGCAGTGTTATTGCGCAAAATTTGATGGACGATCTGGCCGGGCATACACAAAAAGCCGTGGTCAATCTGGCGTCCAATGAATATTTCAAGGCCGTGGACAAAAACACGCTTGCCGCTCCAGTTATTGAAAGCAAATTTCTCAATATCAAAGACGGCGAGGCCCGCAATTTGATGTATTATGCCAAGCGGGCTAGAGGGTTGATGGCAAGGTGGATTGTTGAAAATCGCATAGAGACGGCGGACGATTTGCGCGGGTTTAATGTTGAGGGCTACGCCGTAAACGACAGCCAAACCACGCCTGAACTGCTAGTGTTTACCCGCCAACAACCCCCGCCCAAAGGCTCCACCAAAAAATAAGGCATAAGCCTGTACTGCCAGGCTCCATTGTATTTTATTTTTGGTGGTGTATGAAACACATATGATGATCCGTTTTTTCTTGTCCGTATTTTTTATAGGTGTTCTGATCGCGGCAGGTCGCTTTAATTCGGCCCATGGGCAAACCTCTACACCCCCCCAAAATGTGATTTGTAAAACTGGTTCGGACGCTGATTTACCCAAAATTAAAACGCAAGTGGCCGATATGGCTGCGAAGCTGAAACGCTTAAAACAAGCACGGCAAAGTGCGCGGGCCAAGACGGATCAATTACGCACGGAAATTCTGGGCATAGATGAAATTCTCAAACCATTTAGAGCGCGGCATAAATCTGCGGCCAAACAAGCGGGTAGCTCAACCAGTGCTTACGAAGTTTACAAGGCCAATTGGCTAGATACGGGCGAACTTGTCAGGCTCAACGATAAAATCCGAGACCGCAAACAAAAACACGCGGCCTATAAAACCGCACGGGCTACGTACCAAACCGAGAAAGCCGCCTTTGAAACCTTGGGGGCCAAATACCAATATATCGCCCGTGACCTGCTTGACCGTGACCGCGATTGCGCCGGTGCTATGGCCGCTTTGCGATAAGAGCGCAGGCGACCTTAGGCGCACTTTAAACTGCTAGAGCGCTCTAGCCCTTGATTTCTCCGGCTCTTTGTGCGACACATGGTCGCATAAAGAAAATAATACGGGGATAAATTTAAGGGGACGAGTGTTATGAAAACACGCTTTAACAGGTTTTTACTGAAGAATCTCTGCAAGGGGGTAGCGTTGGGCTGGACTATATTGGCCGTGTTTTTAATCTCGGACTTGGGCGGGGTGCGGACTATTATTTTCAATTCCTCTAACACCGTCATGGCTATTGGCTTGTTGATGGTCGGTTTTGCCATTACCTTTGGCAATTGCGCCATGGGCATAGCCGTCATGAAAATGCCTTATAAAAAGCAAGAAACATCCCAAAATTTAGGGAAAGAACCTTTAGTGGATTAGTTTCAGTCCACGGTTTTTAGGATCAGGTTTGCACCTTGGGTCCGGCCTGAGTTTACGGCGCGGGACACTTCATGAAATTCGAGATCATCACTGCCTAGCATATGCGAAATTGTCCGTTCTGGTTTCACATCCGGGTCGAGCCAGTTTTGCCATTGGTCTGGGGGGAGGCGCACGGGCATGCGGTGATGTAAATATTTAACGGGGCCGATGGCCGGTGTGGTCAGGATTGTAAACGACAATAATGTGATACCTTCCCCCGCCCGCCATTGATCCCATAGCCCGGCGAATGCGGATAATTCCCCGCCTTGAGGGCGGATATAATGCGGGGTTTTGGGGCTAGTGACACCCTCCCATTCATACCAACCGTTCATAGGGATCAGGGCGCGGCGGCGTTTCCACGGAGTGCGAAAACTAGGCTTTTCAAATGCGGTTTCCGTGCGGGCGTTGAACAGGGGTTTACCTGTTGGCATTTCCTTGCGCCAATGGGGGTGCAATCCCCAACGCATGGGCACAATGGTGCGTTTGCCCTGACCGTTTAATGCTAGCACTGGCGCCACCACAGCCGGGGCCATATTCCAGTTCGGCTCCCATGTCCAAAGTCCATCATGGGCGACCTCGCCGTTAAAATAGGCGGAGATTTCGGTTAGGCCCGCCGCCAATACATATCGTCCGCACATTTAAGAGTGCTCCTTTCAAATGCAAAAAACACATGACGCGGCATGATGATACACGTAAGATGGGTTTATGAAACGTGTTTTGCTCATATTGGTTTTTTTGCTCCTGGCTTTCGTGGTTGTTGGGCCTGCGCTAGCCCAGACAAGCGGTACCCCTGCCGATCAGGAACAGGGTGATACCCCCAAGCTTGATACACAAGACGCGGCCCGCAAAATCGAAACCCGCATTGACGAAAATATGATGTCCATGACCGGTTTGGTGGAAGCCATGGCCAATAATCTTGGCCAATTACATTTTTTGCGCACGCTTTGTTTTGGTGACGATGACCAGAAATGGCGAACGGTGGCAGCAGACATGATGCGCATTGAAGCCCCCGAAAACCCGGCCTATCACCGCCAGTTAATCCGGGCTTTCAACGCCGGATATTATGCCCAAAAAGACCGCAACCAAGCCTGCAGCCAAATGGTCGCCCTGGACGTAGCCGCCTTGTCGGAAAACGGTCGCAGGTTGTCGGTGATGCTGGGCGATCCTTATAGGGAGAGGTGATGGGTGGTTTGGTGTCAGGCCTTGACAAGTTACACGTTACGGATTATGTAACGATATGATACAAAGCTTTGCTGATAAAAATACTGCGGCTTTATTTGACAGGCGGCGTGTCCGTAAATTTGCGGCCTTTGAACGAAGTGCTAGGCATAAACTTGAAATGCTGAATGCAGCACTGGTTTTGGATGAATTGCGGTCACCGCCCGGCAATCGATTGGAGGCTCTCAGGGGCAACAGGAAAGGTCAATTTTCTATTCGGATCAACGGGCAATGGCGGATTTGTTTCGTTTGGAAAGATAACGGGCCGCATGATGTAGAAATTGTGGACTATCATTAGGAACCGGGCATTAGGACGGGAAAGTAAAACGAAGGAGAACGACATGGCACGACTGGCACCTATACATCCGGGAGAAATTCTTAAAGAGGAATTTCTAAATCCGCTTGGTCTATCTGCAACTGCATTTGCCAAGGCACTTGGTGTGCCGCCGAACCGGATAACCCGTATTTTGGGTGGCACGTCGGCGATCACGGCAGATACGTCCATCAGGTTAGGGCGGGCCTTGCGAACATCTCCGGAATTTTGGATGAATTTACAATCCCGTTACGAATTACAAATGGCGGAAGACGCGTTGCCAAAACTAAACCATATTAAGCCTGTTTTTGCAGCATGACCGCTAAAAACAACCTCACCATCATCCAGCTGGACGATTGGCATGTGCATGTCCGGGACGCAGGAGTGTTGGCGGGAGTTGTTAATTTTACGGCGCGGCAATTTGGCCGGGCGATTATTATGCCCAATCTGGCCCCACCGATTACCAGTGCGGCGGCGGCGCGGGACTACCGTGCGCGGATACTGGCGGCGGTGGACGCAAAATACGATTTCACGCCGCTGATGACCTGTTATCTAACCGACAATATTGACCAAGGGGAAATAGAGACGGGCTTTATGGGCGGCGTGTTTACAGCCTGTAAATTATATCCGGCAGGCGCCACCACCAATTCCGACCACGGGGTTACGGATATTGGCAAGATCACAAATGTGTTGGAAACCATGCAGCGTATCGGCATGCCTTTGTTGGTTCACGGCGAGGTGACGGACGGGGACATCGACATATTTGACCGCGAAGCCGTGTTTATTGACCGCATTATGAGCAAAATCACCAGGGATTTTCCGGGACTCAAAATCGTGTTCGAACATATCACTACCAAACAGGCCGTTGATTTTGTCAAAGAGAGCAGTGCCAATATCGCCGCCACCATCACACCTCATCATCTGGTTTATAACCGCAGCGCCATATTTGAGGGCGGTATCAGGCCGCACCTTTATTGCTTGCCCATCGCCAAGCGGGAAGTTCATAGATTGGCCTTGCGGGCGGCCGCAACGTCCGGTTCCGCTAAATTCTTTTTGGGTACGGATAGCGCGCCCCACAGTATTGACGCCAAACAGTCTGCTTGTGGTTGTGCCGGCGTGTTTAATGCGCCTTTCGCGCTAGAGAGCTATGCTTGCGTGTTTGATCAAGAAAATGCGTTAGACAAGCTGGAAGGTTTTGCATCCCTCCACGGCCCGGATTTTTACGGGCTGGAGCCGAATAAGCGCAAAATCGTTCTGGAGCGAGCAGATATAGACGTGCCAAAAACCTTGGATATCATGGGGACGAAAATCATTCCGTTCCACGGCGGCGAAAAACTAAATTGGCGGTTCGCGGGACTGGTTTAGGAAAAATCCAATATCTGCGTCACCGGGGCATGGTCGGACGGGCGTTCCCATAGGCGGCACGGGCGGTGGATTTCGTGACCTGCGGCCCTAGCATTTTTTGCCGCGTTTTTTAGCGCCGGGCTGACCCAGATATGATCCAAGCGTCGGCCCCTGTCGGATTTGTTGATATCGCGGGAACGGTATGACCACCAGCTATGCAGTTTAACATCGTCCGGTGTGAAGATGCGCGCACAATCTGTGAAGTCGCCGCAAGCCAAGAGCTTGTTTAAAATTTCCACCTCGCCCGGGGTGTGGCTAACGACTTTGAGGAGTTGTTTATGTGACCAAACATCGTTCTCGTGGGGCGCAATATTGAAATCCCCGACCAGAACCTGGCGAGCATTTTCGTCCGCACGCTCGCCAAAATAATCTATCATGCGGTCAATGAAATCCATCTTGTGGGCGAATTTCGGGTTGGCCTTAACGTCCGGCTCATCGCCGCCGGCCGGGATGTAGAAATTGTGAAATTCGAAATTATCGCTGCCGCCCAAATTAGCCCCCAAGTCAACTTTAGTGCTGACATGCCTTGCATGACCTTCGGGGCAAAAATCCGTATCCATGCGGGTGAGTGGAAATTTGGAAACCGTGGCTGCCCCGTGCATGCCTTTTTGGCCGGAAATTTCTATATGCTCAAACCCCATAGCCTTGAATTCGGCGTAGGGGAATTGCTCTTCCAGGCATTTAATCTCTTGCAGCCCGATAATGTCGGGGTTTTGTTCTTGCGTAAAACGGGCAATTTGCGGTGCGCGTAAGCGAACGGAATTCACATTCCAACTGGTGAGTTTTATCTGTTTTCGAGAGTTTATCATGGGCCGGACATGACGCACCGCACCGATTCGCACAAGTGGTTTTATCGTCTGCGCCCACGCCTCTCGTCGCGCAAGACAAACAAGCGCGGATTGAGGCGTTGGTTGTATTGCAAATCTGATAACAAGATTTTGGTTTGTTGGCCAAACCCGTCGTGGACAATCCATTCGCGCAAGGCAAATGTGTTCGGGTCAAAGATCATGGTGATGGCCCCGTCCATTTCCCCGCTGCCGTCCTTGGCAGTGACGCTGATGGCCTCTATGGTTTTTTGTAAGGAGATCACTTCCACATCATCTTCAAGCTTTACGGTTTGCGCCAAAAAGAACGCCAACGGTGTGGCTTTGAGCGGTACGCGGTCTTTGGTCTCTAGGGCCGTGTCGATCTGGGTTAAGGTCACCCCGTCCGACACCATCAGCAAGCTGGCGGGCGCGTCATATTCAAACCGGATTTTGCCGGGGCGTTTTAAATAGACCTTGCCTTGTGAAAATGAACCGTCCGAGCCGTATTGGGCGAACCGACCGGAAAAACTGGCGGTGGCGTTCATGGCTGCGTCTATGCGGGCTAAATCCTGGGGCACGGTATTTGGATGGGTGAAAGCGGGCAGGCGCTGGGCTTGCCCATTGGGTTGCGAGGCTTGCTCACGGGGTTGCGCGGCTTGTGTATTTTGCTGGGCCGCAATGCTCAATGGTACGCCAAGGGCCGAAGTGCCGAGCAAAATAGCCAGAGCTGATTTAAATAAAATACGTTTCATAGCGATTCCTTTGCCCTTTAATTAACAAACCTTAGCAAACCCAATCTGTACATAAAGTGAATTTTACGGTTAGATCCCGGCCATATGCGTTAAACTTGCGTAAGAAAGCAGTCACCAGACTGCTCACCCATGTGATGTACCTGACTTTCACACCCATGTGATGTAAATGTGTCTGGTGTTTGGGGGCGCACCGCGATAAACAAGCTTATGAGATTTATGAAGCTGACCATTGTATTCTTGGCCGTGTTATTGGTGACAATTGTGTCGGTGCTTGCGTCGGTGTTTGCAGGGGCTAGCTCGCCGGGGTCCCGTAATGTCTCCACACCCGTCACCGTGCTAGAATTATTTACCTCCCAAGGCTGTTCATCTTGCCCGGCCGCCAATACATTTGTCCGCGAACTGGACGGTGGGCCAGAACTGCTCACCTTGTCCTATAGTGTTGATTATTGGGATTATAAGGGCTGGAAGGATACATTTGGCAAGCCGGAGTTTTCCAAGCATCAGCGCACATACGGCAAACAATTTGGCGGCAAGGTCTATACACCGCAAATGGTGGTCAACGGCGAGATACATGCCACAAAATTTTCGCGTAAAAAAGTACGGAGCTTAAAACTGGATAATATTCCCGATATCCGTATTGGCAGCAGCGCAGACGGTATAGATGTGCAAATCACCCCCACGGGCGCACTGCAAAAAACCTGGAATGTCATGGCGGTGCGCTATCGGCCCGGTATCCAAAGCGTACCGGTAAAGCGCGGCGAAAATTCCGGTCGCACGATTAAGCTGGCCAATGTGGTGCAGTCTTGCAAAGAGATTGGCAAGATCGGTGGACGCGAAAGCTTTAGCACGCACATTAAATCTTTAAAGCCCGGCGAAGCTCTGGTAATTTTGGTGCAAGACGGCCCTGGCGGCCCTATCTTGAGCGCCGCTAATTATGTACCTGGGTAGTTTTTCCAACAAAATTTTGGGTTTCTAATGACCCGCCAAATCAAAAACCCTGCCGATGGGAACGGCAGGGTTTGAATACGTGGGTCTTTTAACGTGGGAAAAGAACGGAAGGCCAAAACCCGGGGGCTGGGGGGCTGAAAAAACCGTGTCTTGTTTGCGCCTTCCGTTCAGTAAAATCTGTATGAACCCCCATCTTGTCACAAACAGGGCGCAAATAAGGCAATATTAAGGCAAGGGTTAATTCTTGGTAAGGTGGTTGACGGGGGGTTAATTTTAGAGCTTTCATATAGCCCCTAAAAATAGCCTGCGCCTGATAGCTATCCGCCGAATTTTGGCAGAACTTTCCCCGTCTCCTTACGGTATTGCAAATAACTCTCACCGTGCTCGGCAACAAGATCGCGCTCTTCAAACCACAAACCGACAAAAATATAGATGGTGAAACCTATGCTCAAAACTATTTGCGTGTTTGTCATAGACGGTGTGGCCCAAATACCTATCAGCACACCTGTCTGGATGGGATGGCGAATATATTTATACATGGCGCGTTTTGTGAATTTAAGAGGTGGGCGCGGGCTGTTTTTAAAATTGAGAAATACTTGCCTTAATCCAAATAGATCAAAATGATTGATAGCAAATGTTGCGCCCAACAGAAAAACCCAACCGAAAATGAATATGGCCCATAACACATAGGCTATGCTAGCCGTTTCAATGTGCCAAATCTGACCTGGGACCGCTTGCCAAAAGGCTATCAGTGCGACGCTTGTTAGACCTGCCATTAGAATATAGGTAGAGCGTTCAGCGGCTTCGGGGATGGTTTTTGTCAAAGCCCGCTTAAAGCCAGGCCTGGCCATACCAGTGTGTATAACACCCCAAATGATAACCCATGCGCTATTCCATAAGACCGGATTTACGCCGCCGCCTTTCCCGCCTAGCCAAAACCCGTAAGGGATAAGGCCCGCCAACGCCAAAATAATACACGCCAACCCAATAACGCCCAAAAATAGGATGTGACCCCATATAATAAAATCAAAGTTCTCTTCATAGCTAATCCCCTTTATAATATCAGGGTTGCTAATTATTTAGTCTTTGCCCTGAAAACTAATTTATGGGAGGCTCCGTAACATTTTTTGGCATAACAAGCAAGAAACCATGTTTGATGCTATTTTTGAGAAAATTTACCTAATCGGGCGCAATAAATCAAAAACCCTGCCGATGGGAGCGGCAGGGTTTGAATATGTGGGCTTATAAGGTGGGCCTTATAAGGTAGAAAATGAACGGAAAGCCAAAACCCAGATGCTACGGGTTGGGGCTGGGGGGCTGAAAAACCGTGTCTTGTTTGTGCTTTCCGTTCAGTAAAATCTGTATGACCCCCCATCTTGTCACAAACAGGGCGCAAATAAGGCAATTTTGGGGCAGGGGCTAATTCTCGGTAGGGTGGTTAGCGGGGGGTTAATTATGCTTTATTTCTGTTTGTCGTCCTTTAGGCGGCGGCGGCACGCGGTTGCTCGTGCCGGATTTGGCAAAATAGTCAATGATAACAGTAGAAACCAACCCAAAATCAGCTTCAGCTTTGATGCCGGAAAATGTTGTGTACAAATCTCCCCCTTCGGCGAGAAAACTGGGGGCGGCAACGGAGAGAGTATCAGAGGGACGAATGTTGACACCGCCGCGTGTCATCGAGACAAGGCGAGCAAATTCCGGCTTGGATAAGTCATAGCTAATTTCAAATCCTGAAATTTGTAACAAGCCTCTTTCCAATGTTAAGGATTGTTCAAGCACCTCGCGTAATTGAGCGCCAGTTATTTGCAACGTATCTACAGTGTCAATGAACGGATAAACGTCAAGAAGGTCAGCCCGGTTGACGGCCCCCTCGGGGATATCTTTGCGCAAGCTACCCGCATGCAGAAGTGCAATATCTGTGCCGGCAGTCGCACGCATGATGTCGGCAAATAGATTGCCTACATCTGATTCTTCAATATAACGTCTACTCATATATTTGCTTGAATACCCAACCGTGTTATAAAGTTCGGGGAAGCGTTTCCGATATTCGGTGAGCCGTGCTGCAATCAGTTTGTTGGGTTTATATTGCTGCGCGTTTACAGGGATAAGCTTACCCGTATGGCTCTTTACTTTGCCCGTTGTGCCGTCGAGTGTGAGTTGTAGAAACCCTAAATGGGTCGCCTGCCCATATGTTTGCATGATCAAGGTGCCGGTTTTGGGATGGACCAATGGCTCGGGCGTTCCTGCATCTGCGTGACCTGCAAAATGAACGTCTACGCCGTGTAAAGTGCCTGACAATGTAATATCAGCATCAATGTCGCGCTGTAAGCGTGGGTCACTTTCTGCATCGGTCTGCATTGGTGCGGTTTTCCCTTGGTGAGTTAGTAATACGACTACGTCTACTTCGCCGCGTATCGCATCAATAGCGCGTTGGGCTGTGACAGCTTCATCTCGCACATCAACCGCAGCAACAAAAGAAGGTATAATCGCAGACACGGCATCACGCCCCATAATCCCCACGACCCCTATGCGCACACCATTGCGCTCAACAATAGTATAAGCTTGGGCAAAGGGATGGTCTGTGCCTTGGTAGAATATGTTGGCGGCAAGCACGGGAAACGGCGCACGATTTTTCTGCCAGGCAAGCACATCGGCACCATACTCAAACTCATGATTGCCGATCGCCATAGCGTCATAATCCATGAGTGTCATCAGGTCAAAAGCCAGTGCGCCGTTGGTTTCTTTGGCCAAGGAACCCGTAAATATATCGCCTGCATCAAACAAAAATACATTCGGCTGCTTGTGACGTATGTCGTTGATAAGCGTCGTTAGTTCGGCAATGCCGCCAATGCTCTCTACGTCATCAAGCCAGAAAGCCGGTATGGGATCATAGGCGCTTTCCACATCATTTGTAAAAAGGAGCGTGATAACTTTATCGCCATTAAGCGGCGCATCTTTATTGCGTTTTGCATCGGTGGTTTTAGGTGAGCATGCCGCAAGTGAAAAGAGTGAGAATATTAATACGAGTAGCTTGGCAAAATTTCTTTGTGGCATGATGTACTCCCTGCTCTTATGCAAGTATACATCAGTAACCTGCTCTGACAAGTGAGCAATCAAGTGTCATGGTTCAACTATACAAACACCCCCGTATTTCGCTCGCATTTTCCCCAAACCTCCCCTATATTACCCCATAATCTCCCGGTGATTCGGGCATTTTTAGATTTGAGGAAAAATATGGCTAATCCGGCCACTAGAGGCGAGTAAAGTATGAGTGATGATGATAACGAAGACTACGGCGCGGATAGCATTAAGGTTCTCAAAGGTCTTGATGCTGTGCGTAAACGCCCCGGCATGTATATCGGCGATACGGACGACGGGTCTGGTCTGCACCATATGGTCTATGAGGTGGTGGATAATTCCGTTGACGAGGCTTTGGCCGGGCATTGTGATACGGTATTTGTCACCTTGCATCCGGACGGTTCTGCGTCGGTGCGTGATAACGGGCGCGGTATTCCCGTGGATATCCATACCGAAGAGGGCATATCGGCGGCGGAAGTTATCATGACGCAGCTGCATGCGGGCGGTAAGTTCGATAGTAATTCCTATAAAATCTCCGGCGGGCTGCACGGGGTCGGGGTGTCGGTGGTCAATGCTTTGTCCTCCGTACTTGATCTGACCGTCTGGCGCGACGGTAAACGGCACGAAATGCAGTTTAAACACGGTGATGCGGTGGGGCCGCTGAAAATTACGGGTGATGCGCCTCTGGTGGGCGGTAAGCCCCTCACGGGTACGGAAGTGCGCTTTCTGCCCTCGACCGACACATTTACCATGGTCGAGTTTAGCCAACCAACATTAGAGCGGCGTTTGCGCGAGTTGGCGTTTCTCAATTCCGGTGTGCGTATCGAGCTTTCAGACTTGCGCGGCGAAGACCCGAACGTCACCGAGATGTATTATGAGGGCGGCATCGAAGCGTTTGTGCGCCATCTGGATGCCAATAAAACCGCGCAATTGGAAAAGCCGATCATCGTCAGCAAAGAGGGCGACGGCGGGGTGATTGTCGAGGCGGCTCTGTGGTGGAATGACAGTTACCACGAAAATGTTCGCTGTTTTACCAACAACATCCCCCAACGCGACGGCGGCACCCATCTGGCCGGATTTCGCGGCGCACTGACCCGGGCGGTTAATAAATATGCCGCAAGCTCCGGCACCGCCAAAAAAGAAAAAGTCACCATTAGCGGCGATGATGCGCGGGAAGGTTTGACTTGTGTTCTGTCCGTCAAAGTTCCTGATCCGAAATTTTCCTCCCAGACCAAAGACAAATTGGTGTCCTCCGAAGTGCGCCCTATTGTCGAAAGTGTCATGGGCGAGGCTCTGAATGAGTGGTTTGAGGAGAACCCAAATGAGGCCAAAATGGTGATAGCCAAAATCGTCGAAGCCGCCGCCGCCCGCGAGGCGGCCCGCAAGGCCCGCGACCTCACCCGCCGTAAATCGGCGCTCGATATAGCGTCCCTGCCCGGAAAACTGGCCGATTGTCAGGAAAAAGATGCGTCCAAATCCGAATTGTTCATCGTGGAGGGCGACAGCGCCGGCGGTTCCGCCAAACAAGCCCGTAACCGCCAGAACCAGGCTATATTGCCGCTTAAAGGTAAAATCCTCAACGTAGAACGGGCTAGGTTTGACCGCATGTTGTCAAGCCAAGAAATCGGCACCATGATTACGGCTCTGGGTACTGGTATTGGCCGCGAAGAATTCGACATCGAAAAACTGCGCTACCATAAGGTCGTGATCATGACCGACGCCGATGTGGACGGGGCTCATATTCGCACATTGCTGCTGACATTCTTTTATAGGCAAATGCCGGAGTTGATCGAGCGCGGCTATCTTTATATCGCCCAACCGCCGCTCTATAAGGTCGAGAAGGGTAAATCTGTGCGCTATATCAAGGACGAGGAAGAGCTAAGTTCTTACCTGATCGAAATGGGTACGGCGGACGCGCGTTTAACATTGGGCGGCGGCGGTGTAGTTGCGGGCGAGGACTTAAAGCGCATAGCCGCCGAAGCTCTGACCGCCCAGACCGTAATTGACCGCTTAAAATCCAAAGCTTCCGATACCGTGTTGGCGCAATTGGCCATAGCCGGGGCGCTCGGCCCGGACGCAGGCGAGACGCACGCCAAGGCCGCCGCTGCCAGATTGGATGTGATTGCAGACGAGGGCGAAGACGGCTGGGTTGGTCGCTTCGATGAAGACGGCGCGCTGGTGATGGAGCGCGAAGTGCGCGGCGTCGCCGAACGTGTGGTGTTGCGTCCGTCATTCAGGGATAGTGCCGACGCCAGACGCCTGCACAAAATGGCCGGGGCGCTAGAGGAAACTTACGGTGCGCCCGCCAGTTTCAGGCGCGGTGATAGCGAGCCCATAGAAATTTACGGCCCGGCACAATTGTTGGCCGCCGTATTTGAGGGTGGTCGCACAGGCTATAAAATCCAGCGCTATAAGGGTCTGGGCGAAATGAACCCGGACCAACTTTGGGAAACCACGCTGGATCCGGACGCTCGCTCCCTTTTGCAAGTGCGTGTGGATACAGCCGACGGCGCCGATGATTTGTTTACAAAACTTATGGGCGACGTGGTCGAACCAAGGCGCGATTTTATTATCGCCAATGCGCTGGACGCGGATGTAGATAGTTAGGGTTCGTAAAAAATGCACTAGGGCGTAGACCCATTAATCTCACCGTTTCTGTTGGCCATAGCCGTTCTTGGAGCAAGGAAACGGGTCGCAGGACTAGCTTGGGCTAATTCAAGACCCGTTTTCGCCGCACCAGGGGCGGCTATGACCAACCCTTCGGGCTCTTTTTAGATGCATTTTGCGTGCGTTGCAAGGTTTGGAAAGTGATGGGCACTTCCTGCAACCTTGCGCCTACTCAAAAAGCACCTAAAAAGAGCAGAAACGGTGAAATTAATGGGTCTACGCCCTAGTATTACGTTTGATAAAATGTAAAAGAGGATGATAATATAAAAGTGGATTGTTAATTTCAACGTTTAGGGACGCACAAAAGTGCAGCAAAGTATTTTGTACTATAGTGTAAGTGTGTATGTGGGACAGAAAAAGGGTTAGATCATGAAAAATTTGGTTAAAATATTTGCTATGGTATTTGTAGCTTTGGCTGTGGCGTCATGCGGCGGCGGTACCGTTACCCCACCTCCACCCCCACCTCCGCCTCCACCTCCACCTCCACCTCCACCGCCCCCTCCGGAAAAAGTTACAATCAGCGGGAAGGTTACCTTTGATTTTGTGCCGTTTAACACGGGTACAAACGGTTTGGATTATGGGAATACGCGCCCAAGGCCGGTACGCGGCGTACCTATTTCAATACTTGATAACGGCGGTGCGGTGCTAGAAACCGTTACGTCTGATGACAATGGTGATTATTCATTTAGCGTGGATTCCAATACAAATGTCCGTATTCGCGCCAGTGCAAGGATTGTGCAAACTACAGGCGCAATGTGGGACCTCAGCGTTACCGACAATACAAATGGCCATGCGCTTTATACTTTGGCGGGCAGTCTGACCAGTTCAGGCACTGCAAATTCGGTGCGTAATCTTAATGCCGGGTCTGGCTGGGGCGGTACTTCATACACAGGCACAAGAGCCGCCGGGCCTTTTGCCATATTGGACCCTATCTACACGGCTATTCAAAAAATAGTTGCCGTTGACCCAGATGTCAATTTCCCTCCGGTCGAGTTTCGTTGGAGCATCAATAATAGAGCCGTGAGCGGCGATCGGGCCAATGGCGATATTGGCACATCTTCTTATGTCTCCATTGGCGGCGTAGGTAATGTTTATATTCTAGGGGACGACAATAGTGATACGGACGAATATGACACTCATGTTGTTGTCCATGAATGGGGCCATTATTTCGAAGACCGGATGTCGAGATCAGATTCCCTTGGCGGTTCCTGGAGCGGTAATAGTCGCCTCGATAGCCGCATTGCCTTCGGGGAAGGTTTTGGCAATGCCTTGTCGGGCATGATGACGGATGATCCGTTTTACCGTGACAGTTCAGGCAATCAGCAAGCAAATGGATTTTCGATCAATGTAGAGAATAACGCCAACGCAACCGAGGGCTGGTTTAGCGCCGCATCTGTGTGGTCGGTGTTGTATGATCTGTACGGCGCGGATGATGATGGTGCCGATGTTATTTCTTTGGGCATAGGGCCAATTTACGAGGCTTTGACGGCACCTAGTTATACTGGCACCGAATTTTTCATCAATGTTTTTACATTTATGAACGAACTTAAAACCCGCCAACCCGGAAGTGTGGCAAATATAGATGCTTTGCTGACGGGACAAGTGATCAACGGAACCGGGCCTACAGGTGTTGGAGAAACCAATGACGGCGGTATTGTATCGACGCTACCCGTTTATAAAATCCTCACCCTAAACGGGGCTGCAGTTGAAGTTTGTTCCCTCAATGATGCTGGTCGGTATAACCGGCTAGGCAACAGGGCTTATTTGCGCATGAATTTACCGGCGGCTGGAACCTACACAATCACCATGACTAGGATATCTGGAGACACCAGTCGTGATCCTGACTTCAACATTTGGCGTAGTGGTGCTTTGGTTGCCAGGGCAGATACAGTGCCAGCCGAAACCGAGACATTTACGGGCGCACTCAGTGCCGGCACGCATATGGTGGATGCATTTGATGCCCATAACCTCAGCAGCAATACGGCAAATGCCGGCGATGCGTGTTATAATATTGTGCTAACAGATTAACAGCTAGGAGCGAAAAATGAATATTTTAAAGACTTTATCCACCGTTGCAGGTGGTTTGGCATTAACCGCGATTTCCGCCTGTTCCAGCCAGAATGTAGCGGAACAACAAACGGCGGTGAAAGACCCTGCGGCTATGGTAGAAACTGCCACCATTAAACAAGGGGCTGATGTCAGTTTTTCCCACAATTATGACGGTAAAACCGATCCGGGCTTTACGGAAAATTTCCAGATTTTCGTCCAGGAAGAATACGCCGCAGGCACGTTGGATATCAGCATGAATGCTAGTGAGGGTTTGACGCTAACTGCAAATGAGCAGGCCAGTTTTTCTATGGTCGGCGAAGCTGTTCGCACACTCAATATAAGTGTAAGCGCGCCAACACCGGGCAAGTATTATGTGAATTTGCAAGCCCGCGCAGATGCTGGCAATGGTCAGGCCATGATGCGTAGCTACGGTGTGGCTATTTATGTGGGTGATCCTAAATTGTATCCCAAGGTAAAGCAGAACGGCGTTGTAGTGAATACACCAGAGGGCGGCAAAATTATTGTCATGGAAGCCGAGGAAACGATTGAAAAATAGGCTCTCGAGCCTCAATCTACACCTCTAGATTTTTCAACCCTCTAGATTTTCCAACCCCAATGTAGGGTACAGACGCCGCCTGTGTAATTTTCGTATCCGACGCGCGCAAATCCGGCTTGCCGCATCATGGTCGCAAATTCTTCCTGCTTGGGAAATTTTCGGATGCTTTCCACCAAATACTGATAGCTGTCCCGGTCGCCCGTCAATATTCCGCCCATAGGCGGGATGACGTTAAAGGAATAGAGGTCGTAAAATTTGCGCAGCCACTCGGTTGGCGGTGTGCTAAACTCCAGACAGAAAAACCGCCCACCCGGTTTCAGAACCCGGCCCATGTCCCGAAGCGCTTACATGCGGTCTGTAACATTGCGAATACCAAAGGCGATGGTGACAACATCAGCAAAGTTATCCGCAAATGGCAGGGCCTGAGCATTACCGCACACACGGGTGATATCCATGCCCGCGTCTTTTTTCTCGTCAATACCCGCCAACAGCATTTCGGCATTGATATCGGCAATAAAAGCTCGGGCGGGCGGGCCGCCTCTACGTAAGCGCGCTTGCGCAGCCTTTTGATAAACCGTCTGGCCAAATCGCCCGTGCCGCCGGCCACATCAATATGAAGCTCGCCGGGCTGCGGGTTGACCTTGTTGATGGTCATGTCTTTCCACAAGCGGTGAACCCCCATGCTCATGGCATCATTCATAATGTCGTATTTAGCGGCAACGCTATCGAACACACCGCGTACCTTGGCTTGTTTTTCGGAAACGGGAATATCTTCAAACCCGAAATCAATTGTGCTTTGCTTTGTCATGGTCTCAACATGGCAAGAAAACCACACGGCTTCAAGAGTGGATAATTTACGGCCCGAAATAATAATCAAGTGTTATGCCGTAGCGGCGCGGTTTTTCGTATTGCACCGTCACATTATCCAGCAAAGGCCCCAACCCCGCCCCCCAATGAAAATTGGTCACGGGCTTGTTGAGGTCAAAAAGATTTTTCACCCATAATCTAGCCGCCCATGTTCCGTTACTCGGCCTATAGCCCGTCCAAGCATTGACGACGGCATGGCTGCCAACAAAGCCCAATGTCCGTAATTCGAAATCATCCGGCGCGATCTGGTTTGCATAATCAAGATGTGTTTGCCATGTCCCGTTCTCTAGTGGGTGTTGATAATCGACCACGGCGCTAAAGCTTAATTCCGGGGCCGTGCCAAAGCCTGTGCCGGACAAATCCCGGCCCGGTTCAGGTATAAATTCGGTATATCTGGTTTTTAAATACCCCAGATTGGCCCCTACATTCAGATTTTTTGAGGCGCGCCAGTTCATATCCGCTTCAACCCCCCAGACACGCGCCTTGGCAGCGTTGGTCAGGGTGCGCAAAAACAAAAATGGTTCTTGGGAAATGTACACCTGTATATCCGTATAGTCCATATAAAATGCCGAAGCGTTTAGCCGGAAATGTCGATCAGATGTTTGGAACTTAAACCCGGTTTCGTAATTGGTGACAAATTCCGGCTCGGTGAAAAATCCGCTGGGTGCATCCAGATCAGCTTGGCCAATGAAGTTGTCTTTTACGGTCGCACTGCGAAAAGCCCGCGCTGCACTTATGTAGGTGGTTAAACTATTGCTTAATTTATAACGCCCGCCCAAAGTCCACGACACTGGATCATCGCGCAAGCTTTGCGTGGTGCGTAGGGCATTTAGCCCGAACAAGGCAAAGGTTTCCCCAAAATGGCATAGTCTACATTTCGCGTATCGCGGGTGTAACGAAGCCCGCTGAATAGATTGATCTTGTCGGTTAATTTAAAGTTTCCGTGTCCGTAAATCGCAATGCTCTCATTATTGGTGACAATCCTTTGCCCGTCCAATTCGTCGGGCGGATGCAGGGCAGGGGGTAGAAAAAACACCTGCTCTAAAAATGCGGTACTCATCAGGGGAAAGGTCGGCGCATACAGGCTTTGGGTTTTTAAATAATAGAGCCCGACCACATAATCATAGCGCTCATATTGAGGCGAGCTTAGGCGAAACTCTTGGGCGATATCTTGATTGGCCCCTCCGAACTGGTTGACAGTTATGGCCTGGGGCAGGCGGTCGCTGTCTTGGATATAAAAGTCGCGCACATCCGACCATGCACTAATGGATTTGAAGGCAAAGCCGCTATCTGTAACATAATCCAGATACAAAGCGGCCCGCTGCGCCTTTTGGGTCTGGCGTTCTTCTTGGTCAAAATTAACCGTGTAGGGGATATTGTCTGCCCCTATATTGGTGATCGGCTCGCCCTGGGCATTGGGGTGGTCATCCCGGTGTTGATAATCATAGCTGAGGCGGGCGGTAAATTTATCATTGGGAGCAAACAGCATTTGACCCCTTAGGGCTGTGCGGTTCTCGCTGCCCAGTTTTCGCCCGCCGTTTAAATTGGTGATATATCCGTCTGCGCCGCGTTTCAGCCCGGATACCCTGATAGCCAATTTATCCTGGATCAGGGGTATATTGGCATTGGCCATAACCTGCTTGCGGGCAAAATTGCCGTATTGCCCTTGGATACGTCCGCTGATTTTGGTGTCCGACACGGTAGGCGGCTTTGTGGTGATGTTGATAGCCCCGCCAATAGTATTGCGGCCAAACAATGTACCTTGCGGCCCTCTCAGAATTTCCACCTGCTCAATATCCGCCATGGCCACATCCAGCGCGGTGTCGGCACTCACATAACCCCCGTCAATATACACACCCACGGCCCGCCCGGCCGTGCGGTTAATGCCCGCGCCTATGCCGCGAATGGCAATATTGCTTTGGCCCGCTTCCCCGGCCGGAGGTTGGTACATATTGGGGATGAACGAACCTAGATCAGACAGCCCGTCCGCTCGTAAATCTTCGATCTGCGTTGCGCCAAACACGCTCAGGGATATAGGCACATCTTGTGTTTTCTGTGCCCGTTTGGTTGCGGTCACAATAATCTCGTCTATTGGTAGAGTGTTTGTCTGGGCGGTTGCGTAAACGGAGATAGACAGGCAAATAGCCAGGCCCGCGCACATCCGCCCTTTATAGTGTATTTTCATTGTCTCTGTGCCTAAATATTGCCTATGCTAGCTTGCCCAAACCCTGTAACTGCAAACAAATATAAATACAAAGGAAACTATGCCTGAACTGCCAGAAGTTGAAACCGTGCGGCGCGGGCTTGCACCGGTTATGGAGGGACGCAGGTTTGAGCATGTGCGGCTTAACCGTGCCGATATTCGGTTTCCGTTTCCGGATAATTTTGTCGGGCGTTTGCAAGGTGCAGTACTTAAGCGCTTAAGTAGACGGGCGAAATTTTTGGTGGCGGAACTGTCTAGCGGTGAAACCCTGCTGATGCATCTGGGTATGAGCGGGCGGTTCGTTATAGGGGCCGACAACTGTCCCGCTGAAAGCGGCACTCACAATCCCAAACACGACCATGTTGTCTTTACCATGTCTGGGAACGACCAGCCTTCTGATAGTCCCGGTCGCGCTACGCGCTCTTCGCCTTTTGTCATCATATATAATGACCCGAGGCGGTTCGGGTTTATGGAATTACTGTCCGTTGGCGATCAAGGCCGTATGGCCTTGCTTGGCCCGGAGCCTCTCTCCAACAGTTTTAGGGGCCCGGTGCTACACGCCGCTTTGGCGGCCAAAAAAGCGCCCATTAAATCCGCACTGCTCGACCAGCGCATTGTCGCCGGGCTTGGCAATATTTATGTCTGCGAGGCATTGTACGGCGCACATATTTCGCCCTTGCGCTTGTCGAACACTTTGAGCGTGGATGAGTGCGAACTGTTGAGCGTAGAAATTAAGACCACACTGGAACTGGCCATAAAAGCGGGCGGCTCCACACTTAATGATTTTGCTGCCGTGGACGGGGCGCTCGGCTATTTCCAACACCGTTTTAAAGTTTACGCGCAAAAGGACAAAACCTGCCCGGATAAAAATTGCGGCGGGACAATAAGCCGCACGAAACAAGCCGGGCGTTCCAGCTTTTATTGTGATATGTGCCAAAAATAATTGGTGCCGCCACAACCTTGTCAAACCTTGCGGTGCAAGATATGTTCACCGCCCTTAAACCGATTGGAGATCATCATGGCACTTTCCGCAATTTCACCCCTTAAGCTACGCCAAATACTTGTAACTTTGCACTTGCTATTTGCCGGATTTATGGCCCCGGCTTTTTTACTCGTCGCCGTATCCGGTGGTTTGTATTTACTTGGCAATAAAGGCCAGACGACGGCGCAGGTGATTGAACTGCCTGCGGCGGCCAGTTTGGATTTTAAATCAAAAACCCTGGAGGCTGATGTGCGGACTTTGCTCGCAGACGCCGGGATAAAACACCGGTTTGAATATGTTAAAACCCGCGGGGATGATAAAATCCATCTGCGCCCGACCTCGCGCCGCTATATTGAGATGACACAGACCCAGAGCGGGCTAAAAGCTGCGATGATGACCCCGAATTTGCAAGCAGCAATGATGGAGCTACATTCTGGCCACGGGCCTAAAATATTTAAGCTTTACCAAAAATTTGTCGCATTCTCCTTGCTCGCCGTAATTTTGGGCGGCTTGCTGGTCGGCTTGCTAGCGCGGGCCTATCGCCGTAAAACCATTGCAGCTTTGACCTTTGGTACGGTGGTGTTTTGGGTGTTGGCATTATTCGCCTGATTACCAATCTCGCTAAAATAGTCCGTGACTCTTTGTGTTGGCTGCGTAAAATACCAAGCTTGAAATTCAAAAGGAACCCACATGGCCTATAATACGCTAGAAGTCACCAAAGACATTACCAAAGACGGGGGTGTTTGCACTATCAAGCTGAACCGCCCCAATGCCTTAAACGCATTGTGCGCGGAGCTAACCACGGAGTTAGCCGATGCGCTGGGAAAATTGGAGGCAGACGATAAAATAGGCTGTGTGATATTGACAGGCTCAGACAAGGCCTTCGCCGCCGGGGCTGATATTACCGAGCTTAAAGACGGGACTTTCCTGGGCATGTATGACCATGATGTGTTCGGCCTGTATTGGGAAGCGGTGGCCCGGTTTCGTAAGCCGATCATTGCTGCTGTTGCCGGATATGCGCTGGGCGGTGGTTGCGAAATAGCTATGATGTGCGATTTTATTATTGCGGCGGATAATGCCAAATTCGGTCAGCCAGAAATCAATCTCGGTGTTATGCCGGGCGCAGGCGGCACCCAAAGGCTCACCAAAGCCGTGGGTAAATCCAAAGCTATGGATATGTGCCTGACCGGGCGGATGATGAAAGCTGATGAAGCCCACGCTTGCGGTCTGGTGTCGCGGGTGGTGCCTTTGGACGAATTGATGGAAACCACAATGGAGGCGGCGAAAAAGATCGCAGGTCAATCTGGGCCTATCGCCATGATGACCAAGGAAGCGGTAAACACTTCATTTGAAACCACCCTCAGCCAAGGCATACATTTCGAGCGCCGCCTGTTCCAAGCTATGTTCTCCACCGAAGACCAAAAAGAAGGCATGGCAGCCTTCGCAGAAAAGCGCAAACCGCATTTCAAGAATAAGTAATGCATGCAGACAGCCAGCACCGCTTGATCACCACCGAGCAAATGTATGAGGCTGACCGTTTGACAATTAAGAGCGGTATCTCCGAGCCAGAATTGATTGCCAAAGCGGCGGCTCGGGTTTGTGCGGCGGTGGTTGCGCGCTACGAAAAATGTCCGGTTTTGGTTTTGGCTGGCCCCGGGAATAACGGGGCGGATGGTAGAGGGGCGGCAGAGCTACTTGCCGGCTTGGGTTGGAAGGTTCGGGTTGGGTCTTACGGGGAAAGTAAACCCGCGCTTGATTTAGGCGGTTTTGGTTTGATTATTGACGCCCTGTTCGGGGCCGGACTGTCCCGGCCTTTGGGCAAGGATTTGCAGGCTTTGGTTAAACGGATAAACCAAAGCGAGACCCCCGTTATCAGTGTTGATATTCCGACGGGTATTGACGGCGATACCGGGTCGGCGTGTACAAGAGGCAGGCTAGGCACTCCAATTGCCATCACGGCAGATTTGACGGTGACATTTTTTCGTAAAAAACCTAGTCATGTTCTGTATCCGGGGCGGGCGCATTGCGGGGAAATTATATGTCGGGATATTGGTATTAAAGCCGGAGTTTTGGGCCAAATGGACGGGCCTGAATATTTTGAAAACGCGCCGGATTTATGGCGAGATGATTTTCCCAAACGCCAAACCACCGGGCACAAATATACGAACGGGCATGTGCTGTGTGTGTCCGGCCTCATGGGCTCAACCGGGGCAATCAGATTGGCGGCCATGGGCGCACTGCGCATCGGGGCCGGGCTTGTGACCGTTGCTGCGCCCGGCGCGGTTATGATGACCCACGCGGCCCACCTCACAGAAATCATGCTTATAAAAGCCGATAACGGGGCGATGCTTGGCGAGATAGCCGAGGATAAACGTAAAAACGTCATTTTAATTGGACCCGGTTTGGGTTTGGACGGAAATGCTCGCGGCAAAGTCTTGGCGGCTTTAGCGTCCAATGGGATGCTGGTTCTGGATGCTGATGCCCTGACAATATTTGCAGATGATCCGCAAGAATTGTTTGCGAAAATCAAAGCCCGCACCGCGCCGGTAATCCTCACCCCCCACGGCGGTGAATTTGCTCGCCTGTTTGCGGTCGGCCTAGGCTCGAAGCTAGAGGCGGCGGCGGTTGCTGCCGAGCAAAGCGGCGCGTTTGTTGTCTATAAAGGGGCCGATACGGTTATCGCCGCCCCGAACGGCCCAGCATTTGTCAATACCAATGGCTCCGTACATTTGGCTAGCGCCGGTTCAGGTGATGTATTGGCCGGAATTATTGCCGGCTTGATGGCACAAAACATGCCGCCCCTTGCTGCCGCCTGCGCCGCAGTCTGGTACCACGGCGCGGCCGGCACAAATCTCGGCCCCGGATTGATCGCCAGCGACATACCGGTGGCCCTGCCAAACCTGCTCAAGCAAATTTTTTATAGTGATTAGGCGGTTGACGGGTGGAAAACTTGGGGCTATAGGCCGGGTTTGAAATTACGCCGGTGTTCGGCACATATGAGGAAAAAATGGCAAATACATCATCCGCTAAAAAATGCGTGCGCAAAATGGCCCGCAAAACGGCAACCAACAAGAACCGCCGCACCAATGTGCGCTCAACCCTTCGCAAAGTTGAAGATGCAATCACTGCAGGGGACCAAAAAACCGCACAAGCCGCGCTTGGTCAAGCCGAGCCGGCCATGATGCGCGCCGTTGGCAAGGGGATCTTCCACAAAAACACAGGCGCCCGCAAGATTTCCCGCTTGTCCAAGCGTGTGAAGGCAATGGCTGGTTAAAAACGCTAGACATTTAGAGATATAAATAAAACCCGGCCTTTTGGTCGGGTTTTATCGTTTTAAGGCTATAAATTTGTAGTGAATCTACTGGTAGGATATGCGTCCGAAAACACAACCAGTAAGGGTGCTGACGCACAGAAAAAAAATAATTTTTTAGCCTCCCACAAGCAAATGCCCGTGGAAATTAACTTTTTTTCTGTCAAGTGGAAAATCTTAAGAAAACATGAAAAAAGCCCATTGACGCAGTGCTTCAAAGGGGCTTTAAAGGGGGCAAGGGAGGGCCATCCTGTGGGGGTGTCTTAGAGAAAGTGCCTAACCAAAGCTGGAGGAAATCTACACGGTTTTCTTTTGGTTTTAGCTAAACTATGTATATATTTCAATGATTTAGAGCGATTTTACCGTTTTAAGTCACCGGTACCGTTGGGGGTTAAAGTGAGCGATTGGCAAGATAATTCTGACGGAACGGCCAAGGGCCAGCCCCAAGAAAAGCGGCCGCCGGAAGATTGTGCCAATCTTGGCATTATTACCCATGACCACCAGAAAAATAGCGATCCCGCCCATATTTGGCGGCAAGTCCAGGGAAAATTACGGGTCCATTTAGGCGACCGGGTTCATATGTCCTGGACCGGACAATTGGTTTTGCAATCTGCGGATGAAGAATGCGTCATACTGGGCGCACCGTCCAAATTCATTGCCGGACGTATTGACGGCAAATATGGCGACTTGGTACGCAAATTATGGGCGCAGTGCGATGACCGTTATGTGAAAATTGGCAATCCGCCTAGCAATCCGCCTAGCAATCCGCTTGGTAATCCGCTTGGCAACCCGACTGGTATGGGCGCGGGGGCAAAGCCTGCACGCCAAAAGCAAATTCAGGGTTTAGCTGCCAAACCGGGGTTAAACCGCCAAGCCGGCACATCTCTCGCCGAAAACCCGTATAGCTCGTCGCCAACGCCGGGATTTACCGTGACGACACCCATTCAAAACCATGAACGGTTTACATTCGATAATTTTGTGGTCGGCATACCCAATGAATTGGCCTTTGCGGCGGCGCGCCGCGTCGCAAATTCTGTGGACAGCCAGTACAACCCCATTGTCATTCACGGCCCCCACGGCATGGGCAAAACCCATTTATTGCACGCAGTCAAAGCCGAAGTGGCTAAAAAAGACCCGGCAAGGCGGGTGCGCCTGATCTCGTCTGAAGATTTTGTTGCGTCCTTTGTGCAGTCGGTACGCGCTCAAGGTCGTAGTGAAATAGATGCCTTTAAAGCCGGGCTGCGGGATGTGGATTTGCTGATTATTGATGATGCCCATTTCATTGCCGACAAGCCGGGGTCCCAAGAAGAGTTGATGCACACGCTGATTTCTTTGGTGGACGGCGGCAAACAAATTTTGCTGGCCTCTGATCGCCATCCCCACGCGATTGTCAAAGCCAGTGAGCGGCTCAAATCCTATCTGTGCGGCGGCTTGTTATGCGATATTGGCGCGGCGGATTATGAATTGCGTCGCCGTATTCTTGACCGACTGATTGAGCGGCGGCGAACAAATGGGCATCCGACTTTGGCTATGCCCCAAGATGCCCGTGATCATCTGGCTGCCCGGATCAATGCGACCCCTCGCGATCTGGAGGGCGCTTTTAATCAGGTCGTGGCCCGGCTTGAATTTCTCGGCAAACCATTGACCCTAGACAGTATCCAGGACGCTTTGGCCCATTCGCGCTATACTGGACAGACCCGCCCGACAGTTGATAAAATCCAGCGCGCCGCCGCTAAACAATTCGGCATTAGCATGGAAGAAATGCTGTCTAAACGCCGGGCTCGCGCTATAGCACGCCCGCGCCAAGTGGCCATGTATGTGTGTAAAATGCTGACCACAAGATCACTGCCCGATATAGGTCGAAGGTTCGGTGGTCGCGACCACACAACGGTCATCCACGCCGTCAAACGCATAGACCAATTGCGGGCCGAGGATTCAGGCCTCAATGCCAGTATAGAAAGCCTGTTGGAGACCCTTAAAGGCACGTAAAGCGCCCAATATGTCCAACTCTGCTCTGTGCTGCTCTGTGCTAAACCTGCAAAACCCGGTGAATAGACGTCGGCGTTCGAGGTTCGTTACGCGGGTTTAATTTCCAAGCGGTTACGGACACCCATATTGATTTTCCGGCTGACCAAAACCCATGTTAGATAGGACAGGATTATGGTGACGGGAAAGGAAATTGCAAACAGCGGATAGGGTGTAAGGCTTGGGATTAGCAAGAGGGTAATTTGTGCGGCGGGCCAGTTATAAACATATAGCCCCAAGGATAAATCCGGCATCCGGCCCATGAATGCGGGAACCGGTGTACGGCTTGTCATGGCCAAAAATACCACATAACCAAAGCCCAATGTGGCCGTGATTTCAATAAAGGGTGTCCAACGCAGGAAATAGAACTGCATGGCTGCGATTGCCAAAAGCCCGGCGGGTATGAAAAAGGAACGGCGCAAACGGCGGCGGTAAGCAAATAAATACATGCCGGCCAGATAGGCCCAACCGAGCCGTAGCCCGACAACAGCCGCTTGCAACATGCCATTGTCAGAGGTTTGCGGGTTGGCGCCGACATAAACAACTAGCGCTGCATAAACCAGTGTCGCGCCCAAAGTCAGGATTGCCAATAACCGCGCATTTCTAAGCCCGCCAACCGCCCACAATATAGCGGTGGCGATAAATGCAATCAGGCCCCAGCGAAATGTCCACAATCCGCCCTGGATAACGCACATATAAAGCGCATTATCCAGCAGGCCGGGTGTAATGATATTTGGCTCAATACACAAAACCACTTTGATGAAATATAGCAAGTGTTGGCTGAGGCGGGTTTCCCCGGCGGCGAGAGGGGCGCTAAACAGCGGAAACAATACGGCAATAACCAAGAGTGCGAAAACAATCACAGTCGGTGCATTTCTAGCGAGACGCGAGGCCAGAAGTTTCAGCCCAGAGCCGTGCCGCCGTAGGCTGCGCAGAGCCAAAAACCCGCTGATCATAAAAATCATCTGAATGCCGTACCAACTGGGATCATAACCAAATATGTTGAGATACTCGGCGCTCTGCGGCCCGCGCGGCATGGTCGAGGCATAGCCAAATGCAATCAGGGCAATGACCAACATGCGCACCGGGCCAAGCCCAGCCAAATGTCTCTGCCCCTTATGATCGTTCATTTGCCCCTTATGATTGTTCATTTGCATGTGTGCGTTCATTTGTGTCATTTCCAACCTGTTCCCACATTTGTGCAATACATATGCCAAAAGCCTTAATAACCGGACTGTATTTATGATTAACAAATACTGTTGCCTCTCCTGTGATGCGAATATTGGATTGGCATATCATCATAAATCACGGTTGATTATTCGCGCTAGAGGGTTAGGTTGGGGTTAATTATCAGGAGCGAAGTTTGTCCCAAGATTTAATGAATTATGACCGGATGACCCAGTTGGCCCTTCGCAGCGTGGTGCGCGATGCAATTCGCCGTGTTATCCGCGAAGACGGTTTGCCGGGCGCCCACCATTTTTACATCACCTTTCTCACCCGTTTTCCGGGTGTAGATGTGGACGCAAGTTTGGCCGATAAATACGAAGACGAAATCACCATTGTGCTGGAACATCAATTTTGGGACCTGAAAGCCCATGATGACAGTTTCGAGGTGACGCTAAAATTTGGCGGTGTGCCGAAATATCTGTCCGTACCTTATACGGCCATTACAAGATTTCACGACCCCAGTGTCGGTTTTGCTATGCAATTTGATCCGCCTAAGGAAATGTCTGGGGAAATGTCCGATGCACCAGTAGGTGCTGCCGGGGATACACAAAAAAATGCACCCGTGACTTTGGCCAAGTTAAGACCGGAAGCCGCGCCCGGCCCCAAAGCGGTTGAGCCTGCGCCTATATCCGGCAAAATACCGAATAAAATATCAGGCAAGAAGCCGAGTAAAAAAACCGCGATAAAACCCGGCAAAAAACCCGCGAAAGTCGATACCAGCCGTCCGAAGGATACAAGCAAAAAAGGCGACAAAAGTGAAGATGGGGCCAACAAAGTCGTCAGTCTGGATGCGTTTCGCAAGAAATAACCACAAACAACATTAAATTTCAGAGACCTAACATGACAAAGACCCGCCCCAATTCTACGCGTACTGAATCCGACAGTTTTGGCAAGCTTAAAGTGCCTGCGGATAAATATTACGGGGCGCAGACGGCGCGTTCCTTGATCAATTTCCCCATCGGGATCGAGATCATGCCCCAAGCAATGGTGCGGGCGCTCGGTATTGTCAAACGAAGTGCCGCCCTGACCAATCGGTCTTTGGGAGATCTGGATAGCGGGCGCACCAAAGCCGTTGTTCGCGCCGCCTCCGAAGTCGCCGAGGGCAAGCTGGACGATAATTTTCCCCTGTCTATTTGGCAGACCGGGTCAGGCACCCAAAGCAATATGAACGCCAACGAGGTGATCGCCAACCGGGCTATCGAGATCATGGGCGGGGAGATTGGCTCCAAAGACCCGGTACATCCCAATGACCATGTCAATATGGGGCAAAGCTCCAATGATACTTTCCCGACCGCCATGCACATTGCCGCGGCAGAAGAAATTCATCACCGCTTATTGCCCGCGCTCGCCGTGCTTCGAAATGCGCTCAATGATAAATCACAGGAATTTCGCAAAATCATCAAAATTGGCCGCACCCATACCCAAGACGCCACGCCCATCACTTTGGGTCAGGAATTTTCCGGCTATGTGGCCCAATTGGACAACGGTATCAAGCGCATCAAAGCCGGTCTGAAGGAACTAATGCCTTTAGCCCAGGGCGGTACGGCGGTAGGAACGGGGCTGAACACCAAGCCGGGTTTTGCCAAAATGTTCGCCGAAGAAGTAGCCAGTTACACCAAATTACCGTTCAAGACCGCGCCCAATAAATTTGAAGCCCTCGCCGCCCATGATGCATTTGTGTCGTGCCACGGTGCGCTGAACACGGTGGCCGCGAGCCTGTACAAAATCGCCAATGATATCAGGTTTTTGGCGTCCGGCCCCCGGTCTGGCCTTGGCGAAATCAGCTTGCCCGCCAATGAGCCGGGCAGTTCCATCATGCCGGGCAAAGTCAACCCGACCCAGATCGAAGCCCTGACCATGGTGTGTACTCAGGTTATGGGTAATAACACCACCATGACCATGGCCGGTTCTCAGGGGCATTTCGAGCTTAATGTTTATAAGCCGGTGATGATGTATAATATGGACCAGAGTATAAGATTATTGTCCGATGTTTGCATCAGCTTTTCGGTGCGTTGCGTTGTTGGTATTAGCGCCAATGAAGACCAGATCAAGGTCTTGCTGGAACGCTCCTTGATGTTGGTCACGGCCCTTGCGCCCAAAATAGGCTATGATAACGCCACCAAAGTCGCAAAAACTGCTCACAAAAACGGCACAACCTTGCGCGAAGAAGCCGTGGGTCTTGGGTTCGTTACGGCGGCTGAATTTGACAAAGTTGTGCAGCCTAAATTGATGATTGGCCCAAAAAAATGACGGGTAATATCGTCAATTTTAAGCGGGCCAAAAAGCGGGCAGGCTACGCTCAAAAAGAAACGCAGGCATCCGAAAACCGCAAAAAATTTGGCCGCAACAAGGCCGAAAAGCGTCTGGACGAGTTTGAAAAAGTCCAAGATAAAAAACGCCACGATGACCGCAAATTAGATGAATAAAGCTTTGCAAAAACGCTCGATCTCTATCCACACCCACCGCACATCTATTGCCCTTGAGGTAGAGTTTTGGGTGGTGATTGACGGGGCAGTTAAGGCAGATGGGCGGTCTTTGGCGGCCTTTATTACCGCCCTTGACGATGAACGCACGGCGACAGATAGCCCCCACGGTTTGGCTTCATATTTACGGTTATTTGCGCTTGGTTATGTGCAAGCAAAAATTCTGGGATAAAGATTTGAAGTCCTACAGTACGCGCTTCATACTTAGTGTCGTCCAACCTTTGAGGCTGGCGCGGCGGATAAGTTTCAGGTCTTGGGCTTCGTAACATGTGATCATGTCCTGGGCTTGTTCGTCCAAAAGTCCCGATAAAATAACTACACCACCCGCCGCCAAAGCACCGGCAATATCCGGGGCCATAAGCATGAGGGGTTTTGCCAAAATATTGGCGAAGATCAGATCGTATTTTGCGCCGTTTACAATACCGTCCGCTTGCCTTGTGGTGATAAGGTGGGCGACATCATTGATGCGGGCATTATCATTGGTCACGTTAACTGCATCCATATCAATGTCGGTTGCGGTCACATTGCGGTTTAAAGCTTTGGCTGCTGCAATGGCCAACACGCCTGCGCCGCACCCCAAGTCCAGAATGTTTGCCGGCCAGGCCGCCGCTTTCTCGGCCTCCAAATTTTGCGCTATCAAAGCTTCAAAGGCCAATAAACAGCCCGTGGTCGTGCCGTGATGCCCGGTGCCAAAGGCCAGACCCGCATTGATGCAAATGGGGAAAACCACCTGCTTTGGGATATTGTCCGTATCGTGAGAGCCGTAGATAAAGAACCGCCCGGCTATCACGGGCGGCAGTCCGGCTTGGGATTTGGCCGTCCAGTCTTCGTTCGGTAATTGGGTGATAAAATGTTCAAGCCCGTTCAAATCAAGCGCAGCTTCACAGGCATTAGCCTCGTCTTCAGTGTTGAACAAGGCCTGCACATGCATCGTGTCCGGCCCGTCTTCAAACACGGAGACCGCCAAAGCCTGCATCTCCATTTCAAAGCCGAGATCATCGGACAAGGCAAAAATCCGGGCAGACGGCCCGCGAATAAACAAAGCAAAGGGTGGGACAAAGGGCGGGGCAATTGGTGGTGAGGTATTGGTCATTCGCCCGCTATAGACTAATTCTCAATGGCCTTGCCATAAAAATCCAATAATTTCCCGGTTTGGTCGGTGAGCTGAAATGTCATTATGGTGACCAGGTCTTTGGCCCTCTTTGCTGGCAAACCAGTTTGTTTGTCGGTGATGTTCCATTTTTCCACTGCCTCAATGCTTGGCCTATCAAAAGCCCTGGCAGAGGAGCGTTCAATTATTCTGATATTTACAGGCTTGCCCGCGTCATCGGTATCGTACATCAATGCCACAACCCCAGAGCCGTGCGCATATTTTGGCATGACCGGAGGATGCCTTTCAACGTTATACTTCATCCTCAAGCTTAAATTAGCCGTGTATTTAGGGTCAAAATTTGGCCAACAACCCCGGCAGTTACCGATATCGGTAATTTCGTTATAATCGAGATTGTTGGCCTTATCGTATTGCTGAACGGCCCGGCTTTCCAGAAAATATGCCCGGCCGATAAATCTATGGGCTTTTGGCAGAACCCTATCCACATTGGCGGAAATTTTTCCAAACCCGTCTATGGCCTCAGGCCATTGTTTCAACTTTAACTGCACTAATGCACGGCTATATAACATTTCATAGCCAATGCGGGTTTCGGCTAGATCCAGGTTTTCCATAATTTGCAGTGCCAAAACGGCGGCTGTTTCCGCCGTAGCGTATTGTTTTCTTTCGAAGGCAAGTTTGGATTTTACGTGCAATAAAGTCGCATAGGTTTTGTTGGTCGTTAATCCGGAGGATTGCGCCAATTGTTCGGCGGCTTCAAGTTGCGCATTGCCTTTTTTGCGCTTGCCAATTTGTGTCCAATAAACCCCGTACCTTAATTGCCGCATGATTGTGTGTTTTGCAGTTTTTTCGCCGTGCAAATTGGCTAGTTCTAGACTTCTTTCAAAAGCTTTCTCAACCCGTTTATTGCGTTTATTGCCTGTAAGTTGTTGTCCTAAAGCTGCATAGATATAGGCGAAATCTCCAGTTTGCTTGGCGTGACCCAGTGTGTCTTCCGATGTCTTCCATGCATCATCAGCCGCCACCAGAGCCAGCCGGTACTCGCCGTTTTTCACTGCGGTCTGATAGGATTGATAATGCTGTTTCAGCTTTTGCGTATTATCACTTGCCTCTGCGTTTTGCCCCCAAGCTAGAGACAAGACAAAAATTGAAAAAATAATATTCAGAACAACAACGCCAAATCGATAAAACATTCACCACCTCAATTTATCTATATGTGACAGTATGCCTATAGTTGCACCGTTGTCACGGGTATGACTGCTAAATATGGCCTACTCCGTGATAATCTTTTTCACATTATCGGTGACATTGCGCTCGATCAGCAAGCGGCGCGGGTCGAGCAGGACGTGAGTGGGTTTCTGTTTGAGGGTAAACGAAAGCTCCGTCTCGGCTTTGGTGATCCTCACCCGCTCCAGCTTTAGCCAATCGCCGCCCAATGTGTCTTTCGGGTCTTGGTCGTAAAACCCGATCTCGACCCATTCGTTTAAACTTTCGCCGTCAATTTCGGTGACGGATGTTTCCTTGCCGTCTGCTTCGGATGCGATGCGTTTATCGACCTTGGCGGTGAAGCTGACCTCGTATCCGTCCGCTTCATTACCCGTCAGCTTGACATCACCGCCCACACTCATGCGCCAAAACACAATCCTGTCCCAATAATCGGTAATCAGGCCTTGCATATCTTCGGGCGCGGCGGCGCGTAGAGCGTTGACTAGCTCGATTGTGGTCGGGTAGGGGGCATTTTTAGTGCCGTATTCGTCCAGAAAACCGCGAATCGCCGCCTGCATTTTCTCTTCGCCCATGTTGTGTTTAAGTCCCCAAAACACCCAACTGGCTTTGTTGTAATTCAAGTAGCCCTGCCCTTCGGCTTTGGCCAATGGCGGCTCGTCGTCCCGGTCAACAATGCGCCCCGTCAGATAAGCCTGAATTGTGTATTGCTCCAACAATCTGCGGGCCTTTTGCCAGCCAAGTTTTTGTTCATAGGCGGTCATGGCCGCGTTTTCCGTCAAACCTTCCGACAGTATATTAAAGCCTTTAGTGTAGGCAGGCACAATCTGGTGGCCGAACCATTGATGGCCGACTTCGTGCATGGTGATATAGGTGGCCAGATCAACGGATTTGTTATCATCCGGGTCGCCCGGATCGCGAACAAAACCCATATTTTCCGAAAACGGGATGGTGCCGGCAAAGGCTTGGGCAAAGCTCCGATAAGGAAATTCCATAATCCGGATCTGGTTATATTGATAGGGGCCGTAAATTTCCGTGAACGTATCAAGGCTGTCTTTCATGGCTTGCATCATAAGTTCGGTATTATAGGCGTGTTCATGGTGAAAATAGATAGCTAGGTCAACGTCTTTGCCGTTTAGGCCTTTGGTGTCTTTCCACTCACTGCGAACGACTTCAAAGTCTGCCGACAAGAAAGAAAAGAAATTCATAATCGGATTGATGGCTTGATAATCCCGGCACGCCTTGCCGTTTTCCGCGTAAGTGCGCATCATTTTACCCGGCGCGATAGGAATTTGGCCAATATCCGTACAGACTTTGGCTTTGAAATCCACCCGGTCGGCTGAGCGGCCAAAGAACAGGGATTGACGGGCAAGCATATCGGTGCGGTCCGGCGCTTTCTCGCGCTCCCCCAGGCCGTATTTGCGGCGCTTGTCCGGATTGGTCAGGCGGCGGTCTCTTATATCCAGTTGCGGCATGGAGGAGAAATTATCCACGAATGTGCCGTTGCGTAAAATTCGGCTTCCGTCTCCGAGGACTGGCGGGCTTTGCACGAGCTCAAAGCTAAGTGTGGTTTTGGCACCGGGCATAAATGCCGGATCAAATTTAAACAGCTGAATGCCGAAACTTTCAAGATCTTTGATGTTTTCACCGTCGGTGACAAGTTTGGCACCGTCTATGTCAAGCTGCAGTATTTCTCTTTTGTGGGAAACCGGGACGCTGACATAAACCTCGCGCAAGGGTTCGGCGTTGGCATTTTCGAGAATATATGTGCCTTTAACTACCGAGGATTGCTGTGATGGTGAAAACTGCATTTCAACATCAACACTGCGGATTTTCGGTATGGGGGCTTTTAATTGATCGCCGAGCAGTTTTTCCCACTTACCCCGCCTAAGTTCGGCCTGTTTTGCTGTTCTAAAATTATTGTCAATATTATAGGACTTATAGATATAAGCCCCCGAACCGGCAAAACTGGCCAAAAACAGGCTGGCCACAGCAATTGAGGGTACGGTAATCCGTTTACGCAAGCCTTTCATGCGGGCGCGCAGGGAGGATTGTAGCCCGCGTCGCCACAGCCAGATGCTGAGAACCGCGAACAATGCTGCCAATGAACCCCAATACAACAAAAACCATTTAAACCCGATCAGGCTGGCAAAGCCGTTTAGTTCCGACAAACTTCCAGCCGGCACGGAGCCGTAATCCATCAACGGATGGGCGAAGGGTAGAAAATTGATACCGATGACAAAAAAGATTAAAACCGCCGCCGAAGCCACCATGCCGGCTATGCGGTTTGGCATGAAATTTTGTACGAACAATACGAGGATGCAATACAGCGCAAATGTCGGCACGAAACCAAATGCGGTGAATTTAAAATGGGTCAGCGGATTAACCGGCACATCGCCCATGAACACTTGTGCGGTCATGCCAAAGGCCAGACCGACGATAAATATGGTGAAAACAATGGCCATAAGTGCGGCCCATTTTGCCGCCATTAACGACCAATTTCTAACCGGGCTAGCATCTATAATTTCGGTCATGCCAGCTACTTTGTCGCGCCAGATAATTTCGCCGCTAAAGAAAATAATGATCAACATGGTCGGCAAAGACAAACTGCCAAACACCATGCCCACAAGCAAAGCATTGGTCGGCAAGACCGGGTCGGGTGCAAAGTTGAGCTGAATAATCACAATGAGGGCGAAGAACACAACACAAAGCCCGGCCAGAATAATGAAGGGAATAGATTTGACCGTGCGTAAATATTCAAGCTTAAACCGCGCCCAAAATGCTTTCACCGCGCTCCCGGTATTGTAATTGGTTTTCGCCGTGGGCAGGGTGATTGCTTTTGTGCTAAGGGTTTCGGCCTCTATTGCGTTTTTGTTCTTGCCTGCAACAAGCCCGCGCTTGAATAGTTTGAATGTGGCCAAATACAAGAAGATGGCAAAGCCGCCCCAAACTAACCTGTTCAGGCCCACATAACCGCCAAGGGGCGACATGCGGGTATTTTGCTCGGCCGCAGGCCAGAACTCTGCCGCCAGGGCGAGTGCATTGGCCCCGAAAGGGTCAACCAAAGCCATCACCCATTTGGGCGTGCTTTGCGTGGTCATCAAACCGCTGACCATGTAGAGGAGAAATAAAGCAATAGCCGTAACATAAACCAAAGCTTTATTGCGGGTAATGGCCGCGACAGCCGTATATATGCCGCTGACCAGTAATGCATTGATGACCATAAACACCAATGTAGGCTGCAAGAAATACAGAAGATTTTTCGGCCCCAAAGATTCTGTGGCCAACCACGGCATATATTGCCCCATAGCCAAACCAAGTACGAAGGCAAAAAGGCATAAAAACACGGCGATATAGACACCGACCATGCGGGTGATCATCATTGTACTGGTTTTGATCGGCGCGCTATGGGTGATTTCGAGGAAGTTATGTACCTGATCGCGCATCACGCCGCCGACCACAAATACCGCCCCAAAAAATATTGAAAACATGCTGAAAAACGAAACCATAACCGCGACTGTCAGAGCCCCATTAGCCTTAATGCGCTCCCCGGTGGCAGACATAGACAGAAAGTCCAACGACATAAATAAAGCGCCCAGAATAAACATGATGGAGACAACCACCCAAAATCCGATTTGGCTCGTGTGGAGTTTTATTTCGAATGCCAAAAGCTTGCCAAACATAGCGGCCCCCTACACAAATCTGTTCAAATGGGCGAAATAGGCGTCTTCGAGATCGGGGGCGGATTTTTTAAATCCGGCAGAGGAGCCAGTTGGTGCCTTGTCAGCCAGAACGCTCACTGTGACACCGCCTTTTTGGATCTGGGTTTTCAAGACCTGATGTTTCTCTCGCAAGGCTTCAACCTCGTCTTTATCAACTTGCTTGCGCCAGACCTTACCGTCTATCTTGGCGATCAAATCTTCCGGCGCACCGCGTGCAACTATTTCGCCGTCGCCCATTATGGCCATGTCGAGGCACAGATCGCGCACATCATCGACAATATGGGTTGAGAGAATAATAATCCTGTCCTCTGCTGCCTCGCTTAAAAGGTTGAGAAACCTTTGGCGTTCTAGCGGGTCCAGCCCGGCGGTAGGTTCATCAACAATGAGAACTTTGGGGTCGCCCAGCAAAGCTTGCGCCACGCCAAACCTTTGCCTTTGGCCGCCGGAATATGTGGACACTGCAGAATATCGTTTCGGCCATAAATTGACTTCTTTAAGCAGGCTTTCCACCTGGGTTTTGCGCCCATCATTATCGGTAATGCCTTGTAAAATGGCCAGATGATCCAAAAGCGCTACGGCACTCATGCGCGGGTAAACCCCGAAATCTTGCGGCAGATAACCTAAAGTCCTGCGCATGACATCAGGGTTTTCTGCAATATTTACACCGTTCAAGTTGACCGTGCCGCTATCTGGAAGCTGTAAAGTCGCCAAAGTGCGCATCAAGGTGGATTTGCCGGCCCCATTTGGCCCAAGCAGGCCAAACATACCTACATCCAAATCCAAGGATACATTTTTCAGGGCATCGATCTTCCCAAATGATTTAGAAATATTGTTGATACTTAACACGGTAAAACCTCTCTCTCGCCGTAACTCCTTGGCGGTTTTCGTCTATATGGTTATTATCGTTATACGATATGAACCTTGTTGACAAGCCATAAGTACGTGAGCATATCAGATCGATTGTAAATTGTGGAACAACTGGATTTATTGTGACGTATGGACAAAATTTGTTTACTGGTAAAATCCATGATATAGACAGGCAGAAAAAATATGGTTTTACATGACACATAACAGATTAAATTCCCGCATTATCAAAGCCCCCACAGGCACGACATTAAATTGTAAAAGCTGGGCCACCGAAGCGCCCATGCGCATGTTGATGAACAATCTTGACCCGCAGGTGGCAGAAAACCCCGGGGCTTTGGTGGTTTACGGCGGCATTGGCAGGGCGGCCCGAAATTGGGATTGCTATGACAAAATTATAGAAAGTTTGAAGGCCTTGAACGAGGACGAAACTCTGTTGGTTCAAAGCGGCAAGCCGGTCGGCGTATTCCCAACCCACAAGGGTGCGCCGCGTGTGCTGATCGCCAATTCCAATCTGGTACCCCATTGGGCCAATTGGGCGCATTTCAACGAGCTCGATAAAAAAGGCCTGATGATGTATGGGCAAATGACCGCAGGTAGTTGGATTTATATTGGTAGCCAGGGCATTGTTCAGGGAACTTACGAAACATTTGTGGAAATGGGCCGACAGCATTTCGGCGGTGATTTAACCGGCAAATGGATTCTCACCGCCGGCCTTGGCGGTATGGGCGGGGCGCAACCTTTGGCCGCGACCATGGCCGGGGCGTCCATGCTGGCCATTGAATGCCAAGCTGACCGAATTGAAGCCCGGTTGCGTTCAGGCTATCTGGATAAAAAGGCCAACACGCTTGACGCGGCTATGGGCATAATCACCAAGGCCGTAAAAACCGGTAAAGCCGTCTCCGTCGGCCTGCTCGGGAATGCGGCGGAGATCATCCCCGAAATGCTAAAGCGCGGCATTAGGCCCGATGCGGTAACCGACCAAACATCCGCCCACGACCCGGTTAATGGCTATTTGCCCCAAGGTTGGAGCGTTGATGAGTGGCATAGTAAAATTGACAGCGATCCGCACGCGGTAGAAACCGCCGCCAAAGCGTCTATGGCCGTGCATGTGAAAGCCATGCTCAAATATCACAATATGGGGGTTCCGACTTTTGACTACGGCAATAATATACGGCAAGTGGCCCTTGATGAGGGGGTGGAGAATGCTTTTGATTTTCCGGGATTTGTCCCCGCCTATGTACGCCCGTTATTTTGTCGGGGCATTGGCCCGTTTCGTTGGGTGGCCCTGAGCGGCGATCCGGAAGATATTTATAAAACCGATCAAAAAGTCAAAGAGCTGATCCCGGATAACAAACATCTCCATAACTGGCTCGACATGGCCCGCGAGCGCATCCAGTTTCAAGGCCTGCCGGCCCGTATTTGTTGGGGCGGACTTGGGGAGCGGCACAAGCTTGGCCTAGCCTTTAACGAAATGGTCAGAAGCGGCGAGCTGAAAGCCCCCGTCGTCATAGGCCGTGACCATTTGGACAGCGGCTCTGTGGCCAGTCCAAACCGCGAAACCGAAAGCATGAAGGATGGTTCGGACGCCGTATCCGACTGGCCTTTACTGAACGCCATGCTCAATGTAGCTAGCGGCGCGACCTGGGTCAGCTTGCACCACGGCGGCGGGGTTGGCATGGGCTTTTCCCAACATTCCGGCATTGTGATTGTTGCCGACGGCACGGACGATGCGGCGCAAAAATTACGCCGGGTGTTGTGGAATGACCCGGCCACGGGCGTTATGCGCCACGCCGACGCGGGTTACGAAATTGCCATAGATTGCGCCGAACACCAGGGCCTGAACCTACCCATGTTAGGAGGCAAGCCATGAGCCATATTTCAGGCGATATTTTCACCATCCGTCCGGGACAATTATCCCTTGCGGATTTGCGTGTGCTTTACGCGAAACCCTACCGGATTGAACTGGACGGATTGGCTTTTGCGGGGATTGAACGGGCCCGCCAAACCGTGGAAGATATTATATCCGAAGGCCGCACGGTTTACGGCATCAATACCGGGTTTGGGCTATTGGCCAGTACCAGTATTTCGGATGACCAGTTGGAAGACTTGCAAACCAATCTCGTGCTCTCGCACAGTGCCGGGGTCGGGGGGGACACTAAAGATAATGTGGTGCGGCTCATATATGCCCTGAAAATCTCAAGCCTGTCACAAGGCCGTTCCGGTATCAGGCTTTCGACCATCAAAGCTTTCCTGGATTTTATAAACGCCGGGCTCATCGCCTGTATCCCCGAAAAAGGCTCGGTCGGCGCGTCGGGGGATTTGGCCCCTTTGGCCCATATGACTGCCGCTTTGATGGGCGAGGGGTTTGTCAAATATAAAGGCGCGAAAATTCCGGCCGGGCAGGCTCTGACACAAGCAGGCCTAAGCCCCCTTACCTTAAGCGCCAAAGAGGGGTTGGCCTTTCTAAACGGCACGCAGGTCTCCACCGCCTTTGCCCTTGCCGGCCTGTACGGCGCGGAAGATGTTTTCGCCGCCGCCGTGGTTGCAGGGGCCATGAGCATTGACGCGCTCATGGGCAGCGCTGCGCCCTTTGATGCTCGTATTCATGCGGCGCGGGGCCAACCGGGGCAAATTGCGGTGGCACCAAAATATCTTGAGCTTTTGACGGGCAGCGAGATATTGACCGACCACAAGGACTGCGACAAAGTGCAAGACCCCTATTCCTTGCGCTGCCAACCACAGGTCATGGGGGCGTGTCTTGACATCATCAATAATGCGGCCCGCACTTTGCATATAGAGGCCAATGCTGTCACCGATAACCCGTTGATTTTTGAGGGTGGAGATGTGATCTCCGGCGGTAATTTTCACGCCGAACCGGTTGCATTTGCCGCCGATATTCTGGCTTTGGCCATCTGCGAAATTGCCGCCATTTCAGAGCGCCGCCTCGCCACATTGATTGACCCGCACACGAGCGGTCTGCCGGCATTTTTGGTCAAAGACAGCGGTGTTAATTCCGGGTTTATGATTGCGCAAGTGACGGCGGCGGCTTTGGTGTCTGAAAACAAAAGCTTAGCCCATCCCGCCAGTGTGGACAGCCTGCCCACCAGTGCCAACCAGGAAGACCATGTTAGCATGGCCACTTACGCAGCCAGACGGCTTGGCCAAATGACGGAAAATAGCGCCAATGTCATCGCCGTAGAATTGCTGGCGGCGGCTCAGGGCCTGGACGTGCGCGCGCCCAAGAAAACCTCAAAAACTTTACAAAAAACGCTAAAGCTTATTCGCAGTAAAGCCGCCCATTATGATAAAGACCGGGTTTTTGCCCCCGATATTGTTGGCGTAGCGCAATTGGTCAGGGCAGGGGCTTTTTCCGGTTATGTGAGGGATATATTGCCGTCAGGGAGGGTTGATTAGGCCCAAACCCCGGTTTTTAATTCAAATTTCTACCTTTAATTCAAGTCTCTACCTATGGCTAAAAACTTTTCTCTGCGCCGGGCGATCAGCGCCTTGGTGTCCATTGCGCCCAAGTCTTTGAGGGCGGATGTGATCGCGGCGCTGACGGATTTTATGGTTTTTTCGCGGGCACGGTGGGCGCCGCCCATGGGCTCTTTGATGATTTTGTCAATAATGCCAAGCTTGATCAGGTCTTGGGCCGTAATCTTCATGGCCCCTGCCGCCGTTTCGGCTTTGGCGGCGTCGCGCCATAAAATCGATGCGCAGCCTTCGGGGGAAATAACCGAATATACGGAATGTTCCAGCATATTAACACTATCCGCTGTCGCAATAGCAATGGCACCGCCAGAGCCGCCTTCTCCGGTGATCACTGTGACAAACGGAACTTTAAGGGACATGCTTTTGTCGATAGACCGGGCAATGGCTTCGGCCTGACCGCGTTCCTCGGCGCCGCGCCCCGGATAGGCCCCCGCCGTATCCACCAAGGAGACAACCGGTAAATCAAAGCGCTCCGCCAGCTCCATCAAGCGTACAATTTTGCGGTAGCCTTCAGGCCCGGCCATACCGAAATTATGTTTAAGGCGGGATTCCGTATCATGGCCTTTTCCTGGCCTAAAATAACAATGGGTCGTCCGCGCAACCGGCCCAAGCCGCCGATCATAGCTTGATCATCACCAAATTTTCTGTCGCCGGACAAGGGTGTGAAATCCGTAATCATGCCGTCGAGATAATCATGGAAATGTGGTCTGGAGGGATGGCGGGCCACCTGGGTTTTCTCCCATGCGCCCAATTTTGCATAAATGGCTTTGAGCTGTTTTTCCGCCTTGGCTTCGAGGCGGGCCACTTCCTCTGTGACATCAACCCCACCCCCACTTTTGGCATCAGATCCGTTAAGGGCTTTCAAATCATCAATTTTACTGTCCAGTTCGGCCAAAGGGCGTTCGAAATCCAGATAGGTGCGGGCAGAACTCATAAGTCGTATCCAACGATTGCTAAGGCGGTGATAATATCAGGGCCGTTAGCCGGGGCAAGTAAAAGATTGGGATAAAAGATTATAAATCGCGAATTTGTGCATGACGTAAATGGCGGTTGTGTTCATGCTTGTATCAAACCGGCTCCCGTTAGTCTTCCTCCATTCACTAACCTGCCATTTTATCGTTAATGCCGGCCCATAAGTCTAAAATCACTGTTGAAAAGCCGTTAGCGCCCGCAATAAGTGCCACCCCTAAAATCGTTATGAGCAAGCCGTATTCAATGGAGGTGGCCCCGGTATTGTTGTCGGTATAGCGCCGAAACAATATTTTGCATTTAATATACATTTTCTATTCAAACCGACGCCCACGCACCAACCTGTCCCTTAATTCTCTCGCGAGCGGAATATCCGCCGCTACGAGGTCGAGGTCGCAAATACGGTCAGGAAAAACCCAGCGTATTTTTTGCCCCTCTTTTGGACGAACCATTCCGTCCCATTGACGACAGAGAAATAGCGGCATAAGCAAGTGAAAATCTTCGTATTTATGAGAGGAAAAGTTGAACGGCTGCAAGCAAGTAACGCACGGCTCAATATTTAATTCTTCCCATAATTCGCGTCTAATCGCTTGTTCAGGCCCCTCTCCGTCCTCAATTTTACCACCCGGAAACTCCCACAGCCCCGCATGGCTTTTACCCGCTGGTCTTTGGCTCATTAAAATCCGCCCATCCGTATCAATAAGCGCACATGCCGCAACCAACATTAACATTTCAAACCTACTCTCATTGTGTTAAAGCCCTGTGTAAGGGTGTAGTTAATATAGGGCTTACAACTTACGGCTTACAATTTCTGGCTTATGGTCATATTGCGCCGCGCACAAGCCGCCAATACCGTATTACGCAACAAACAAGCAATGGTCATAGGCCCAACACCACCGGGGACGGGTGTGATTGCCATTGCATATTTGGTCGCCGCTTCAAAATCCACATCTCCAACGAGTTTGGTTTTGCGCTTTGCCCTGGGGGTATTATTAGCCACGCGGTTGATGCCAACATCTATGACAATCGCGCCCTTTTTGACCCAACCCCCTTTGATCATCAAAGGCCGCCCGACGGCAGCCACCAATATATCAGCACTACGACAAACATCCGCTAAATTTTTAGTGCGCGAATGGGCGATTGTGACGGTGCAATTTTGCTCCAGAAACAAAAATGCGGCCGGCTTGCCGACAAGGATAGATCGCCCGACAATGACGCAATGCTTGCCCGATAAGCTGTCGCCTTTTTCCAAAGCGGACTTGGCCAGAATAACACAGCCCTCTGGCGTACAGGGGCGCAAGCCCGGCCGCCCCAAAGACAAACGCCCGGCGCTAATTTCCGTCAGCCCGTCCACATCTTTGGCCGGGTCAATAACCCCGATAACCCGCTGAGTATCTATGTGGGACGGCAAAGGTAATTGTACCAATATACCGTCAACATCGGCGTCAGTGTTGAGCGTTTTAATTAAGTCTATCAGGGTTTGCTCGTCTACATCTTCGGGCAATTTATGCGCCACAGAACCCATGCCGGCTTGTTTGGTAAATTTGTGCTTGGAGCGCACATAGACTTGGGACGCCGGGTCTTCCCCGACCAGAATAACCGCCAAGGTCGGGGCATAACCGTAAGCGGATTTTAGCGCGCTAACCGCCGTGGTAACATTGCGGCGCAGATCTGCCGCAACCGCTTTTCCGTCAATGATATTTGCCATGTTCTGAGACCCTATAACAAGCTACCCGTTAAGCGAAAACTTGTGAGAAAGTTGAGGATAAAATACAAACCCAAAATTAACACAATCGGCGATAAATCCAGCCCGCCAATAGAAGGGATTATACGCCTGATCGGGGCGATTGCCGGCTCTACCAGTGCGTTGATGATTGATAAAATTTGTCGGACCACAGGATGCCTGGCATCAATGACACCAAAGGTCTGCAACCAGCTGGCGATCACCCAAATAATGATGACGAGAAGGTACAAATTAATAATGCTGCTCAGTAAACTGATAATTGCATAGGTCATATGGACTCCGGGTTTTCTTGTTATATTTTTTTCTTATTAAGCCCGGACGGTTTGTGTTGCAATCACAAAAGTCCCGGCAGGGCGCCTTTGATACCGTCTAAAATAAATTGCGCCGCCAACGCCGCCAGTAAAAACCCAAGTACACGGGTCAGGACATTGGTGAAGGTTTTACCCATGAGCTTCATGAGCCAGCCGGCAATGAGAAACGACACCAATGTGATCAAAAGTACGGCGCCCAAGGCCGCCAAAATAGTGGCAACATCCCCCGTACCTTCGGCGTTGGACATAAATAACAGCAAGGACGCGATGGTTCCCGGCCCGGCAATCATGGGAATACCCATGGGGAACACGGATATATCTTCGGGGTTGTCTGTGGCTTCAAGGGTTTCTTCGGCTCTGGTTTCGCGGCTTTCCGTGCGCTGCTCAAACACCATTTGTAAAGCAATGATGAACAGCATAATACCGCCGGCAATGCGAAGGGCGCTAAAATCTATACCGAGGGCATGAAAAATCGTTTCGCCGAAAAAGGCGAATACAAACAATATACCCGCCGCAACACTGACGGATTTAAACGCCATAATGCGCTGGTGGCGTTTTGAGGTTCCTTGGGTCAGGGTCGCAAATATCGGCGCACAGCCCGGCGGGTCGATGATGACAAACAACACCGCAAAGGCTGATAAAAATAATTCTGGGTTAAACATAAATCTCCCTTATCCGAGCCGGCGTGCTACTGCAAGCCTTGTCGTGGTTTGTGGCCCGAAATATTATACTCAGGATACCCGAATACCCGAATACCCGAATTTTCTCGGGTCTATTTTTCCGCCTGACTTCGTTGCGTCCTGCTAACAATTCTAAGGCATTGCCGCGCAGAACGCGCCTTGCCAGCCGAAAAAATATCTCCCGACAAATTTTCGGGTTTCCGAGTATCCTGAGTATACAAGACGACAAAACCTGAAAATAACACTAGCCAGACAAAAATGATTAGGCTACTGGCCATTTATTGGTTCCGAATTACTATGTCTGAGATTTGACATGAAGAAATATATTGTACTGGCCCCCCTGATTTTAACGGGCTTGGGCATGTCCGCGCCCGGTTTAGCCGCTGATAATTCCCAATCTGAAACCAAGCCTGATATTTGGAGATTATTCCAAGGTGCGCCCAAAACCAAAGATGCGCACGGAAATACTTGGAAAATTCGCGGGCGGGTCTTGTGGGACTGGGCCAGTATATCCGAGACCGGCGTTGGCGGGCCCAAAAACAGTTTTGACGACAGCGAATTTCGCACGGCCCGGGTTGGAGTTGAGGCCAAACGCGGCCATTTCAAATATAAAGCCGAGGTTGATTTCGTCGGTCGCGGCACCACGGCCAAAGCCGTAAATGTGGTCTGGAGCGATAAAGATATTCTCCCCGTCTATATAAAGGTCGGGCAGATGAAAGCCGGCAATACTATGGAGGAGTCTACGTCTTCTTTGCATTCAACATTTACCGAACGCGGCATGATTACCGACGCGGTCGGACTTGACCGGCGCATAGGTGCAGAACTTGGTCAGGCGGGCGACAATTATTCGTGGATGGTCGGGGCTTGGGGTAATTCTATCAACGGCGCTATAGACGGCAAGCCGACCAACACGATTTTAGCGGCGCGGGCCTCCTATGCGCCGATTTTGGACGCAGACAAGCTCGTACATATTGGGGCCTTTATGCGCCGGACCAATACCCAGCGCGGTGCGCCTTCGCGCTCGGCCCGTTGGGGATCCCATCTGGTCACGCAGAAAATCAAACCGGTTCTCGGCGATAATGCGGTGCTGTACGGCGCAGAATTTGCCAGCCGCTTTGGCCCGTTTCACACCCAGGCAGAATATATGGCTGAGGACGGGGACATTGGCTCTGTCAGCGGCGGGTTTGTTCAGGCCGGGTATTTTCTGACCGGCGAAGCCCGCGGCTATAAAGCTGGCGCTGGTAAGTTTGACCGCACCAAACCTTCGCGCCCACTGTCCAAAGGCGGGTTTGGGGCTTGGGAAATTGCGGCGCGGTTTGATACGCTCAATGCGCGTAGTGCAGGGGACGAAGAAGCTGATACATGGACGCTTGGTTTGACCTGGTATCCCGAGAGCCATGTGCGGGTTAAAATAAATTACACAGACGCCAGCGCTGATACATTTACCGCCAAAGGTTTGTATACGCGCTTACAAATAGACTGGTAATGTGCAAACCAGTTCAGACACAGTGATATATCCCCACGGCTCTACCGCAAAATATATTCGCAGCATTACCCTTTGAAATGGTCAAATTATTGAATGACTAAACTCATTTAGTAATTTAATTGGGCAATGGCCTATCAATGTTTTTAGGATGGGTTATAGTGTTTGCAAAATATGGAGTGCCCTATGATCACAACTACATCTAAAGTCTTGCTGTTCTTATCCGTAGGTTTGTTATTTGCCTGTTCCCCGCCAAAAGCTGAAATTGAACCTGAAACTCAAACGTCCATGCCTGCTCTCAATGGACAGCAAGCCGAATTTATGACTGCCCTTCGCCTCCATTGCGGTAAGGCTTACGGGGGCAAAATGGTCAGCGACGATCCGGTTGATCAGGATATGAAACACCTGCCTATGGTTATGCAGGTAAATTGCGCGACAGACACAATCCGCATTCCGTTTTCTGTTGGTGATGACCGTTCACGCACTTGGATATTCACCAAGACCGAGACGGGGCTTCGCCTCAAACACCAGCATAATCACGAAGACGGTAGCGCAGATGCCGTCAGCTTTTACGGCGGCGATACTGCGGATATGGGTACGGCCACGCGGCAAGAATTCCCCGTAGACGCATTTTCCACGGCGCTATTTTTGAAAGAAGGTTTGGATGCTTCCATGAGCAATGTTTGGGCCGTAGAGATTACGCCGATACTTTACGCCTATGAACTAAATCGGGAAAACCGGCATTTTCGTGTTGAATTTGATCTGACCAAACAAGTCCCGACCCCGCCCAAACCTTGGTGAGTGGTTTAAACCCAACCCAATAGAATCGCCCCGCGCACCACATAAACTACGCCAATAAAACTGACCAGATATTTGGTAGCACTGCGAAATCCGACATTGCTCATGCGCCCTAATATGTGCGTGCCGCCGTATGTGCCGAGCATGATGAGCGGTATTGCGGCGACAAAAAACCACCAAGGCGGCAAGCCCGGTATATGGCCGGATAATTGACTAGCCGCCAATAGTGGTAGCCCGAAATATAGAATTTTCATCATATGGGACGCGAACATGATGACGGCTTTGGTGGCGACAATTTCGTGCCTTGGCATTTTGGTTTTAACGAAAAACATATCCAATGCCGGGCCGGCCACACCTGCGACCAAAGTAAGTCCCGTGACATAAAACCCGCATAAAATCGCATGTACAGGTTTTTGCGCGTCCAAAGAAATCCATTGTTTGGGCAACCACAGCAATATTGGCAACAGGCCGAGGGCCAAAAACAACACCCCTTTGCTCGGAATAAAACTTAACAATATCGAGCCCGCCAAAGCCGGCAGCGAACCCATAACAACCCGCAAGAATATATCCCAGCGCACATGGCCTTTGAGTAAATATGCACGGGTCGAATTGGAGACAGATTGCACGGCCCCGTGGACAACCATAGCCTCGGCTACACCCATGAATGTGGCAATCACCCCCATGAAAATCAGCCCACCCGCCATACCGAACACGCCCGATATGCCGGCGGTGATCAGGGCAGACACTAATATAAGCATGATGATTTTTACCGCCATGAGCATAATGTAAAGCGGTTGGAGATTATTGTGAAGCAAGAATGAAGTGAATGCCCGCATTCGTTAGTATCGCGCCAACATGGCTCGATGTTATTGAAAATACAGGGGAAATAATGGAAGAACACATCATACGAAAGATATATTTAACTTTATGTTTGGAAGTCTGTCCTAATTTGGTGCGTATAAATGGGGTGGGGTATGACTTTTAATGATACGAATAATTGCACAATTCGAGGCTAGACTACGCATAAACAATTTGCACCGTACCAGTGATATTTTGCGGGCGCGTGCCGTCTATACAATTGCATTCGCACTGGTCATTTCGCAACTCGTCAATTTAGCCAATATGACAAATACCTATGGTCGTTGGACATTTGACCACTGGATCGCGACCGCCGTCAGCATTTTGCTCCTCGGGTCGGTTGTGGCTTTGCGCTACACAAAGGCGTTCTATTTATTTGCCGGGTTTTACAGCCTGCTCCTGTTTGCCGCCATCGCTGCGGCTTCACTATTTGATTATACGGGTATAAACTCGGCGCTGTTGCCGTATTTGCTGCTTGGCTCTATAGTTTGCGGGTTTATCAGTGGCTGGCGAACTGTGGTTTTGTTTGGCTGCCTTGCTATGGCGTTTATCTGGGGGCTGTATTCTGTATCAGTAAGCGCCCCCCAAGGCGCTTTATACGACCCGGCCCTGTTTACTGCCCGCCATATACAGCGGGTTGTGCAAATGTCGATAATTTTGGGCCTCACAACCGCCATTACCAGTTTTGCCAGTTATGCCATGCACTCAGCATTTGATGCGTTAGAAGAAAATGCAAGACAGGCAAGGAGTGCAAGTGAAGCCAAACCCCAGTTTATGTCCGATATAAGCCACGAGCTCCGTACGCCGCTTAACGGAATCATAGGCATGAGCGAGATATTACAAAGAACAGGGCTTGAGGCCAAACAATGGCAATACGTAAAAAACATAACCAGAAGTTCGCAAAACCTGTTTGCAATTCTGGAAGATGCCATGGATATTTCAAAGTTGGACGAAGGTAGGTTCAAACTTGCCCCCGAACCATTTAATCTACCGGATTTATTATGCTCACTGGTCGATTTGCATACGCCCGCAGCTGCAAACAAGGGCTTGTTAATTGGGCATCGTTACCCTGAGGACATGCCTGAAAATTTTATAGGCGATCAAAAAGAAATCCGTAAAATTATCAATAACCTACTCAGTAACGCGCTCAAATTTACTGACAAGGGGTCGGCATATATTCATGTTAGCGGCACAGTTGATAAAACTGGAGATAGCGGGGACAAGTTTCAGATATTTATATCGGTTCAAGACACCGGAATTGGTATTGCGCCTGAAAATGTCGAGAAAATTTTCACCCGGTTTTGCCAACTGGATACTGGCCTGTCGCGCAAATATGAGGGTACCGGGCTTGGCTTGTCCTTGTCAAAAAATATCGCTAAGCTTATCGGCGGCGATTTAACGGTTCTAAGCCGCCCGAACGAAGGCTCCACTTTCACGCTTGAGCTAGTTTTACCTATTGGTGTGGCGCCTAAAGCTATAGCCCCGCCCATTGATTTTTTCCACCCTCCAACAGAAGAGCTCGTACAAATCTCCCACGACCCGGAAGCGGATAAGGAGGACATGCAAGCCAGAATGTCCAACCTACGCAAGACCGCCTAAAGCAAACCCTTATTCACCATAACTTCGGCGATCTGCACCGCGTTTAGGGCTGCGCCTTTGCGCAAGTTATCGCCGACGCACCATAGGTTGATTGTGTTGTCCTGAGTGCTGTCATCGCGGATGCGTGACACATAGGTGGCGAATTCGCCGGAGACTTCGGCCGGGGTCATGTATCCGCCTTTTTCGTCCGGTTTGTCGTAGACCATAATACCGGGGCTTTCGCGTAATATCTCGCGGGCTTTGTCAGCGTCCATTTCATTTTCAAATTCTATATTGAGACTTTCCGCGTGGCCAATAAACGTAGGCACGCGCACACAGGTGGCGGTGACTTTGATGCCGCTGTCCAATATTTTCATGGTTTCGGCCTTCATTTTCCATTCTTCTTTGGTGTCGCCGCCGTCCATAAATACATCAATTTGCGGAATGACATTAAAGGCGATCTGTTTTGGGAAAATTTCGGGCGTCGGGGTATCATTGACATAAATGCCTTTGGTCTGGATCCAAAGCTCGTCCATAGCCGCACGGCCGCCGCCAGACGTGCTTTGATAGGTGGAGACCACGACCCGTTTTATTGTGGCCGCGTCGTGCAAAGGCTTGAGGGCCACCACCATTTGAATGGTTGAACAATTGGGATTGGCGACAATGCCTTTTTTGGCAAAACCGTCCACGGCGTCCGCATTGACCTCTGGCACCACCAAAGGCACTTCTTTGTCCATGCGCCAAACCGACGAATTATCAATGACAACTTTGGCCCCGGCGGCTATGATTTTCGGCGACCATTGTTTGGAGACATCACCGCCCGCGCTCATCAATACAATGTCCATTTTGGAAAAATCAAACTGTTCAATATCCAGACATTTTAAATCCCGGTCTCCGTACCCGACCTCGCGGCCCAAAGACCGGCGTGAGGCCACCGCATAAACCTCGCCCACATCAAGATCACTTTCGGCCAATATATTGAGCATTTCGGTGCCGACATTTCCTGTCGCGCCGACTACGGCTATTTTAAGTGCCACGTTTTAATCCTTATTGTTGTATTTGCGGTAGACCGCATAACCAGCCACTATGACGAATGCAAGCCCCAACAGATCAAGGGCGGAAAAACCGCCCAGTAATGGCTGTGTCATCTCGCTGCCCCCACCCGTTTCTGCGCCCGTTCCTGCAGGTGTCTCTGTCTGCGCCCCGAAAGCGGCTTTGCTCGTGAAAATAATGATCACAAATACGATGAAAATACCGACACTGGCAACACCCGATACGAGTTTGAAAAACCGGGCATCTTTGTTTTGCGAAATGCGCCGCCGGTTCTCTGCGGCCCGGGAGCGGCGAAATATTCTATCGGCGGGCCGTTGGCCCAGTTGTTCAAATTTGCGTTCCAACTTGCGTTCAGAATTGCGTTCAGAATTTTGGGCCATAATTATTATCCTTTTTATGCCATTGTCCTCTTTGTACCAATGTCCTTTTCCTGCAAACGGGAATTGCCGTAGCTGATTTTGCTTGCTATAGAACAAATGTGATCAAGATGAAACACATTGTCAGAGGCTTTTTGCTTTTACTGCTCTTGCCAATGATCCTGCCGGCTGACCAGTCACGTGCCAATCAAAGCGGCGGCGCCGCCGCCCAAATGAAGGGCGAGGCCTTACGCTTCGTGTTTAGCCAAACCATGATGGTCGGTGAGTACCGTGAGTACCGCGATGTCACCCGCACCTATAATTACACCGAATTTCACTTTGCCGACGGCACGACGGATTATATTGAAGGGCGCAAGAGCGAGGACGGGCGCTGGAAAATAATCGGGGATGATAAAATCTGCTATAAATATCCCAAAAGTAGATATTACACCCAGACCTATTGTTTTTTCGTGTTTAAATCAGACGGCTATTATTACAAATTCGCGCCGCGCAATATGACATTACACGGCCCCAGAAATTGGAACAAATGGTCGTCGCGGGCCATTCGCAAAGGCTCGGGCGGCTCTTGCGCCGAGCCGGTCGGATAGGGGGCGGTCGTGCTTAGAACAATTATTGTTATTCTTTTGTTGGTACTTTCTCCGCCCATTGCCAATGCACTTGAAAAAGACTACGCGCCGATCCCGAGTGCGCAAATTCAAAAACTCTTAAGCGGGAAAACCATAATCGGCGAGTACCGGTGCATGCGCGAGCGCACAAAAACCTATAATTTTAGCGAATTCCACCACCCGGACGGCACCACGGACTATGTGGAAGGCCCGGTCAAATCGAGGGGGATCTGGTATACATTGGGCAAGCACAAAATCTGTTATAAATACCCAAATGATGCCAATATGGGTACGGGAATTTCGTGCTTTTGGGTCTATAAACAAGACACATGTTATTACAGCTACGGCATAGACGCCATGAGCCTGAATGGCCCACGCAGGTTTGAGGATTGGGGTGCGAGATGGATTATCAAAAACACCGGCGGTTCGTGCGATGAGCCGGTAAGCTAGATGGCACATTTGCCCAAATATTTTTGCGTAATTATAGTGGTGTTGTTGACACTTCTGGCACAAGCTGCGCATGCAGGCACCAAACCGGATTTCAAGCAAATCAAAGGCGCGGCTCTTACGGCCCTGCTCACCGACAAAACCGTTGTTTCCGAATATAAAGACAGCGCAGGCGGCATCAAGGATTTCCGGTTCACAGAACATCATTTCAAAGACGGCACTACGGATTATATCGAGCTAGGCCACATGGCCGAAAAAGGCCTATGGAACATTATCGGCGGCGACAAAGTCTGCTATAAATATCCCGGAAATAAAGTTTTTACTGGGACCTATTGTTTCTTCGTCTATAAAATCGAAGACTGCTATTACAACTACCACCGCCGCGCCATGGGCCTGAACGGCCCAAGAAACCAGGACTGGTGGACATCAAGGTTTATTATCAAGGGCGAGGGCGGGTCGTGCGATGCGGCGGTTGGTTGATTTACACTATTTTTTGTATGTCTATAATACATTGAACCCGTCGCAATACCGTGTAAAAGCCCCCCATGACCAAGCTAGCCCCAACCTCCCAACCTTGGACGGCCTCCGTCCTCACCCTGTTTCCGGATGTATTTCCGGGGGTTTTGGGGTGTTCTGTGATTGGTTCGGCCTTAAAAGATGAAAAATGGGCGCTTGAGGCTATAGACATACGTGATTTTTCCGATAATAAGCACCGTTCTGTTGACGCGCGACCGAGCGGCGGCGGGCCAGGCATGGTTCTGACCCCCGAAGTGAGTGCAAGAGCAATAGACAGTGTTGTGCAAAAAGACGAGGTTGTGCAAAAAGACGAGGTTGTGCAAAAAGGCGTGGCGCGAAAGGCAGATGGTTCTGCTGACCCGCGACCGCTGATATATCTGACACCGCGCGGGCGGCCTCTCACCCAAAAACGGGTTAGAGAGTTGGCGAGCGGATCGGGTGTGATTGTGTTTTGCGGACGCTTTGAGGGCCTGGACGAACGGGTCATCGAGGCGCGGAACATGGAAGAGGTCTGTATCGGGGATTTTGTCCTGGCAGGCGGCGAGGCGGCGGCGCAAATGCTGATCGAAGCATGTGTGCGGTTATTGCCGGGGGTTCTCGGTAGTGATATGTCGTGCGAAGAAGAGAGTTTTGAAGACGGGCTTTTGGAATACCCACTTTACGCAGGTTCGCGTGAATGGGAAGGCCGAAAAATCCCGGAGGTTTTATTGTCAGGCAACCACAAGCGTATTCGCGAATGGCGCCGGGCGCAGACGGAAAAGATAACAAAGGAACGACGTCCTGATTTGTGGGAGAACCACATAAAGGACAAAATTAAATAAGAAGTACCGAGCGCAAGCGAGGCAAGGGCGACCGCCCGCCGCGAATTTTTTCGCGCCCTGCGGAGCGTTCGAGCCAAAGGCTCGTTAGCGTGAGCAAAAATAAACGGAGACATAAGATGAATATTATTGAAAAATTGAACAAAAAAGAAGAAGCACGGCTTCTGGCCAACGGTAAAACCATTCCGGATTTTTCCGCTGGTGATACGCTTGTGGTACAGGTCAAAATTAAAGAAGGCACACGCGAGCGCCTACAGGCTTTTGAGGGTGTGTGTATTGCCATCAATGGTTCCGGCCTCAACGAGAGCTTCACCATGCGCAAAATTTCCTACAACGAAGGTGTTGAGCGGGTCTTCCCGATTTATTCACCTCTGGTGGAAAGCATCGAGATCAAGCGCAAAGGCAAAGTACGCCGCGCCAAGCTTTACTATCTACGTGAGCGCCGGGGTAAATCTGCCCGGATTGCCGAGCGCACAAGCGGTCGCGGCATTGACCAGACCCGCGGCAAGAAAAAATAGTCCACCACCGAATATAACAAATAAAAACGGGCTTCCATCACGGGAGCCCGTTTTTTATTTGCGGTGGCACCATTATGGTTATTTTTTAGGTGGTGCCTTTCGCGGCGTTGGTTTCTTTGCGGCGGGCTTTTTACGGGCGACCGGTTTTTTAGTTGCAGACTTTTTAGCAACAGGTTTTCGCACTGCGGGCTTCCTTGAAGCCGTTTTCTTCGCGACGGGTCGCTTTCGTTTCGGCGGGGCGGTGTCTTCATAATCCGGGTAATCGTCGTCCTCGTCTTTTCCGCGCTCGGCTAATTTAGTTTTGGTTTTTTCAATGGCGGATTTGGTAGCTGATGTGGCAGATTTTGCCGCTTTTGCGGCCGCTTCGCGGGTGGTTTCGAACACATCAATATCTGCGGTATCAGATTTGCCGCCGTCGGGCGAGAGATTGTTATTGATGTGAAAAATAGCAATCATCAATTCACTGATCAGGCGCAAGGTGACAAACAGGAACAGGATTTTAAAAAATGCGGCCAAAAACAGGCCAAGCCCACTCAAGAACTTCCCGTAGCCAAAGGCTGAGAACGCGTCGCCAAGTGCAGAAAAAAAGCTAACGACAACCACCACAAGCCCAAGGAAGAAAAACGCCGCAACCAGGCGGTCTTTCATCAATTTCTTGAACGAAAAAAATTGTTTAAACAAATCGAACATTTGGCTCTCCTACGGTTATGTCCCCCATAACATAGGCAAGTTACACCAAACCGCAAGGTCTATAAATTTGCCTGCAAGATCCAAGCAAGTCTGGTTTTATTGAACGCTTGGCACCAAATTTATGCTTGGGCTAGCGCCACTAACAGTATTTGCAATAATAACCGGGGTTTCAACACTTAGCGGGGCGGCAACTGCCAAGGCAGGCCCGGCACTGGATTTTTGGGTGCGGATTGTTTGCACACGTTTTTCAAATTCTGGAAATTCGGATTTTTTCAGAGGCTTGCCGGACAATGTTGACAGGGTCATGGGGTTGATTTTCCTGCCCCTTTTATGCACTTCATAATGCAGATGCGGGCCGGTGGAGCGGCCCGTTGTTCCCACATAACCGATGGTTTGGCCCTGGACGACCCGGCGTCCCTTTTGGCACCACGGGCGAATTTTGACATATGGGCATAGGCGGTGACATATCCGTCCGAGTGGCGAATGCTGACATAATTGCCGAAACTGCCAAACCGTCCGGCGCGCAGTATCGTACCCGTACCCGCCGCCATAATCGGCGTGCCTCTGGGGGCGGCAAAGTCCACACCCGTATGGTTTTTGCGGTAACCTAAAATAGGATGTTTGCGACTGCCAAAGCGCGACGACAATCGTGCGCCGTTAACCGGGGTGCGCATGAGCATTCGCTTGGCGCCTTTGCCGTTTTTATCGTAATAACCTTCTCGGCCATTTGATTTTTCAAACAAATAATATTCGGATGTCTTGCCGCGCGGTGAAAAACTGGTGAACACTAAATCTCCGGCCTTGACGATATTGCCCTTATGGTCGCGGTAAATTTCGAACATCATCTCGAACTTGTCACCCTTGCGGATGTCGCGCTGAAAATCGACACTGTGGGCATAAATTTGCGAAAACTGGACAATTACCTTGTCCGGTGCGCCCAAGGCCTGAGCGTCCAGATACAGGCTGTTTTCAATTCCGGCTTCGACCTTGACCAAGGTTTTTTCAAACTCCGCCGCGATTTTTTTGGCAGTAAAGCTTCCGTCCAAACGCCGCTCCACAAACACGGTGTTTTCAGCATTTGGTTTCAGGCTGAGGCCTGTGAAATGTGCGCGGTCCGCGCCGAAATATAAATTGATCTTTTGGCCGGCGCGGAGATTGCGCGGATTATAGGCGGCGGCAAAGGCTTCGGTGGCCCCATAGGCAGTAGCAGGATCAACGCCGTTTTTTTGCAATAAAGGCCCTAAGGATTGCCCGGGTTTCAAGGTTAATACCAAAGGGGTGTTTTGGGCCTTTGTTTGAGCGGCAAGGGGGCGAAAAGCATAGAGATCCGCCGCAGTTAATGTTGGCATGACCGATATAATATCCAGTGCCGGGGTTTCCGAGGCGGCGTCATTATTACCCACAGACAGGCCAAGGGTGACCACACTTGCCAACACAACACCTGCAATGAGGGCCACTGGTGTTGTGTTTTTTTGGGTTTTTTCGCGGGTGTGCTTGAACAAGGTTTTGGCATCATTGCGCGCAGCCGACAAAGCCCAACGCAGTTTCTGTCGCAATTTATCCGTTCCAAAGCTCATATTTTCGCCTTCCCCGTTCCTTTAGCCATTACTAGAGCCGCGCCCTTGATAGGAACCCATCATTTGGTCTTGCAATTATCATGCCTAATGATTGGTTAACGCGGACAAAAGATTGTGAAAAATATCCAACGTATTTTCAACCAAATGCCCAGCGTATTTTCAACTAAAGATATCTATAGAAGATTGCTCCAGATTAGGCAAATAAAGAAATCAGGCAGCGCCAAATTGTCACAATATGGTAAGGTGGCCATTTTAGACGGGTAAAAATTTAGCTGGGCCTAGATATTACGTCATGTCCACGGACTTACGTGTGCCATAAGGAATTTTCTTTTATCTGGATCGATTGTGGGTATGGTTTATTTAAGGTGGGACGAATCACACTATAATCGCCCATGCTAAAAAGATTATGTTTTAGGATTATCATGTCTTAGGATTATATAGGAATTTATTTATGTCAGATGCTATTTTAAAACTTACCGCCTCCAGTCTGGCGGCGCTGTTATGCGCCCGGGTCTGCCATGATCTGGTCGGCCCGGTCGGGGCGTTGGAAAACGGTCTGGATTTGCTTGACGACGAAGACAGTACCGACATGCATGATGATGCCATTGATTTGATCAAAGTCAGTGCCAGGCAAGCCTCTGCGAAGTTACAGTTTTTACGCATCGCCTTTGGGGCCGGCGGTTCGGGGCCGTCCATCATTGGCAGTGCAAAACTGGAAAGTTTGTGCCGGGGCTTGTATCCTGACGGTAAAATCAAACTGGATTGGCAAGTGGAGGCCGACGGGTTAGATTTGCCCGCCGGGCGTAGTTTGATGAATTTGGTGATGTTGGCTGTTGCCACTGTCCCGCTCGGCGGCACGGTTTTGATTGAAGCAACCCAAACCACCACCGCCGCACATGTTTCTCTTACCTGCACGGGGCGCAAAGCCAGACTTGAAGACACTGTCCTACACACATTGGCCGGCAAAGCGCCAGAGGGCGGTTTTGACGGCCGCAATATTCACCCTTTTTATACAGGGATGATCGTACGCGAGACCGGGGGGGAAATTGAAGCCAAAATCGAAGACGGCACAGTTTCATTTGTCGCAACATTACCGACACAGCAGGGCGAAGATAAATAATACTTGAACAATATTTGAATAATCCTGGAATAATCTCGGAATAATCTTGGCGCGGCTGATTTGTTTAGTCGTCTTTAACCAATTCATTGCACAGTGAAATCCGCATTTTAGCCCCGGATTCGTTATGTATGTTGCTGAACGTCAATTTGTTACCACTGCCCAAAATCACTTGGGTCAGCTTTTGCAAAGTGGTTGCGATACAGGCGCGGCCCTAAACGAAATTAAAACCACTGCCTTGGCCCTAAAAGCCCGTGCCATCTACCGGGCAGCGGTGCTGTGCGAGGATGTTCTAAAACGCAGCAATCCGCAGACGGATAGCAAATTCCAAGCCTCAGTGGCCCGCCTGGCTTCACTGCTGGGCATGTATGAAAGCGGCCTGTCCGAACTGGACCGTGGACAGGGAGCTTTACTAAATATTGCACCCGAGCCTGTACCAAAGCCTGTACCAAAGCCTGCACTCGAGTCTATATCTGAACCTGCGCCCAAAGCTGCAAATGAAAATGCCGCGAAACTTCTCACGCCTTTGTTAGCCTTGGTGCGCGGCGGCGACCCTGAGCAAGCACTGGAATTTCTCACACACTATGCGCCCGGCCCGGCAAGCCAACCAACAAAAGCTCCCGCGCCCAAACCCTCTACAATTGGTTTTGAAACCATGATGGGGCGGATAACCAATCGTGTCTTAAGCGAAGCCCGCTTAAACGCCAAAGCCATCAGCCTGTCCTATGCGTCGGACTTTGAGCGGCTAGACAAAGCTGTGGCCAAAGAAGTGCAGCTGGTTCTTGAGCAAATTTGTTTTGCGATAATCCGCGCCGGACTGGTGGACGAAACCCTGACACACAAACACGCAAGACGGGTTTGGCAAATCTCCGTGACGGGGCGCGCAATTGCCACGGGCCAGACGCAACATAATCTCATCTCGGTAAGTTGGCCGGGCTATGCCGTGTCAGATTTTCAGGCGGCACTTTCGGATTTTCAAACTCTAGGCGGGGACATAAAGCACAAAACATCCAAGCACGCAGACCGCGATGTAGTGCAGGGGGTCGATACCGGGCTAGACATCCAAATTATAGAAGTCCTGTGTCCATTGAAAAAACCAAGAGAGGCACCGCAAACCGGGGCCGTAAATAAACAAGAGCCGGCGGCGCATTTTCCGCCCGCCGTGAATATGTGAGGGATATGATGAACAGAGCGACAAAAACATGTTTAATCGTCGATGACAGCAAAATGATCCGCCGGGTTGCCACCCGCATATTGCGCGATTTACAATTCACACCGAGCGAGGCCGGAGATGGTCGCCAAGCCATGGAAATGTGCAAAACGTCCATGCCGGATGCGATCTTGCTGGATTGGAATATGCCAATTATGGACGGCTTGGCGTTTTTAAAGGCGTTGCGCAACACAGAAGGTGGCAGCAAGCCTGTCGTCGTGTTTTGTACTGCCGAGCGCGACGTTATAAAAATAGCCGAGGCGCTCGATGCCGGGGCCGACGAATATGTCATGAAACCATTTGATTCCGATATCTTGGAATCCAAATTCTCCGAGGTTGGCCTGCTAGGTTGACCGATTATAGGCGACAGAAAATATGAGCGGAACGCTTTCCCTTAAACCGTCTTACTATGAGGCCCTAAAACGGCTGACGGCTGAGCTTGTGGGTGTCAAGCTGGGGGACGACCATGCGTTTTTGGTGGAAACCAGACTGGCGGTCTTGGCTCGAAAAGAAGGGTTTGAAGGCCTGTCCCATATGATCGACGAGTTGTTTTCACGCGGGCAGACACGCTTGGCTATTCATGTGGTGACGGCTTTGCTGGAACGCGCCACAAGCTTTTTTGATGGCCGGGCGGGCTATGAGGCTTTGGGCGATATCTTGTTGCCGCAATTGCATTCTATTTACCGGGGCGGCGCGGTTCGGATTTTATCCTATGGGTGTTCCAGTGGCCACGAGGTTTATTCGGCCGCCATTCTTGCTGAAAAGATCAAAGATGTTCTGCCCGGCATGGATATAAACTTAACCGGGGTTGATTACCCGTCCCAAGCTTTGGAGCGGGCCAAGGCCGGGCGGTTTACCCATTTCGAAGTGCAGCGCGGCCTGCCGATCCGCCATCTTATTGAATATTTTGACAAAGACGGTGAGGATTGGGTGGTTAAGCCGGGTTTGCTCCAGAAAATAACCTTTATTGACCATAATTTATTGGCGGATATCGAGCAACTTGGAACTTACCAAATCGTCATGTTTCGCGGACGGCTCAAACAATTCACCACCCCGGCCCGTATTCGTATTTTACGCGGCCTTGGCAAATTGGTCTGCGCCAACGGCTATTTAATGCTGGGCAGCCACGAAAGACTGGACGAGATGAATTTTGGCTTTGAGCAAAATATGGTGGCACCTGGATGTTATAAGAAAAAACCGCATCAGGAAATTTTGCCAGATCTTGAGCCAAATCCTGAAATTGAGCCTGAAATTGCGCCTGAAGCTGATCTTGATCTCTTGCCAAGGTTACAAGAATATTCAAATAATAGAACGGCATAGAGCGCTCTAGATAGGCAATTCCGGTTTTCCTGTTAATTGATACAAATTTATGGTAGTCTTGTGGCAGTTGACAGGAGATGGAGATGATTGCCCGCATAATACTCGTTATTGGTGCCGCATTTGGCTTTGCGTCCGTTTTGCCCACATAGCCACGGCTCAGTCATTGGTCATCGGCGACGGCGGCGCGGCAAGTTGCTATTATAGCGTCAAACACGGGGATCCAGGGCGCGCAACAACCATTAAAACCTGCAAAGAAGCTCTGCAAGACCCTAATTTATCGCGCAAAGACGAAGCAGCGACCCATGTAAATCTTGGTATTTTGTTGATGCGTACCAAAAACTATGTTGCGGCCCGGGGGCAGTACGAAAAAGCCCTTGCCATGCGGTCGGACTTACCGGAAGCCCATATAAATTATGCGGCCAATCTGATATATTTAGGCGATTTTACGCAAGCCGTGAAATCTGCCACCACCAGTATTGAACTGGGGACCAAGAAAATGCCGGAAGCCTTGTTTAACCGGGCCATGGCCTATGATAATTTGAAAAACTATGATCTAGCCTACGCGGATCTAAAAAAGGCGTTGAAACTACGGCCACATTGGCAACCCGCCCTGTCAGCAATCGCAAATTATGAAGTGGTTCCGCCGACCCAACAAAATGGTTAGGAAACATGGTTGATAAGATGGGTTAAGGGCTGTCCTCGGCCCTAGGCGAGATCATATTGAGCAGGCCTTTGGCGGAATTTTGGTCAAATTTGAAGCGGAATTTCAAATATACGCCTTTTTGGGCATATTCCGCTTCGGCGAAATCCCGGTCCCTATAGCCCGATATATTATAGCCCAGACTAATCCAGACATTATCCACGGGCGACAGGCCAATTGAAGGCCCGTAAGCATAACTGGCCGTATTTGTACCTTGGTCGATTAAAATAGAGCCGTGCAGGCCAATATCGATTTTTGTTGTGATATCAAAGCGGGTTTCTGCACCCAGTAAATGGCTTACCGCGCTTAAGTTGGTGTTGCCAAACGCGCTTTTGACATATTTCACCCCGTAATTGCCCGTGACCTGCCAGCGGTCAGAGATCATTTTGTTGGCGGTGAAGTTATTGACCAATTTTGTAGTTTTCATGCCGGACAGGCTATTTTTACGGCTAATATCCAGACGGTTAAGCACGACCAACCCATTGTCCTTTGGTCGCCAAGCCGTGCCGAGACGGCCATCTATGCGGCTTGATTTCCCGTTTGCCGCCGCACGGGAAATGTCGAAAACATTGGAAATAGCTGGTAAATTCGTGCTTTGGGTGCGAAAATTAGCGCGCACCGCCCCGGCAAATGACAATGTTTCCGACATTTCCCGTGCGGCGGCAAAACTGGCAATATAATCTTTGGCCAATGTTGTCTTGCGGTTTTCCAACCGCCCAGACAGACTGGTTTTTGCGGTACGGTAGCCCATGCCCACATAGCCGGATGTAAAGGCGGTATTGGCCTCGAACCCCGAAATGGCGGTATCGGGCGCGGGTTGTGTCTGGGCTAAGGCAGGGCTTGTACTGGAAATAAGCCGCCTGTCGGACAGACCAAAGGATGCACTCCATTGCTCATTGATTTGGAATTGTTGATCCAGGGCAATTGTCGCGCCGATCCGCCGCCCGCCTTCGGCTGTGAGCATGTTGGAACCGGCTTTAAGCTCGGTTCCGGCCCAAGGAGCATAGGTGACAGCTATTGCGGTGTTTTGCCCACTATTTCGCTCACCGCCTAAAATATCGTGGCTGATGCGGACGCTGGCTTTTTTGGTGATGATTTTTTCAACGGACAGCCGGGTGCGCTCGGGAAAATCGTCAACATTACCCTTGCCGCCGAGAGGTTGCTCGCGGGTAATTTGAAAGGTGGCGCCGTGTTTTGGCAATACATGACGGGCTTTGATAAGGGCCAGGATGGATTGGCGTCCATTGCCTGCGCCTAAATTATCAGAAACCATGCGCAAACCAAATGATCCGCTTAAGCTGTCACTTTCCTGGCTTAGGCTTAGCTCGGATAATGTGCGCGAGGCCCCCGTGCCGAGATTGTCTTCCCGGTACAGGCTCGCCGTCACATTGCGCGAGCCGCGCCGGCCGGTCTCGTCGTTTTCAAACTGGCTGAGCATATAAGACGCATTGGCTCCGTAGCGGCGAATATCAATGGTAGAGGTGCTGCGTTGGCGCAGGCCAAACCCGGCTTGTTCAGATCGCACATACACCCCGGCGGTCAGTGTTTTACTGGTATGATTGATTTCGGCCAGATAGGCATTGGCGGATTTGTAAGCATCACCGGCATTTTGCTTGGAGCGGCTCGTGGCAAATTCTGCGCGAAATTCCGTCCCTTCGGTGATTTGAGCTATAATCTCGGCCCCGATCATACTGGACTTAGCCCCCGCGCCATTGCCATTGCCGCCCTCGTGAACAAAGGTCGAGCCGATCTGAACCTTGTCGCCCAGGATTTGTTTTTGTATCCGGCCCCCGTAGGATAAATTCCGTTCTGCGTCCTGAGCGGTTTCATAATCAACCACAATAACATTCGGATTAAATGCGCTGTCCGACACATCCACGGGCAAGCGGAAAATGATCTGGCCGGTTAAATTATCCAAGACATAATCAAGATGCCGGATCATGGTGCGGCGCTCCAAAATCACATCTGCCCTGACCCTGTCGCGGGTCTCGACGGTGATGGTTTCGGAATTGGCCAGCACCGGCGCATTGGACAGACTATAAGGGCCGCTCGTGCCGTTTGCCGCAATTTCGTCTTTGACAAACCCTTGATTGGTCTGGGCTCCGTATCCGATGGCTTGAAAGCTCTCGCCTAAATATTCAGATTTGATGCCGGACAGTTGGCGGTTATAGCGGGTTAATTTGCCTTCGGTGATATTGGTGGCAAAGTCCCCGAACATGGCATAAAAACTGCGTGTTTCCAATTTGATATAAAGCGGATAGCGCGACACGGCTTCAAAGGACGTATAGGAGCGGTCGCCGTACAGTGTGTAATAGGCATTTGGGTCTATTTCGGTGGCAAAATTGCCGTCGCGGGTGCCCCGGCGCTTATCGGTGTCAACGGCCAGGGTCAAAAGCCAATTGCCTTTGATCAAGCCTTTGGCAAAAAATGCGACCCGTCCGTCCGCGCGTAAATTTTCGGCTGACCCTGAGGCCAGAGCAACGGATTTGTTTTTGACATCCTTATAAGCGGCACTGCCTTCGGCCAGACCAACAATGATCCAGTCGCGTTTTTCCGGCTCCAAATACATAAACAGTTCCAGCTTGCGGCCATTGTCCAGTGTGACAATGATCGTGACCTTGCCGGTTTGCAAGGTAGGCTCCAGCTCGATCCGGGCAATACCGTCCGGGCCTGCGACAATACTGGCCCTGGCAGAATTGGGCGATACCATTTCTTGCTCACCCTCAAGGCGGGATTTGTTGTTCAGGACATAGGGGGCCGGGATGTCGATCTGGGCGATGCGGCCCGCATGGACCGGGCGTCCGGCTTCATCTTCCAGACGCACGGCCAGAACCGGCGGGGTGCGTCCGTCCGCAACTAGTGTTGACTGGTCGGGAAGGGCGCTGGCGCGGGCAATGTTTTTTACATAATGGATATTGCGGGTCATGGTTTTGGTTATATTGCCAGCAGGGTCTTTGAACACGGCCTTAAAACTGTTGTCGCCTTGCAAAATATCAACACCGCGCCAACGGCTCAGCATCACTGTGCGGGTTCTATTGCTGTCGCGGGCTTCAAAGTTTTCCCGAGCGATTTGTTTACCGTTGAGCATGAGGGTGACTTTTTGCGCCGGGCCGTGTTTAATGCCAATGTTGACTGACGGTGTAGAGGGGGTGCGGGCCGGGTTCGGATACACCCAATCCATGTCCGGCGATTGCGTGTCCAGCCAGCTTGCGTCAAAGCTTTTGTATTCGGTACGATCATTAAACACGGTTTTTTGCCTATCGTTTATAGCCGCACCATTGCTTTTGAGATAAAAATTGGCCCGCCATAATCCGCCGCCATTGATCTCGACAAATTGGGAAATTGCGCTACCGCTATAGCGGGTGTTTTCCTCACATGTCATAACCTCATAGCCTTTGGGCAGGGTCTCCGTATCGATTTGCACAACATGGGTACCCGGCTTCAGCCCGCCAAAATTATAAAGCCCGTTCTCGTCAGTGATGGCATAGGCTCCGGTTTCCATATAAAGCCGCACGCCAGAAACCCCGGTGCCTTGGCGGATATCTCTGGCCCAAATCGCGTCCCCGTCGCAGGCTTGTTCGGCGACACGGCCGACCAAGGTGCTAGTGGAGCGCAGTAAATCTTCACGAAGCGTAACTGTAGCGTGGGCAATATTTGAAATATCAGCACCATTACCGTCCCGCGCCACGATGGTATTGATAGCTTCACCCGTGCCTGCGCCGGCACCGATTTGCAAGATATAGCTTAATGTAAAGGTCTCGCCCGCACTTAAAACGCCGGGCCTAAAGGTCATTTCGCGGCCGTTTTGCGAAATGTTTGGATCTGCAAAGCCCAGTGTGTCCAATTTCGCCGTACCCTTTACATATCTGAAGCCGCGCGGCAAAACATCGACGACCACGACGGTAGAGCCAACCCCGCCCCGGTTTTCTATTGTCACAGTATAGGGAATGAAATCCCCCACATCACCAATGGAGATTTCGGCTTTTTTCGCCAAGGCAAAATCTGTCTCGGTGTCTAGCGGAATATCGAAATTAAGTGGCCCGGAGCTAGCCAGATTGAAATTACTGCCGTAGGAAGCATCCGGCGCAATAACGAAAGGCGCATTGGTTAAACTGGCGAAATCAGACGGGGTTCCCAGGGAGGCAAAATTATAGCCTGTCGGCGGATCGACCCGGATAAAATATTCGCCGCTCGGGATCAGGGGAAAGCGAAATTCACCAGGGCGGATATCATAGACCAAGCCGCTCGCATCGGTCACATCTTGTCCTGATATAACGCTATTGGGGTAGCTGGACTGGCCGTCAATACCGTACACATTTGCCGGTTGCCCTGTCTGTGCGTCGATCAATGTGACACGGGCATTGTCGATAAAATCGCCAGTAATACCGTCAAATACGCGACCATAAGGGTCAACCAAGGCCGTATCAACCGAGACTTCGCTTGCATCAAAACTGTCAATATAGGTGACGGTTAACATGGTGCCAGACGGGGTCGTCAGAGCCGGATCATTTGTTGCCGTTGGGTCGCGGCTAGACGGTATCCAGGCCCAAAACTCGCCTGTGTTTTCACTAGATTCGTACAATCTTAAGGTAATTTTATCGCCGTTACTGGCTGCAAGCACCGCGACAATGGTTTCAATCCGTCCTGGATCGCCGTTTTGGCCCAAATCAATAACCCGCACGAACATTAATTCACCGGAAAAGTAAGTCTGGGCCGGTGTTAACGGCACGGGGCCGTCTGGTTTTGCATTGGCGGCCTTTAGCGGTACGCCGGGGGTGCGCTCTGGGGCTGGCATGGGGACAAACGGCCCGATTATTTGCCCATTTGGCGCGTAATCCGCACCCATAAGTTGAACGTCTATGGCTTCAGGCGCATTGGGGGCGTAGCGGAAAAATTCTATGGTGGATTGTGTGCGCGCTGCTTCAATGACAAAGCTAGCCGGATTGGTAAGCACAGTTACAGGCTCTCCGTCTTGCTGTGTATAGCTAACGGAGGCGATATTGGTAACTGTCTGCCCAAGAGTTGCTGCGTTTGCAATGTTGGCGGCCAAACCGCCTAACATTAACACAACACCTATCAAGCACCTTACCCACAATAAGATGTACCTGCTCACCATTCTTATCCCACACCTCACCCAAGTTTCTAAAGAGGGTCACCAAACCTATGGTTTGGCGCCGGGTTTATTTCGAGGTTTTAGTTAGTTTGTTTTATTGGCCCGCAAGCGCGCTTGTGCGTGGTTGCGGGCCAAAATTTGCTCTAGGTTTATTTAACCAAGGCCCGGATTGTTACCGTCCCGGTTGCACCGGCTGCTAGAGTTGCAGATGACAAGCTCACCGTACATGCGTTTGAAACACAATCCGTATTTGTAGATGGCTGGCTAAACGAACCGCCGGAGAAACCATTAGGTGTCGCCGTGATAAACCGTAAATCACCTGGTAAAACATCCGAGATCACTATGGCTGTTGCAGATGCTGTTGCCCCGTTATTTGTCGCAGTAATGACGTATTGTACACAGGCACCGGGAACAGAGTATTGATCGCCCGCGCCGGGTGTACCTGGGATTGTAGAGCATCCTGAGCCGTCTTGGGTAAATATGCTCACGGCCTTTGCCGCTGTTAAATCCGGCGAAGCCACGATGTAAGTACCTGTAGCAGAATGGTCACCAGCGTTGGCAACTTCATTGGATGTTCCCGAACCGTCAGCCAGAACGTTTTCTGCCGCACCGGTTAACGTATTGGTGCCTGCATCAGCTATAACGGCTGCGCCTGGGACAGCACCCGAACTTGGCTGAAGTGTGTCTGCAACCAGAGATACTTGCGAAGCGTCCGTATCGTTTTGTGTAGCGGGAATATCGCCGTCAACAACAACCCAAATGATAGCATCTGCGGCTAAATCGGACGAAGCTGCACCACTACCGGGTGTATAAGCACTGCCTGTACCGTCTTGGCCCGGCGCACCGCCCGGCTCAAAAACCGCGTCGCCGTCATCAACATAATAGGTGATATTGAGACCACCAGTGTTGAAATCGTCGCCGCCCTCATTGACCAAGGCAAAATTATAGGCTTGCGTGTCATTACCGTTATTAGTCAGTTGAAACACCAACTCCTGGTTGAGCGCCCCCGGTGCCACATTGGCATTGCCATTACTGGCAACGGTCAAATCGACGAGGCGGTCAACCGTAAATTCGGTTGGTGATCCTGTATTGTCAATTTGTGGTTGGCTAACCGAAGCTACGGTATAGTTTAGTGTAAATGTGTTTTGCACATTTGTACCAGCCGCAGTCCCGCCCGCGAATGCGTTCGTGGCTGCGAAAAAAGAAATTGCGGAAATCCCCAGCAATCCTCTAGTCATTAGTTTTATATTAGTCATACCCATTTTCCTTTTTAAGATTTCTGTTTACTAAGGGAAAAGGGTTAAGGTCTTTCTTATTGGCATGGTAAAGATTTGCTTAAATGCAAATTACGGCCATTATACCGGTGTTTTGTATGATATTTTAAGCATGTTTTCCCAATATAACCGTCAACTTTTATAGAGATTTCCCCCTAGATGATTTTCCGCACTGTATAATCTTCCGCAATAATATAGGCGTTATTTCAAACGCCCGCTAAAAGACAGTTTACCGCCCGTTTCCGGCGCGACAGCCTTGACAACTGTCCAGCGTATATGGGTGATATCGTCAGCATTTGCGGCGCGGTTGCGCCCGTCCGCAAGCTTAACCCGCAAAATATTGCGCGCTTCAAAGGTTTTGCCTGCGTCTACAGAATATGCGGTTTGCACATTATCCATGTTGGCGCTGCCTTCCAGATATTGAATTTCTTTGGGGACAGGCATTATCAATACAATGTCTTCCACCGTTTCCGCCTCGTCGTTAAAATAATTGAGTGAATAGACGATTTTATCGCCGGGTGTTACGGTGTCCGCCCGTTCAAGCCTTACAGATTGGCTACCGTCCGCATGGCGCACGATAACTTCGCGCTCAATGGAGTGGGTTGCGGTTAGGGCGATTGCCGGTGTTGACAGGGTTGCTGCGCCGAGCATCAATGTGCAGAATAATTTACGATACATAATGAACCTCTTTCAAGTCTTACATAGTTCGGGGCAACACGCGATTGTCTCGCCCATATCAATATGTGCCGGATTGTGACAGGGAGTGCTTAATAATGTTTGAACGGAACTGCGCTTGCCGGAATTGCGAAACACACCTGTGGCATCACGCTTATCACAAAAGAATTATCGTAAAACAATAATATTTATTGATTTACGATAATAACCGTGTATGGTGAACCAGAACAAAAAACCCAGAGGCCCAAATGACCTACCCGGAAGATATTCAGTCCAGCCAAAACGGCGGTATACATGGACGCAGGAAGCCAGTGCGCAGTAAATCAGGGCTTTTCAGACGTTGGGTGAAAATCATATTGCCTGTATTTGTGCTGCTCGGCGCTCTTGCTGGTGTGGTGGTCATGGGCATGTTCAAACCCAAGCCGCAAACCAAGGACGACCCGCCGCGCTCCACGCCTGTGGTGACGGTTTATGCCAAAGCCCGTCCGGTGGCGCTCTATGTCACCTCCCAGGGCGAGGTGCGGCCCCGCACTGGCATAAACTTAGCGGCTCAGGTTGGTGGCCGGGTCCAATGGTTGGCACCGGGGTTTTTGGAGGGCGGGCGGTTTAAACGCGGTGATGTGCTCATGCGTCTGGAATCCGCCGAATATGATTTACGGGTGACGCAGGCCGCAGCAAATGTAGCTCAGGCGCAAACCGTCCTGACCCGCGAAATATCCGAATCTGAAATAGCCCGGCGTGATTGGGAAGATTTGGGTCAGGGTATTGCGTCGCCGCTCACCTTGCGCAAACCACAAATGGCCGAGGCCAAAGCCCGTATTGCTTCGGCGCAAGCGGGGCTTGGGGAAGCAAAATTGCAACAATCGCGCACCGTATTGCGCGCTCCATTTGACGGACGTGTCAGTGAAAGACTGGTTAGTATGGGCGATACAATGTCACCGGGGCAAAACATTGGCCGCATATTTGCCGTAGATATTGCTGAAATAAAATTGCCGTTGACCGACACGGATATGTCCAGACTTGGGCTTGGTATCGGGTTTGTAGCGTCCAAAGCTAATCCGGGGCCACAGGCCGAACTCAGCGCGGTTGTGGCGGGTGTACCCCATACCTGGCACGGGCGCATCACCCGTACCAGCTCCAGTTACGACCCCGGGACACGGGTCTTGTTTGGCTATGTGCAAGTTGACGATCCTTACGGCAAGGGAGCCGATAAAGGCGTGCCTTTGGCGGCGGGCTTGTTTGTCAATGTTAAAATTGCCGGGCGGCAGGTTGAAAACAGCATTGTAGTCCCGCGCACCGCCTTGCGCGGTACGGATATTGTTTACATCGCCAACAGCGACAATACCTTGTCCTTGCGCACGGTTAAGGTCGCGTCCTCAACCCGTGAAATGGTGGTGATAACCGACGGCTTGTCATCGGGCGAACGGGTTATCACCTCCCCCATACGCGGGGTTGCCGAAGGCATGAAAATCGAGATTGCCGATTTTCAAGATGATGCCCAGGAGCAGTTATCAGGGGAGAATGGGCCATGAATAGCATAATCTCTTGGTGGGCCGGCAATAGAGTTGCTGCTAATCTGCTGATGTTCATGATCTTGATTGGCGGCATTGTCAGTTTCTTTATGATTGAACGGGAATTGGAGCCTTACATTGAATTTTCCGGCGCTCGCGTCAATGTCACATGGGTCGGTGCTTCCCCCCAAGATATTGAGGAGCAAATCGTCGTGCGGCTCGAAGAAGCGGTTTCCCAAGTTGACGGTATTGACAGACTTTGGGCGGTAGCTGGTGAAGGCAATGGCGTGTTGTTTGTTATCGGCAAGCAAGGCCTGGATAAAGCCGCCTTTATTCAAGACATCAAACGCCGGGTCGATTCTATCAGCACTTTTCCGGCGGCGGCCCAGCCTCCAGTTATCAGCCAATTTGCCAACCGAAACGAAATGATGCGGGTGGCCGTATCTGGTGATGTGGATGAACGTTTGCTCAAACGTACGGCGGAAAAAATCCGCCGTGAAATCGCACTCCTGCCCCATGTCCCGGCGGTCAATTTGTTCGGGGTGCGCGACGAGGAAGTGTCCATTGAAGTGTCCGAGACCGCCCTTAGGTCCTACGGGATCACTCTTGATCAGGTGGCAAGGGCGGGGCGGGCTACGTCTGTCAATGCGTCGTCGGGCACCGTGCGCACGGGTGTTGGCAATGTGCAACTCCGTACCAGAAACCTGGCCGATACCCGCGAGGAATTTGAAAATATTGTCGTCCTGCAACAGCCGGGCGGGGCCGTGATCCGGGTGCGCGATATTGCCGAGGTCATCGACGGGTTCGAGCAAGTTAATCTTATGGCGACGGTCAACGGCGAGCATACAATATTGGTGCAAATCATGAGCGGCCCCCATATGGACATCATCACAATGGCCGAAGGTGTACGCAATTATGTCACCGAAAACGCGGGCAACTTGCCGCCGGGCATTAGCATGGTTTTGTGGAACGACGCTTCCGTTGTTTACGCAGGCCGCATCAACACCATTGGCTCAAATTTTGCCATGGGACTTTTACTGGTGTTCATTATGTTGCTGTTGTTTTTGCGGCCCATAATTGCCTTTTGGGTGGCGGTCGGTATTGCTGTCGCATTTGCTGGCGGACTGGCTTTGGTACCTATGAACGGCGTGTCGTTTAACATGATTTCCACCTTCGCATTCCTGCTAGTATTGGGGGTTATTGTCGATGAGGCCATTATTGTCGGCGAAGCCATACATGCGCGCACCGAGGCGGGCGAGACCGGGCTTGAGGCGGCGGTCGGCGGGGCGAATATGGTGGTTAAACCAGTGGTCTTTGCCGTGCTGACCACCATGATATTCTTCGCACCGTGGATGTTTATCTCCGGGGATATGCGCGAATTTACTAGGGCCATATCCCTGGTGGTGATCTTTGCGCTGACCTTTTCGTTGATCGAAAGCCTGTTGATATTGCCGGCGCATTTGTCCCATCTTAAACCCGTCAACCCAAAAAACCCGTTGACCAGATTGCAAACCCGCCTGGCCTACAGTCTGGTGTGGACGGCGGAGCACATGTACCGCCCCGTCATGATAAATGTATTGCGCCGGCGATATTTAACCGCCGCCGGGTTTTTAGGGGCGATGATTTTGTCCATAGGCCTGTTGACCAACGGCATTGTCAAAACCTCATTCATGCCCGAAAGCGAATCCGACCAAATCTCCATCACGGTCGAGCTGCCCCAAGGCACGCCCTATTCGCGCACTTTGCAGGTCTTGAAACAAATTCAAATCGCCGAAAAAACTCTGGTGGAAGAAATCAATGCAAGTACGGACGGGGAAGGCGAATTGATTGAAAACTGGTACACAAGATCACGAGACAATGAAGTGTTGGCACTGGTCAAACTTGTGCCGCCGGAAACCAGAACTTTAACCGCCAAGGAAACTGCTGACCGTTTGCGGGCGCTAATCGGCGAGGTTCCGGACGCGGAAAAAATCGAAGTTAATTACAAGGACGATAATAACGGCCCCGCTATACAATATGTTCTGAACTCGAAAGATATGGACGCACTCAATATAGCCGCAGATGATCTCATGGCAAAGCTGCGCACCTACGCAGGCGTGTTCAATGTCATCAATGACAGCGAGAGCAGTGCTGACGAAGTACGTTTTGAGCTGAAACCCGGCGCTGAAGCTTTGGGGGTCACCGCTTCTGATGTGTCCCGCCAAGTGCGCCAAGGGTTTTTCGGCGAGGAAGTGCAGCGTTTGCCGAGGGACGGTGCGGACGTAAGGGTGTATGTGCGCTACCCTAGTGCTGACCGCGAGAGCCTCGATTTTCTTGGCCAGATACGTATCCGCACCAGTGATGGCCGCGAAGTGCCGCTGGCCGCAGTGGCCGATCTGCGATTTGACAAAGGCGTGTCGCAAATCCTGCGCCGCGAACGCCAGAGGGCTATCATTGTCTCGGCCGAAGTTCTGCCAGAACGCATCAACGAAATACGCGATGCCCTCAAGGAAGAGTTCTTTGAGGATTTCGACGCCCGCCACCCGGATATAACACGCGGAAGCATCGGGCAGGCCCAGGGTGAGGCGCAATTTATGAAAGAAATCATGATCCTATTGCTGATCGCTATTGGTGTGGCCTATTTTCTAATCGCCATTGCCTTTAGATCATACGGCGAACCAATGCTGATATTATTGGCGGCGATTCCGTTTTGCTTTACCGGGGCCATGATCGGGCATTTGATGCTGGATATGCCGTTGTCGTTGATGTCATATTTAGGCATAAGTGCGGCGGCGGGTGTGGCGGTTAATGATAATCTGGTCTTGCTGGACTATGTGCATAAGCTGCGGGCTAAAGGTATGGACGGTGCGCAAGCTTTGGTCGAGGCCGGCACCAGGCGTTTCCGGCCAATCTTGCTGACCTCCATAACCACATTTGTTGGCCTGATACCCTTGATGATGGAACGTTCCATGCAAGCCCAATGGCTGATCCCGGTCGCGGTCGCGTTGGCGTTTGGCGTCATGTTCGCCCTGTTCGTCACCCTGTTTTTAGTCCCCGCGCTTTATGCGATCGGTGCCGACATAAAACGCGGCTCGGCTCGGCTATTCCTGCGCAGGCAAAACGAAAATTTCACCGCGCTGTTGTAAACCAATACCACCCTCAAAAAACTGAATTGGCTCTTTTAAATCCTGTGCAAGGGCCTATAACGGGGCAAATCAGTTGGAGGGTATTATGGTTGAGTTGGCACTGCCGAAAAATTCCAAAATCGGCAAGGGTAAATCCTGGACTGGTTCTGGGGCTGCTCCGGCAGGTAGCGGCAACACCATGACCTTTAAAGTTTACCGCTATAGCCCGCACAGAGGCGATAATCCGAGTTGGGACAGCTACACGCTCGATTTGGACGAAACCGGGCCTATGGTGCTGGATGCGCTGATCAAAATTAAAAACGAAATTGACCCGACATTATCATTTCGCCGCTCGTGCCGCGAGGGGGTGTGCGGGTCGTGCGCCATGAATATTGGCGGCCGCAACACTTTGGCTTGCACCAAGGGCATTGACGAATTTAAGGGCGGCAGTATCACCATTTCGCCCTTGCCGCATTTGCCGGTTGTTCGCGATTTGGTGCCGGATTTATCCAATTTTTATGCCCAGTACGCATCTATCGAGCCGTGGCTACAAACTTCCACCCCGACGCCGGAAAAAGAATGGCGTCAAAGCGAGCCTGACCGCGACAAGCTAGATGGTCTTTACGAATGTATCTTGTGCGCGTCTTGTTCTACATCCTGCCCAAGTTATTGGTGGAACGGCGATAAATATCTCGGCCCGGCCAGTCTTCTGCAAGCTTACCGTTGGCTAATTGATAGCCGCGACGATGCTACGGGTGAACGGCTCGACGAATTGGAAGACCCGTTTCGGCTGTACCGCTGTCACACCATTATGAATTGCACCAATGTTTGCCCCAAAGGCCTAAACCCGGCCAAGGCCATCGCAGAGGTCAAAAAAATGCTGGTGGCCAGAACGCTTTAAAAAGAACGCTTTAAAAAGAACGCTTTAAAAAGAACGCTTTAAAAAGAACGCTTTTACAAACCCGCTCATACCTGTGCATACAGGTACCCATCGCCGGGTTTTGGTTTTTAATCCATAGCCCAGAGATAGACCCCTGTATGCACAGGGGGGAGCGGGGAGGGGTTTGGCCTAAAGCCTCTCGACAATATTCCGGACGGCCTGCGTTGCGGCTTTGCTGCCTTTGGGTAAGTTGGCCGGGTTTACGGGTTTGCCGAAAATGAGAGCTGGCTTGTGGCCGCATTTGTTCAACAGTTCCCGAAACAAGGTAATGTCGCGCAGTTCGTGGTTGAGGACGGACAACAGATAATACAGAGCCGAGTTTCTGGATTTTATGCGCACCGGAATTATGGGTATATTGTTTTTGCGCGCTACGCTGAGCGCGGTCGGGTTCCAAGCTTTGTCCGTAAGGCCCCGCCGTGTCAATTTGGCCAATACACCGGACGGGAAAATCACCACGGCTTTGCCGCCGGACAAGGCTTGTTTAAGGGCCGTCAAAGTAGCGCGGGCTTTGGCCGGTGTACGCTTGTCCGCGACCCATTCCACCGGGATGATAATATCCGCCCCGTTTGGCACGACCCGAAGTGCGTCGGCATTGGCCATATAAACATGATCGGGGCGCACGGCTTTAAGGGCGTCGAACATAAAAATTCCGTCGGCCAAGCCGGTCGGATGATTGCTAATCAGCATTAACGGGCCGGTTTTGGGGATGTTGCCAAGTCCGGTGATTTGGGGCTGCAAATTTAGCAAACCGCTCACATGGCCAAAAGCGTCCCGACCACTTAGGCCTGTGACCGCGTCTGCCATGCGCACCGCCTGTTCATAGCCGAGGGCTTTGTAAAGCAGAGGCCGCATCATTTTCCATAGACGTGGGCGCGACATGAGTTTTTGCGCCCGCTCAGCGATCAATTGCTCGATTATATGCATGCGCACCCTGTCCATTGCCGTTATCTACGCCAGTTTGTAAAGTCCCGGTTAAACTGTAAAGCTTATTTTTTGAACGCCCAAAATTTCAGCATGAGAAATTGCGCCATAGGGGTCAGGGCGACGGCGATGAAAACATTGAGCGCAAAGGGAATTTCAAAGAGGCTCAATAAGGTTTGAAACAGGCCGACATTGATGGCAACACCCGTAAGCCAAACCAAAGCGAAGCGGGGCAGGGTGCGGGCATGGCCACCCGGCTGGCCATTTGTGCGTTTAAACGTGAAATAATATGAACCAAAATACGAGATCGCCGCCCCGCTGATAAATCCGGCAAAATTACTGGGGGTCTGAGCAAATCCGGCCACATAAAAGGCGGCCATTGCCATGAGCGCATGGGTGCTGGCGGCCCCCACACCGACCAGGCCGTACCGCAAAACCTGCACAATGTTGTATTTTTCAAACATGTGTATGAGTTTGACCACATATGGTTTTTGTAAAATCATGACGTGTGTCTAGGCGGTAAAGATTGAAAAAAATTAAACAGCACATCAGTTTTTCTCATCATCGCGGTCATAAGCTTGCCTATGAATTTGGGCCAGATAGTCCTCCGAGCGCATTTCCGCGAGCCTGGACGCGGTGCGTTTAAACTCAAACGAACCGTCCCCGATCTGGTATAACTGGTCTGGAGCGGCGGCGGCACTCAACACCAATTTGGTTTTTTGCTCATAAAGTGCGTCGATCAAGGTGACAAAGCGTTTGGCCGCACCGCGCTGGTCTTCGGCCATGACGGGTATATTTTCCACAATCAATGTGGTAAACCGGCGCGCAATTTCCAGATCATCTGCGGCCCCAAGCGGGCGCTCACAAAGCTCATAAAAAGAAGCCCGGGCCGTATCACCTGCGGCCAAAATTTCAATCTTTCGCCCTTGTATGTTGAGGATTTCCACTGCGGGTTTGGCCGGGCGGATCAGCCGTTGCCAGACCTGTTCGATTTGCCTGTCTGTGTCCGGCCCAAGCGGGCTGTAATAAACGGCTGCTTTGCTCAGCTTGCGCAGGCGGTGGTCTTCATCCCCGCCAAGCTCGAACACATCAAGCCGGGATTTTAGCATGTCTATAAACGGCACAAATAACTGTCGGTTCAGCCCGTGTTTATAGAGATCGTCCGGGGCGCGGTTGGAGGTAGCCACCACCACCACCCCGCGCTCGAAAAGGGCGGTAAACAAGCGCGACAAAATCATGGCGTCGGTGATGTCGGTAACGTGAAATTCGTCGAAGCACAAAAGTGTGGCCCCGGCGGCGATGGCTTTGGCGGTGGGGGCGATGGGGTCGTCGCCGGCGCCGCGCACATATTCGGATCTGGCGCGGCGTTGTTTGGCGGATAATTTGCGCCATTCCCCAATCCGCCTGTGGACGTCTTGCATGAAAGCGTGAAAATGCACCCGTGATTTGGGTTCGGTTTTGGCTTGCGCGAAAAACATATCCATCAGCATGGATTTACCGCGCCCGACCCCGCCCCAGATATACAGACCTTTGGGCGCTGGTTTTGTCCGGCTCAGTAATGAACGGCTTAATTTTCGTTTCAATCCGCGTCCGGGCGTGTAATCGTCTAGGCGCAAAAGCAAATCATCCAATTTTTTGGCGGTGGTTTTTTGCCGTGGATCCGCACGCAACACACCCGCATCAATATTGGACAGCAGTTTCGCCTCAATGCCCATATTGCGACCCCCTGGTTTGCTGTGTTGTCATTTCTGCCTGTGCGGAGAGCGTAAAACTGGCCAAGGCCAAGAGGGCAAATGCAGCCAAGTTCAACACGATAAACAAGCTGGGGTTTTGAATTTTTTCCATCTTCAGGCCATTATTTTGCGACATTCCATAAAATCTTGTACTGGAAACAAGCGGCTTTGCTAGCTTTTATTTATCTCCCATTCATGTTAAGTTTTCTAAATGTTGATGTGCGCCAATGATTCGAAAATGGGATTCGAAATATGGGATTCGAAATATGGGATTCGATTGTGGAGTTCGGACATGAATTTCCCATTCAATTTAGTTGCTGGCAAGCTGGGGGGCTTCACGGGAGGCCCAAAACACGATTTTGGAAATTTCACCTGAAGGAGAATGTAACATGGATATGAACAGTGTAGAAAATTTGATGGGCTTTCTGCCCGCATGGGCAATCGGGCCAATTATTGCGACAGTAATTATTGTCGTTGGTTATTTCATCTCAAAAGTTGCTGGCCTGCTTGTTTCGAGCGCCATTAACAAAACCGGCCTGGGCCGCAAAGCCAAGACCACAGGCGGCAATATCGGCAAATCATTGTCCAAAGCCGTATTTTGGGTGTTGTGGTTATTCTTTATTATGATTGGCCTGTCGCGCTTTCCGCAACTGGCGGAACCGCTTGAGGGTATCAAAGACATGCTCAATGATATATTTGGCTACCTTCCACAAATTATTGGTGCCGGATTTATTTTCTTCATTGGCTATGTGTTGTCGAAAATTTTCCGCGAAGCTACGGTTAGCACATTAGAGGCCGCGCAAGTTGATACGCTGGTTTCGAAACTGGGCGCCGGCGAGGACGGGACGCCGCGCTCAACCACAATTTCCAAAACTGTCGGTACTTTGGTATTTGCCTTTGTGCTGTTCTTGTTCGGTGTCGCTGCCCTCGGGGTACTTGATATTGAAAGCATCACCGTACCGCTGACCGATATGTTGCAACAAGTGATGGGCTATTTGCCGCAACTGGCCAGTGCGATTGTTGTCTTTGGGATCAGTGTGTTTATTGGTAAGTTCGTCGCTAATCTGGTGCGAACAACTTTGCCGGCTATGGGTGTTGACAGCTCGCTGAGTGCGCTTGGCGCTCTGGACGGGGAGGCCGGTTCAAAAGTCGTGCCGTCAAATATTATTGCGACGATAGCCTTTATTGGTGTGTCCTTGATGGGGGCCATTGCCGCCATGAATATTTTGGGTATCGACCAGTTAACCAATATATTTGATGAGCTTCTAAGTTTGGGCGCGAGCATCACACTCGGTGCGATTATCATTGGTGTCGGGTTTTTCATTGCCAATGTTATCTCGCGCATTGCCAGCCAGACCATGGGCGACATGGCCGGGAAAATCATCAAATATGTGACGCTTTTAATCGTCGCATTTATGGGTCTTAGCCAAATGGGTATTGGGGACGAAATCGTCAATACGGCCTTTGAATTTTTCGTTGGTGCCGCAGCCTTTGCGGCCGGGGTCGGCGGCGCCGTTGCCTTTGGTTGGGGTGGTCATAAATGGGCCGGCGCAAAATTAGAACAATGGTTCCCCAATAAGCCAAAACCCAAAACCAGAGCCCGCGCCAAGAAGTAAGCGCAGGTAAACAAACACAGAAGAAGACCGCCCTTGATATAACGAGGGCGGTCTTTTTTATTGGTTTATTTGCCGCATTTACATCAACAATTCTTGCGCTTTGGATTTTACGAGCGTAAACAACGGCCAAGTTAATTTCACATTTACGGAGAACATTATGGCACGGGCAAAAATCGCACTTATTGGCGCAGGCATGATCGGCGGAACTTTGGCACATATTGCGGCCCGCGAAGATTTGGGCGATATTGTATTGTTCGATATTTTTAAGGGGCCTGCTGAGGGCAAAGCTCTCGACCTCAATCAGGCTTCTGCCGTATTTTCCAATGATAGCAATTTCAAAGGCACGGACGATTACGCCGATATTGCGGGCGCCGATGTGGTTATCATCACCGCAGGTTTTCCGCGCAAGCCCGGCATGAGCCGCGACGACCTGGTCTCCAAAAACCTCGGTGTGATCAAACAAGTTGCGGCGGGCATTAAAGAACACGCCCCCAAAGCTTTCGTGATTTGTATCACCAACCCGCTGGACGCCATGGTCTGGGCTTTACAAAAATTCTCCGGCATCAACCCGCGCAAAGTTGTCGGCATGGCGGGCGTGCTAGACAGCTCGCGGTTTCGTTATTTTTTGGCCGAAGAATTTAATGTCTCCATCGAAGATGTCACCGCATTCGTTTTGGGCGGCCACGGCGACACCATGGTGCCGCTAATCCGCTATTCGACAGTCGCAGGCATACCGCTCCCCGACATGATCAAGATGAAATGGACAACACAAGAGCGCATCGACGCTATTGTGGAGCGCACCCGCAAAGGCGGCGGCGAAATCGTTGGGCTTTTGGGTAATGGTTCCGCCTATTACGCCCCGGCTGAAAGCGCCATTGAAATGGCCAAATCATACCTCAAAGACAAGCGCCGCATCTTGCCGTGCGCCGTGAAACTGGCCGGGCAAATCTCTGGTGTGCGCGGGCTATATGTGGGCGCACCCGCAGTTATCGGGCGGCGCGGCGTAGAAAAAGTCCTCAACATCCGCCTGAACAAAGTTGAGCGCGAAATGTTCTTAAATTCGGTAGACGCGGTCAAAGGCCTGATGGCCGATTGCACCAAGATGGACCCTGATTTGGCGGATTAGCGATAATATTGTCATCCCGGACAAGCCGCTCTTGCGGCGCTGATCCGGGACCTCAATGTTTAGGTTAATTTACGAGGTCTCGGATCAAGCCCGGGATGACAATAGAGTAAGTAATGAAAATTGACAAGCCAACAGGCCGCGCCCGCTTACTGTACGGACAGGACAAGCCATGACGAAACCCATCATAGAAACTGACCGCCTCATCTTGCGCGAAATTGATCCTGAGCATGATTTTGAGGGCTGGGCCGAGGTTTGTGCTGACGCCCAGACCATGCGCTATATTGGCGGCGATGTGTTGAGCCGGCCGCAGGCTTGGCGCAATATGGCGACGGTTATGGGGCATTGGCAAATACGCGGTTACGGGTTTTTCTCGCTTATTGAAAAGTCAACCGGGAAATGGGTGGGCCGGGCCGGGCCGTGGAACCCGGGGGGTTGGCCACAGCCCGAAGTCGGCTGGACAATCCATCCCGCCCACACCCGCAAAGGCTACGGCGCGGAGGCCGGACGCGCATCCATAGATTATGCCTTTGATGTTCTGGGTTGGGACGAAGTCGCCCATGTCATAGCCGACGGCAATGTAGCCAGCATGGCCCTGGCCGAAAAACTTGGCTCAAAACGGCAAAAAGAAATAGACGAAATCCCCGGCGTGTTTGAAGGCAAAGCCTATAGTTACGGACAGGGTAAGCCTTAAATTGAGCCCGTAGAATGCCGAGAATTGCTTGCGCTGCTATGGGGGCAGGAGTGGGCGTTAGGCTCTTGGTTGTTATGGCGAATATTGGCGCTGCTTCGGTTAAGCTAGGATTTTAATGTTAGCGTAATTCTAACTTACTTGATTTACCAGTGATTATCCCCTAATATGAGTTAACAAAACTAAGGCCAACATAAAGGCTTTAGGTATGAGTGAAGCAGGTAAATGTCCGGTAATACACGGCGCCAACAAACATAAATCAACCGGAACAACCGCCAATCAACATTGGTGGCCTAATCAGTTAAACTTGAAAATGCTTCATCAAAATTCTGCCGAAGGCGACCCTCTAAGCAAGAAGAGTAAAAAGAGCAAGGCGTTTAACTATGCCAAAGAGTTTAAAAAAATCGACTTGAATGCGCTCGCCAAAGATGTTGATGCATTAATGACAGACTCTCAAGACTGGTGGCCTGCGGATTATGGTCATTATGGCCCCTTATTTATTCGTATGGCGTGGCATAGTGCGGGACCTTACCGTATTCATGATGGTCGCGGCGGCGCGTCCTCCGGTTCACAGCGGTTTGCGCCGCTCAATAGCTGGCCTGACAATGTTAATCTTGATAAAGCCCGCAGGTTGCTCTGGCCGATCAAACCAAAATATGGACGCAGGCTCTCTTGGGCTGATTTGATGATCTTTGCAGGCACACGCGCTCTTGAAACAATGGGTTTTAAAACATTTGGATTTGCGGGGGGGCGTGAAGATATTTGGGAGCCGGAAGAAGACATCTATTGGGGGCCGGAAGCAGACTGGCTTGGCGATGAGCGCTACACTGGTGATCGTGAGCTTGATGACCCGCTCGGCGCAGTGCAAATGGGCTTGATTTATGTGAACCCGGAAGGGCCAAATGGCAATCCTGACCCACTCGCCTCAGCCCGCGATGTCCGCGAGACGTTCGCGCGTATGGCAATGAATGACGAGGAAACCGTGGCTTTGACGGCGGGAGGGCATACATTTGGTAAGTCCCACGGCGCCGCCGACCCGAGCAAATATGTTGGCCGTGAGCCAGAAGCCGCGACGATGGAAGAGCAAGGGCTTGGCTGGAAGCAGAGCTTTGGCACAGGAAAGGCCAGTGATATGATTGGTAGCGGCATTGAGGGGGCATGGACACCCAACCCGATAAAATGGGATAACGGCTATTTCAACGTTTTACTCGGCTATGAATGGGAATTGACCAAGAGCCCGGCTGGCGCGCAACAATGGACGCCAACCAAAGCTTCCAATGCTGATAGGCCTCCCAATGCAAGTGACGCAAACAAGTCCGAACCGCTCATGATGACAACGGCTGACATGGCCATGAAGATGGATCCGGCCTATGCAAAAATTTCAAACCGTTTCCACAAAAACCCAGAAGAATTTGCGGACGCATTCGCCAGAGCTTGGTATAAGCTGACCCACCGAGATATGGGCCCTCTTAGCCGCTATCTTGGCGCTATGGTTCCGTCTGAGGAGTTAGTGTGGCAAGATCCTGTGCCTGCGCACACGGGCGATTTAATTGGCAAAACAGATATCAAAAAACTTAAGAAGGCTATTTTGGCTAGCGGGTTATCTGTGCCACAATTGGTCTCGGTTGCTTGGGCATCTGCATCAACATTTAGAGGCTCGGACAAACGCGGCGGCGCCAATGGCGCGCGTATTGCGCTTGCACCGCAAAAAGACTGGGAAGTCAACAACCCGGCTGAACTTAGCAAGGTTTTGATCGCACTGAAGGACGTTCAGACTAATTTCAACAATTCACCCGGCAAGACACAAGTGTCACTCGCTGATTTGATAGTTTTGGGCGGTTGCGCCGCCGTTCAAAAAGCGGCAAAAGATGCGGGTCATAAAATCAAAGTCCCGTTTACGCCGGGCCGGACAGACGCCTCGCAGAAGCAAACAGACATAAATTCATTTGCCGTACTTGAGCCAACAACAGACGGGTTTCGTAACTATATAGGAAAATCTCAAGCAAGGCCCGCCGAGGACATCTTGGTTGACCGAGCCCAATTACTCACACTAAGCGCCCCCGAAATGACAGTTCTCGTTGGAGGGCTCAGGGTTTTGGGCGCCAATGCAAATGGCTCGAAACACGGCGTCTTTACGGACAAGCCGGGCACTTTGAGCAATGACTTTTTTGTCAACATTCTCAATATGGACATCACTTGGAAAGCTAAATCCAAAAGCGATGATGTATTTGAAGGGCGTGACCGGGCCAGTGGCAAGGTCATATGGACTGGCACCCGCAATGATTTGGTCTTTGGGTCAAACTCTATCCTGCGTGCAATTGCCGAAGTATATGGCAGTGATGATGGCCGCAAAGCTTTTGTCCGCGATTTTGTTTCCGCATGGGACAAGATTATGAACCTTGATCGTTTCGATTTGGCATAGTTTTTAACCAATTTGGAAAGAGGCTCTAATAAGTGAATTTTATTGATTTGCGCGCAAGTCCAGCGCCTTCTTCGCCATTCGAAAATAGATAGCATAGTTGGCTATTTCGGCGTGGAAGCAGAAGACGCTTTGGGCTAGCAGGAAACATAGAGCCATAGAATATTAAGAATACTTGCGTAGTTTCTAACTTACGCAATGGAGTGTCAAACCATCATTGCCTAAAATCCTAAACCCAACCTGCCCCCCTCACCAATTTCATACCCGTGCGGCTGATGGGGGCGGTTTGGTCTGAGCGTAGGAGTATCTCGGATTTTTTGATCTTCTCCACACCCGCTTCCGCCACCCACCATGATCTATGCGGGGATAGGCCTTTGAGCGGTGCGGTTTCCTTGACTGCGTCGGTCAGCCGCATCAAAACCAGCTCATCGCCTTTGGATGTAATCACCCGCACATAATGATCTTCGGCGGCGAGGGCGTAAATATCGGCACTGCGCAGATGGGGCGGCAAGCGTTCATAGAGGGCGGCGCGGTTTGGGGGGGCTTCTCGCGCTTGCTTTTGGCCATTTAGCAATGCGCCAATGAAGGTGATGATGGCGGCAATGACCCAGACATAAAACATGGTCAGGGCGAAACCTTTCATACTGGGCATGCCGTAGGTGAGTATGGCCATGATCAGGATAATGGTCGAGACCGCCAGGGTTGAGGTTACGGATTGCGCCAGTGCTATTTGCCATTTACCCAGATTTTTCTTGAACAAAAAAGCGAGCAAATCAACCACACTCGCCCCCAGTCCGCCAGCCAAGCTCAAACCCGTCCAGTATAAAAACCGGTAAAGCGGTGAAAAAACGTGGGTGCCATAAGGGGCCATAATCGCCAAGACCACACCGGCAATTGCACAGACGGTGAGCATGGGTATAAGCTTTTTGATAATTTTGTTCATATTCCCCTTAATGTGGCCAGAGCGATGCTATATATGATGACAGGCTCTAGGTTGTTCACGTAGCGCCAATGACAATGCCAGTATTTTCGCGCCGTGCAAGGGGGTTTTTGCGTTACTCACGCGGCGTGAACTGTGCTTGGCTACTGTTCACGAAGCCAAACCACTGCTTCACGTATCCTGGGTTTCGCAGCAAGTTTTTTCTGCCAGTGTGTAATTGTTCCAACGACGGGACGGTAATTTGGAGAGTAAAATGAAACGCGAATTTAAAAAAATAATGATGACTATGTTGTTGGTATCAGCGAGTGCAGCCCCGGCTTTGGCGGCTGAGAACTCTGTCAAACAGGGCTTAAGCGGCACGGCAAGTATCACGGTCACGCTCACGGGCATCAAAGATGTTAAGGGCAGTATTCAGGCCGGGCTTTTTAATAGCGAAGATAATTATAAAGGCGGCGGTGTGCGCGGTGCCACGGTAGACGTGAAAGCAGACACTGTAATTATAAATTTTGCCAATTTGCCAGACGGCGACTATGCCATCAAATTATTCCATGATGTGGACGGCAACGGCAAAATGAATGCTAATTTATTTGGTATGCCGACCGAGCCGTTCGCGTTTTCAAACAATGCGGTTGGTAAAATGGGCCCGGCTAAATGGAAAGACGCCAAATTTACGGTCAGCGGCAGCGAAACCGCGCACGCCATTAAACTAAACTAGGAGGCGATTATGGGCACGGAATTTTCACGAAGAGTGGCACTACAAACTTTGGCCGCAAGCGGGGCTATAGCAGCATTTGGAGCCTTGGCAAGCACCGGTGTCAATGCGTTCGCGCAGACATCAAACTTTGACAGCTACGCGCAATCCGCAAAGAAAAATCCGTGGGCGCTTGGTTGGCGCAGTGCCGGAGCCGCTGATTTATCAACGCCTGAGGTTAAATTGATATCCGGTAAAATCCCGGCGGGATTATCCGGTACGTTTTACCGCAACGGCCCCGCCTTGTTCGAAAGGGACGGGCTACGGGTAAACTACTGGTTTGACGGCGACGGCATGGTACATGCCTATAATTTAGACGGCGGCAAAGTCTCCCACACGGGCAAAATGGTACGCACCGGGAAATATCTGCGCGAAGAGAAAGCCGGCCGGTTTCTGGTCTCTGGCCTGGGGACAAAAATAGATAACCCGGCCCCGATAACCGGGCCTGATGATGTCAATGCCGCCAACACCAGTATCCTCCCGATTGGCGGTGAACTTCTGGCCTTATGGGAAGGGGGATCGGCCTATAGGCTAGATGACACCACCCTCGAAACCATCGGGTCAAACACCTGGGCGCCTGAGCTGCAAGGCATGCCGTTCTCGGCCCATCCAAAAATAGAAAACGACGGCACCATTTGGAATTTCGGGCAGGACTTTTTTAACCAGCGTATGATTATTTATAAAATATCAGCGGGCGGCAAACTCGCCGGTATGCGTGTGCTGAAAAATATTCCCGGCGGCATGATCCACGATTTTTGCATGACCGATAAGCATTTGATATTTGTTGCCCCGTCATTTCGAGTAACCCGAAAAGCCGATACAATTTTGGGCATGTTCAAATGGTTGCCAAATCAAAGCCAGCGGGTGATTGTGGTCGAGAAGGACAATTTGGACAACCGCCGCGAATACGATTTGCCGCCCGGATTTCAGTTTCATTACGGCAATGCCTGGGAAGATAAATCCGGCGATATCCGCTTTAGTGTCTGTGTGGGCGATAACAGCTTTGTCGAGAAAGGCGCAAAGGCTCTGATGCGCGGTGAAATATTTGATACCACGCCGGCTAGGCTGGCCCATGTAGTGTTGCGTAAAGGCGGCACAGCCAAGATCGAATCCATTTTAAACGAGCGTGCGACCCATGAGTTTCCGCAATTCAATGCTCGGTTTACGGGCCAAAACGCCCGCTATGTCTACACGGTTGGCGATCAGGCCAAAACCGGCGTTGGGCAAGTGTCTATCTTGAAACATGATCTCAAGACCGGAAACATTACCGCACATAATTACGGTGAAAACAGCATTGTCGAAGAGCATTTATTTATCCCGCGTGCTGGCGGTATCCGCGAAGATGATGGCTGGTTGACCGGTACAAGTTTGAACCTCAAGACCAAGGCTACGCGGCTTAATATCTTAAATGCCGCGCGTCTGGAGGATGGGCCATTAGCGGTATTAGAGCTGCCCTATGCCCTACCACTTGGGGTTCACGGCGCGTGGAAAGGTGCGTAAATAACCTGTTGGTGGCTATGCGTATTCACAAATGTATAGCCGCGCGACAAAATAGAACATAGCTATATGTGCATTTGTGTGCATATATACGCGAATGGATACTCATAATAACGAAATCCGTAGCTTGTCGCCTGAATATATGGCTATGGCCGAAGCTGCCCTTGACGTGTTCGATACCCGGTTTTTCAAGGCGCTTTGTGAGCCGACCCGGGTTGAGATCATGCGCAAATTGGTTCTGCTTGGGGCTTGTGATGTGGGCACGATAGCGGATGGTTTGGCGCAAGATCGCTCTGTGATTTCGCGGCATCTGGCCGTGTTGGAGCGGGCCGGGATTTGCCAGACCCGCAAAATCGGCCGCCGGGTTTTTTACGATATTGACGGGCCGCACAATGTAGCGAAGGTGGCGAGCATTTTAGACGCCATCAAACCTATGGCGGAATTGTGCAAACCGTTTGAAGAATTTTCCGAAAATATTAAACAACAAAAAGGGGCAGCGTAATGGCAACATTTACAGGCACGAATGAGGACGGTAGCGAAGTTATTTATGTGGACAAGAAACGGCATCTCTGGTGGCTTGGTTTTGTTGGCACCGGCGTTTATGTCCTGACACTGTGGCTATATTTTGCCTTGGGCAATAATCCGTGGGTGACTTTAATTCCGGCAGTTTATATTTATTTCATCACCGCGATCATTGATAAAATCTTCGGCGAGGATAATTACAACCCGCCTGAAGCCGTGGTGCCGGCCATGATGGCGGACAAATATTACAAGCTACATATTTACATACATCTGCCGATTTTTTTCATCATGTTTTTTGCCTTTGTCTGGTGTGTCGGTACGCAAAACCTGCCTTGGTGGGCCGTAGTGGCCCTGATCATCGGGGTCGGTTCGGGCAGTGGCAGCATGTTGGCCTATACCCACGAGCTTGGCCATAAAAATTCCTGGCTTGACCGGGGTGCGGCTCGCGTCGGCAATATCCTCATGGGCTATGGTCATTTTAATATTGAGCATAATATGGGCCATCATGTCTGGGTTTCGACCCCGGAAGATCCGGCCAGTTCGCGCATGGGCGAAAGTATATACCGTTTCATGCTGCGCGAGCTACCCGGTACGATCAAGCGCGGTCTTGGCCACGAAAAGAAACGCTTGGCCGCCAAGGGCTACGGCTTTTGGTCAATTCACAATGAAGTTTTGCAGGTCTATGTGGCCAGTACGCTGATTATTATTGCGCTGGCGTTTATTTTTGGCCCCAATATTCTTTGGTTCGTTATCCCCCCCCATATGTTTGGCTGGCTTGCTTTGACCCAAGCTAATTATGTGGAGCATTACGGGCTATTGCGGCAAAAATTGCCGAACGGGAAATACGAACCGTGTCAGCCGCGCCACAGTTGGAACACCAATCATCTATGGTCAAATATGTCGCTTTTGCATCTGCAACGTCATTCCGACCACTATGCCTATCCGCAAAGACCTTATCAGGTATTGCGGGATTTCCCTGACCTGCCAAGTCTGCCGACGGGTTACGGTGGCTGTTTTGCCATGGCAGCCATACCGCCGCTTTGGTTTAAAGTTATGGATCCAAAAGTGATGGAATGGGCCGGAGGTGATATCACCAAGGTCAATATCGACCCAAAGCGCAAGAAAAAACTATATCGTAAATACGGCGGGGCCGAAGCGGTAGCGGCAGAATAATTATTGTTTGGCAGTGTCTGTCAGTCCCGCTTTCATCAACCCGCGCACGGAATTGCCTACATAAATTGCATCCGCATCAAGCAAATCATCTATGTATAAAACCCGCTCAACGACTTCGCCATTTGCCAGCATTACCTCGCGCATAATCCCCGGTAGTAAACCGCACGGCAATGGTGGCGTAAATGTTTTTCCACCCTTTTCCACAAACACATTTGTATAGCTACCCTCGCACAATTCACCGCGTTCATTGAAAAACAGAACCTCTTTGCATCCAGTTTCAGTTTGGAGCCGGGCCAGTTCACTTTCAATAAACTGCCTGCGCGTAGTTTTGTGGGCTAATAGTTTATCGCTGGAGGACAGCGTATTTTGGCTTAAAGAAACGGGCATTATTGCGCCCGGTGCAGATATACTCAAAGGGCTGGTCTGGACATCAAACTGGCCATTTCGGTTTAGCTGCATCCGGATTTTATGCGGCCCGGATAAATTTGCAGTGGCGGCTTCCAGTGCTTGCGCTATATCTTTTTCACCAAAGGAAAACCCAAGCTCCTCTGCCGATCTTTGCAAGCGCCCTAAATGCAAGTCCAACCACATAAAGCCCGTATCCTCGTGCCAGCCAAAGGTTTCAATCAGGCCAAATCCGTCTTGTAAAAATGCGGCTTTTAGCAAGCATTCTTCGTATTCGGCGTTGGCGTCCGAATCCGCGACAACACCGCTACCAACCCCGTAAGTACATGTGCCGCCTTCGTGTAAAACCAATGTCCTTATGCCGACATTAAAGCGCATATCTCCGTTTGGATCGATCAACCCGACAGCACCGCAATAGGCCCCGCGCGGGCTTGCTTCCAACGCCCGGATAATTTCCGTGGCCCGGATTTTGGGCGCACCGGTCACCGAGCCGCACGGGAACAAGGCTTGCAAAATTTGCCCGAGAGAAATGTCGGCTAATTGCGCTTCAATCCCTGACGTCATGGTATGCAGGCTTGGATAGGTTTCCAGTCTATAGAGATCGCTAACCTTAACCGAGCCGCGCACCGCAATGCGCGACAGATCATTGCGCAGTAAATCGACGATCATCAAATTCTCCGCCCGGTTTTTGGCGTCCATTTGCAAGGCTTTGGCCAAAGCCGTATCCCGCTTTGGTGTTAGCCCTCGCCGCGACGTGCCTTTCATGGGCCGCATGGTGATTTTTCCGCCCTCTAGTTCGAAAAATAATTCCGGTGACAGGGAGACAATTTCGGCCCCGCCCAAGCTAATGACGCCGCCGTATTTGACGGGCTGAGCGGATTTTAGTTTTTGGTAAATACTGGCCCCGCCGCCGCAATATGTGCCGCGTAAGGGGAAGGGTAAATTGACCTGGTACACATCCCCGGCTTCGATCAAATCCATAACTTGCGCAAAGCGTTTTTGGTATTGGGCTAATGACCAAGCGGGTTTTAGTCCGTTGATATGGCCGTCTTGGTTATTGGGTAAGTCCACATTCGAAAATTTATCAAACACGCCAAATTGCAGCAGCGGCCCAGTAGAGTTTTCAGCAAGGTTTTTAGGTAATAACGGGCGCAATGTATCTTCAAACAAAAGCCCCAGCTCATAGGCGAAATACCCGGCCAGATATTTCCCGCCCCGCTGATATGCCGCCATGCGCTTTAGGGCGGGCGTCACTTCGTCCGCGCTCCAGGCCTCGATAATCTCAAGCGGGTTTTCATACAGGCGCTGCGCACCCACCGCTTGGTCTTCGAAATATACAAACGCTTTATCGGTCATAACAATGTGCCTATACGCGCAAGCTTGGCTAGGCTAGTGTGAAACGCATTATGGAGGGGTCTTATGGCTAAAATACTACGTTCATTTTTGTTTGTTCCGGGCGATAGCGCCAAAAAACTGGCCAAGGCAGGCGGGCTGGAAGCCGATGCTATAATCCTTGATCTGGAGGACGCGGTTCTGCCGGTCAATAAAGCCAAAGCCCGAAAAATGTGCGCCGAGTTTTTACAAAGCGTCAAAACTGCCTCGCAAATATGGGTCAGGGTCAACCCGCTAGACAGTGAATATATAGGTGCAGACTTGGCGGCAATTGTGCCGCTCTCTCCGGCCGGCATCATGCTGCCCAAGCCGGACGGGCCAGTGGACATGGAAAGTTTGAGCCGCCGCCTCGACGAACTTGAAGCCGCGCACGGTTTAGCGGCGGGGGGTATAAAAATCTTGCCTGTGGCCACAGAGACCGCTCGCGCCGTCATGAGCTTAGGGCTGTATCCGCGCACATATTTACCCAGATTACTGGGGCTGTCATGGGGGGCGGAAGACCTGGCCACGGATATAGGCGCACTCACAAATAAAGGCGCGGCCAATAAGGGTGCGGACGGGCAATTCGCATTCACCTACCAAATGGTCAGAAGCCAAACCTTGCTAGCGGCCAAGGCAGCAGGCGTGCAAGCGGTGGACACATTATACGATGATTTTCGCGATCATGACGGGCTGCGGGCCCGCGCCGGGGCGGCTTTTCGCGAAGGCTTTACCGGCATGCTCGCCATCCATCCGGCCCAAGTCCCGATCATCAATAAATGCTTCACCCCGACGGGGGCCCAAATTCAGCGCGCCAAAGCCGTGGTTCAGGCATTCAAAGACAACCCTGATGCTGGCGCCGTACAAATAAGCGGCAAAATGCTCGATATCCCGCACCTAAAACAAGCGCAAAATGTGCTGGCGCTTTATGAGGGCTACGGGCATGAATAGGAGAATACAAATGATAAAACATAGTCTTATAACAGCTCTGCTGTGTCTGTTGGCCGCGCCTGCATTTGCGCAAACGACCATTATCCACGCCGGAAAAATGATCGACGTAGAATCCGGCAAGGTGTTGCAAGATCAATACATTTTTGTTGAAGACGGCGTGATCACAAATATTGGCACGAAAGCCGATGTTAAAGCGGCGAAAAAAGACAGCGCGGTAAAATTCATTGATTTGTCAAAGATGACGGTGTTGCCGGGTTTGTCGGATTCCCATGTGCATCTCACCAGTGACGGCAAAACCCACGGCTATAAAACGCTCGGTGTTTCCTTGCCGCGTGCCACGATCAACGGCGTTATGAACGCGGAAAAAACACTTATGGCCGGGTTCACAAGCGTGCGCAATCTGGGCGCACCGGGCTTTGCCGATATTGCGCTGATGAACGCCGTGGACGACGGTGATGTTATCGGCCCGCGCATAATTCCGGCCGGGCGTTCCCTAGGCATTACCGGCGGACATTGCGATTCCAATCTCTTGCCGCATAAATATAAGGATAAGGCTGGCGGCGGCGCAGACGGGCCTTGGGGGGTGCGGACGAAAGTGCGTGAAAACAACAAATACGGCGCCAAAGTTATTAAATTTTGCGGCACCGGCGGCGTGCTGTCCACGGGCACGAAAATCGGCGCACAACAATATAGCTTTGTCGAGATGAAAGCCATTGTCGACGAGGCGGCGCTATTGGGGCTTAAAGTTGCCGTCCATGCCCACGGCGAGGACGGCATCAATACGGCTATTCGGGCGGGCGTCGATTCCGTAGAACATGCCAGTTTTATTTCTGACGCCGGCATTAAAGCGGCCAAGGAACGCGGCACATATTTATCCATGGATATATATGTGTCCGACTATATTTTATCGGAGGGTGAGGAGGCCGGGATATTGGAAGAATCTTTGGCCAAAGAACGCACCGTTGGCAAAAAACAGCGCGAGCGTTTCCAGGCGGCCGTAAGATCGGGTGTCAATATAGCCTACGGTACGGACGCCGGGGTGTATCCCCATGGCCTCAATGCCCGCCAATTATCCTATATGGTAAAGTGGGGTATGCGCCCCGTGCAGGCCGTGCAAACCGCCACGATTGGTAATGCCACCCTGTTTGGGATGCAAGATAAAACAGGCTCGATATCGGTCGGAAAGTTTGCCGATATCATTGCCGTAGACGGCGACCCGCTCGCTGATATCAAAGAACTTGAAGACGTTGATTTCGTCATGAAAGGCGGGGTGGTTTATAAGGATTAAGGTAAAGTGCGCTTGTTCGTTGTAATGCTTAATCAATCTTAAATGGTAAATTAACAAGTTTTACCTATTAAGCAAACACCATGTTCAAAAAAGGTTTACTCTTTGTTATCCTGATAGCCATGATCGGTGCATCGCCGGCCAGAGCTGATCCGGCCATCGCCAATCCCGCCTGTCAGATGATTGACAAGGTCTTGGGTACATTCTCGCTGATCAGGGATATCCAGATTGACCAGAGCGACAGGCGCTACGCCGAGAATATGTCTAAATTGGCCACCCTTGTGGATCAGATTTCCCTGCCCGCACTTGTGCCGCCGCAATCCCGAGATGGGTTGTCAACCGAAAGTGCGGCGCTTTTTTACTATCTATCTAGCCTGCGCGAAGCTGTCGTTGGTGCGAAATACGGATATGACGACCACGCCAAACTGACCTTAAACAACGGCATTACCAAGGAATTCACCGCCAGCATAAAGTCACTTGACGACTACTGGCAGTGTACACCGCAAGCGCCTCCGCCAAATAGTGAAGCGAGAAATATGGGCGAAGCGGTAGGTGCGAAAACGGCTCAGGGCGATTTTGCCAAACCGCTTTTGCAGGCACCGCCCGACCGCGACCGCACTGATGATAACCGGCTTGCTGATAACCGGCTCTCAGATAACAGGCTCTCAGATAACAGGTTGGCGGGGCGGGTTAAATTCGGCCTAGTCACACCGCTTTCAAATACCTCTTTGTCGTTGGCGCTAGTGGTGTTTATTGCGCTGTTTGGCATGCTCTTTTACGCCCACAAACGCACAAAAAACTTTAAGGTGAGAGACGCCAGACGTGTTGTGCGCACGGCGCGTAATGTGCGTATAGGCAAATCGGTTTTTCAGATAATAATTGTCGATATCTCCATGAACGGTGCCAAAATACAGCACGCGGAATTGATCAATAAGCAAAAAAAGCTCCAGATTGAACTAGACGGCACCTGGTATCCGGGCCAGATAAAATGGCGCAATCAAATGTTCGCCGGCATCAAATTCGACCGATCAATCGGAACCCAAACTTTCAACACAATTTTGCAATCATCTGATAGTTCTATGGGGGCATAAGCAGACTAGGTGAAACGCACACACTTGGCGAGCAGCGAAGGTACCGCAAGGGTGTGTATTTCGTGAATAAGGGTTTCAAGTGCCCGGTAGTGCCTACGGCGCCCAATTTGGGTCAGCACTGGAAGTAAAACGTCTGGACAAAACATCCCGGCCCCGCCACAGTGAAATTCTTGCGGAATAGAGCCGGGGAATTTCTAAGGTCGATAGAGCCGGGCCATGAGAGCCGGGAATGGGGAAGGACGAATTCATGGGAAAACTGGAAACGGTCATAGAGACACGCTCGCCTGCGTTACTGGATTTCGACAATCCCGGCGCGCCCAAACATTCGAATACGGATTTGGCGAACGGCACGATTATGAAGCAAGACGGAGCCAAGCCATGAGCGCCAAACAAGCAGGGGCGTTGATGACGCAACGTCGGTTCTGGCCTTTGTTCGTTTTGCTACAAACCGGAACTTTTAACGACAATGTTTTAAAAAATGCGCTTATTGGCCTGATCACATTTGGCGGGGTTGTGTTTTTATCGGGCTTGCCGTCCGGTATCCGGGTGCCTGTAGCGGCTTTTATTTTTACCGGGCCGTTTTTGCTGGTTTGCGCCGTTGCCGGGCAAATTGCCGATAAGGTTGACCGGGGTGTTATTTTAAAAACCATCAAGCGCTGCGAAATCGGCATTATGGTGATTGCTGCCCTTGGTTTTTGGTTTGTAAATATTTGGATTTTGGCCTTTGCCCTGTTCCTTATGGGCGCCCAGTCGGCGTTTTTCTCGCCGACGAAGAACGCCGTATTGCCGCAATGGCTTAAGAGTGATGAGCTGATAACCGGCAATTCAATTCTCAACGGATTTGTGTTTGTATTTATATTGGTCGGTATGGTCGGTGGTTTGTTTTTAGTGGGTATGGAGGGCGGGCCGCGTATCGTCGCCGTTATCCTGCTGGTATTTGCTTTGATCGGTTGGGGGGCATCGGAGTTTGTTCCGCCCGCACCTGCGCCAAAACCAGAGCTAAAGATAAATTTTGAACCGGTGACGGCAACCATAAATGTCCTGCGTAATGCAATCGGTTCGCCTCATGTTTTGCGGCCCATGTTGGGGATTGCCTGGTTTTACGGCTTGTCGACCATGATTATTACGACCTTGCCGGACTATGTGGCTAATATTATGGGTTATGACAGAAATGTTTTGATCGTCATTTTGGTGTTCACGACCCTGGGTATTTTGATTGGTTCGCTGTTGTGTAGCGTGTTGGAAAGTGGAGATAGATGGGGTAAAGAATCCGTTGGTTTATCTGCGCTGGGTATTTGCGGCGTGATCGTATTTGTTACGGACTTGTATTTTAATGCACCGTCGCACTCAGTCGTCGGCCCGCATGATCCCCGTGCAGGCTTGGCGACATTTTTCGCGGCTGAGGGTTCAAAGCGGATGGTTTTTGATATTACCATGGCCTCAATTTTTAACGGGTTGTTTGTTGTACCGCTCCAAGCCATGGCCCAGCGTAGAGCTGACCCCGCCGTTCGTGCGCGCCTGATGTCGGCGGGGGCCGTGTTGTTGAATTTGTTTGTTAATGTTGTAACATTCGCCCTGATCGGGATGGCCGCACTGTCCTTGCCGCCGAAATCACCGTTTCTAATTATTATCATCGTAAGCTTATTTGTTGCGGCTTATTCGGTCTGGCGTACGTTTCACCCGACCAAACAAGAAGCCATATAATTGCGCGGCTATTTCGGCATTGGTGTGCAGGGGATTTCCAAGGCGGCTAATCTGGGGGCGGTGATGCGCACGGCCCACGCTTTTGGGGCCAGTTTTGTCTATACGGTGGACGCCCATCATAAAGCCCTCAAAATAGATGCCACCGACACATCGCGAACCCACAAACACATGCCCCATTATCAGTGGGACAATATAGGCGATATGCGCTTGCCCAAGGGCTGTGAATTGGTCGGGGTGGAGTTGTGTGACCGGGCAGTCGAATTGCCAAGCTTTCGCCATCCCCGCGCCGCCGCCTATGTGTTGGGGCCGGAGCAAGGCTCGCTATCGCCGGACATGCAGGCATTGTGCAGCCATATTGTCAAAATCCCGACAAAATTCTGTATCAATGTTAGCCTGGCCGCCGCGCTCACCCTCTATGACCGCACGCTATGTCTGGGCGGCTATCCCGACAGACCACCAAGGCCCGGCGGCCCGGATTTGGCAGCCATGGAGAAATGGCGGGCGTTGCGGGCGCGGGATAACTGAAAAACCCACTGGTCTTAACCGGGTCTTAACGCTAAGAGTTTCTGATAGAAGAAATTTGTATAGGACAAAACATGCGCATATACTCAGGATACCCGAATACCCGAATTTTCTCGGGGCTATTTTTCCGCCTGACTTCGTTGCGTCCTGCTAACAATTCTAAGGCATTGCCGCGCAGAACGCGCCTTGCCAGCCGAAAAAATATCTCCCGACAAATTTTCGGGTTTCCGAGTATCCTGAGTATACTTAAATCCGTTTTGATGATTTCGGCTCTAGGCCTGCTCGCGCCTGCCACAACCGCCAATGCCAAATTGGAAGGTGTGTTTTCTGATTGGACCGTGCATTCCAAAACTGACGGCGGCGATAAAATCTGTTTTGCCTTGGCCAAGCCTAAATCCAAAACCCCGTCCACGGTTGATCACGGCGATATATATTTCATGGTGGCGAACTGGAAAAGCGGCGCGGCCAAAGAGCAACCAAGCCTGATCACCGGCTATATGCTCAAAGCACAAATTCCGCCGTCCGCCCGGATTGGCCGCGCTAAAATCCCCATGTTTGCTGATAAAAATGAAGCTTTTGTGGAAAATGATGCCGACGAGAAAAAACTGGTGCGCTCCATGCGGGGGGTGCCTCCATGCGCGTCGATGCGGTGTCGGCCAGAGGTACGCAAATCTCCTATGAGTTTTCCTTACGCGGTATAACGGCGGCCCTCGGCAAGGTGCGCAAGGTTTGCGGCTAGGGGATTTATTTAGGCAATCACGGGATAAAACTGGAGGTGCGGCGCATATAATCCGTGTACGCATATCTCACCTCCGCTCACCCCTGCGGATGCAGGGGTCTATCTGTGAGCCGGAGAAGGATACCTGCATCCGCAGGGGTGTTAACAAACCAAAATCCTCATTTGAATTTGCCTACAAGTTTAAAAGCTTGTTCAGTTTTTTGACAATTTAATCACGCGCTTTTTTTGCCTGAAAATGTCCTGGAATTTTTCTTAAAAAATAATCTTGCGTCACGTGCCCAGTCGTTGAAACAACTCGTTTCTTCCGCCCGTCAGACCTAATATAAGCCAAGAGTTTTAGCGCATAAGACCGATCATATGCCCATAAAGTTTTTCCTTTATACTCCAGTTGAAAATATGCATCGCGTGGCCAATCTAATTTATGCTTTTCTAGCGTTTTGCAAAAGGAGCATACCAAAACGCCTTCGCTTCCATACAATACTTGACCCTGATAATCATAATAACTAAACCCTCCTTTCCTATGCCCAGTTTTATATTCGTCTGGAAAGTCTGAGATATTCTCTAGGCGTGGAGAGAGCATTGGATAATACCAAACATAGTAATATGTTTTCCATGAACTCCACCCTTTGTCTTTTTTTAAAACAAAGTGCTTCGATTTGGAGAAATAGTTGGCGTCCTTTTTCTTAACATTGATTATTGAGGCAAAAAAGAAATCTGCAGGATGATTGCAATTTGTACATTTAATTTGGAGATCGGCTTCCATCACCTCTCCCCCCGCAACCGCGCCATTTCGTCCCTCAACCGTGCCGCTTCCTCAAACTCTAAATTCTCCGCTGCTGTGAACATTTGTTTTTCCAACTCGGCCAGTATTGCGGTTAAATTGCCGCCGACCGGGGTTTCGCCGTCGTAGGTGAACTCTGCGCTACTTTCCGCGACCTCGTAGATTTTCTTGAGCTGCCCGGACGGGGTATATCTCGCCGCTTCGTCTTTAATTTGATCGGCGGCCCTAGTGTCGCCGACCACATCGGCGACGGTGTGGGAGACGGATGTCGGGGTGATGCCGTGTTTCTCGTTATGGGCTTCCTGAATTTTGCGGCGTCTATCTGTCTCGACCATGGCGCGCTGCATGGAGCCGGTGATTTTATCGGCGTAGAGAATGACCTTGGCTTCGGCGTTACGGGCAGCGCGGCCTATGGTCTGGATCATGGAGGTCTCGGAGCGCAGGAAACCCTCTTTATCGGCGTCTAAAATACCAACAAAGGCACATTCGGGAATGTCGAGACCTTCGCGCAACAGGTTAATCCCGATCAGCACATCAAACACCCCGAGCCTGAGATCCCGGATAATATCAATGCGCTCCAAAGTATCTATGTCTGAGTGCATATAGCGCACCTTGATGCCTTGGTCGTGCATGTATTCGGTGAGGTCTTCCGACATTTTTTTGGTCAAGGTGGTGACCAGAGAGCGAAAACCTTTCGCGGTGGTTTTTCGTACCTCGTCGATAACATCGTCCACTTGCGAAGCCCCGTCCTTGGCGCCATTTTTACCGTAGATTGGTCGTACTTCGACCGGCGGGTCAACCAGGCCTGTGGGGCGGATGACTTGCTCTACAAACACACCGCCGGTTTGTTCCATCTCCCATGTCCCCGGCGTCGCCGAGACGAACACGGATTGCGGGCGCATGGCGTTCCATTCTTCGTGGCGTAAGGGGCGGTTATCAATACAGGACGGCAGGCGAAAGCCAAACTCCGCCAGTGTGGATTTGCGGCTCATATCGCCCTTGGACATGCCGCCAATTTGCGACACGCTGACATGGCTTTCGTCCATGAATAACAGACAATCATCCGGCAGATATTCAAACAAGGTCGGCGGCGGCTCGCCGGGATTACGGCCCGTAAGATAGCGCGAATAATTCTCGATACCGTTGCAATGCCCGGCGGCGGCTATCATTTCCAAATCAAACCCGGTGCGCTCCGAAAGCCTCTGGGCTTCCAGTAATTTACCCTCGGCATCGAAATATTTAAGCCGCTGGTCAAGCTCGACTTTGATGTGCTTGGCAGCGCTTTGCAGGGTCGGGCGCGGGGTGACATAATGGGAATTGGCATAGATGCGCACATGCTCCAATTTACCCTGGGTCTTTCCGGTCAGCGGATCAAATTCGGTGATGCTGTCGATCTCGTCGCCGAAAAAATCTATCCGCCAAGCTTGGTCATCAAAATGGGCCGGGAATATTTCTAGAGTATCCCCGCGCACCCGAAATGTGCCCCGCGCAAAAGCTATATCGTTGCGGGTGTATTGCATAGCCACCATGTCGGCCATCAATTGGCGCGGATCGATCCCGTCGCCGACCCGCACATCCGTGGTCATTTCCGTATAGGTTTCCACCGAGCCAATGCCGTAAATACACGACACCGAGGCGACAATAATCACATCGTCCCGCTCCAACAAAGCCCTTGTGGCGGCGTGGCGCATCCGGTCGATTTGCTCATTGACGCTGCTGTCTTTTTCGATGAATGTATCGGTGCGCGGCACATAGGCTTCGGGCTGATAATAATCATAATAGGACACAAAATACTCAACCGCATTGTCCGGGAAGAAGGATTTAAACTCGCCGTAGAGCTGCGCCGCTAGGGTTTTGTTATGGGCCATAATCAAGGCCGGACGCTGGGTCTGCTCGATCACCTTGGCCATGGTATATGTCTTGCCAGAACCCGTCACGCCGAGCAAAACCTGCTCGCGCTCCCCGGCCTCAAGCCCGGCACACAATTCCGCAATAGCTTGGGGCTGATCGCCCTTGGGCGAAAACGGCGACACCAAGCGAAATGCGCGCCCCCCGTCCATCTTCGCAGGCCGCGAAGGCCTATGCGGCACCCACTTTTCCTGCAAAACCGCAAACGTAGCAGGTGCTTCCCGCATTTCAGATGGTTTGGTCATGGGGCTAAGATAATGGGTTTGGCGGGGATTGCAACATAAAGGGAACACGATGTCGGGCGGGGGTATGGCTCATTTGACTCCCTCATGTGGTTCTCTGGTCTGGCTCCCTCATATGGCAATCTTATATGTGTTGATTAATTAGGGAGTCTCTGAATAACTCGGGTTGAATTTTCCCTGAGATGAAAATTTCAGATTTTTGTTTGAAAATTGAGAGAATAGCCAGGTTATTGTCGATATTTTCACGCAAAAAGCTGGATTTTTCAGCCAGGGAAAAACAGCTCATGAGTTATTCAGAGGCTCCCTAGGGTTTGGCTCTAAATTTCGGACCGCTTCATATAGGGCAATGCCGGCGGCGGTGGAAACATTTAAGCTCTCGGCTCCGCTGTCTGGGCTATTTTGTTCAAGTCCTCCTTCAAGTTCTTGTTCAAGTCCGGGCATGGGGATTTTCGCGAGTTGGTCGCAGCAATCCCGGACACGTTTTCGCAGGCCCGGCCCCTCTGCGCCCATGACGATCACTTCCGCCGCGCCGTTGACAAAGGCTTGCTCCAGGGTGATTTTGGCCTCCCCCGCCAACCCCGTCACCCGCCAACCCATTTTTTGCAGTGCCAGTAATGTGTTGGCGATATTGGTCACCAACACATGGGGCACGGTTTCGACTGTGCCGACGGCGACTTTGGTGGTGGCCCCGGCCAGCGGCGGCGCGTTGCGGGTTTGCATGATGACACCCCGCGCCCCAAAGGCAGCAGCGAGGCGAAACATAGCCCCGACATTGTGGGGGTCAGTGATCTGGTCAAGCACGATAATGAGGCCTTTTGCTGATGCAGCAATATCCTCCAGATCATGGGCGGGCAGGGGGGCGGACAACAGCGCCGCGCCCTGATGCACGGCGCCGCTTGGCAAGAGATCATCTATGTCGCCGGGGTGGGCGGTAAAGACCTTGTTTTTTAGCGGCAATAGCAGGGCCTCGCCTAGTCTTTCCGCCGTTTTGCGGCTGATATAGAGCTTATGATGGGTGCGCTTAGGGTTTTCCAGCGCCGCTTTGACGGCGTGATAGCCCCACATCCAGTTTTCGTGCTTGCCGGTGCGGTTCGCGCGCCTGTTTTCGCCCCGGTTTTCGCCCCTGTTTTCGCCCCTGTTTTCGCCCCTGTTTTCGCCCCTGCGCGCCCCCTGTTTGTCAGGATTCCAGCCAGAGTCCGGCTTCGGGTTTGCACCTTGCTTGCCGCCACCTGTTTTTTTATGGGTTTTTTTATGATTCTTGCCAAGATTCCTGTTGCGTGTTTGCCTGCTCATCTCTATACATCCCGCCTACATTCTGGTGAATTTTACTCTGTGTGGTTCGGCTATAGCATAGCCCTGCCATATTCAGAGTGTTTTTTGTTGGAAAAACAGATTTAATACGTGAAGTGACAACAGAGTTAAGGAGAATAGTTTTTGCGCCGGTAATTTAACCGTGCAGGCGCATTTGGTGCGGTTTAGGAGAGGTGGCCGAGTGGTTAAAGGCGTCAGACTGTAAATCTGATCACGCAAGTGTACATTGGTTCGAATCCAATCCTCTCCACCAGCCTACGCTCCCAAGAGGGAGCTTCGGCTCGGCAGGCCAGCCTCCGCCCTCGCGGGCGGCGGGGTTGCTCACCAAGAACAAACCAACGTATTGTGCCTTGGCGGGCTTGCCACGCCGAAGCGCAAAGCGCGTAGGCGGGTATAGTATAGTGGTAATACAGCAGCCTTCCAAGCTGACTACGCGGGTTCGATTCCCGCTACCCGCTCCAGATATAACGAGCGAGGTCTTGATAGAAAACTATCTAGGCCCATATGAAGATAAATTTCGCCCGAATAGATCGGGCACAAAGTAAGCAAGGAGACTAGAGATGGCTAAAGAGAAATTTGAGCGTAATAAGCCGCATGCGAATATTGGTACCATTGGTCATGTTGACCACGGCAAGACCACATTGACGGCTGCGATCACTAAATATTTTGGTGATTTCAAG
>JAJRSJ010000026.1 GCA_024278855.1 Alphaproteobacteria bacterium | reverse complement strand
TTAAAACAGAAAAACCTTAAAGTGGACGACTTTTACGCCGCCCGCGAGGACACAATACCCTCGCTACAGTGGACGAATATTGCACCGCCGTTCACAATTGCGCCTGCGCTTATTGAATCCTGCCCATCCAGAATATTCCTGCCCAATGACCGGGCCATGGAGCCGCAACAAGCGGAAATATACACCCGCTTTGGCTTGAACAAACGCCAGATTGAAATTATCGCATCGAGTACGCCCAAGCAAGATTATTACTTCCAGTCACGGGCTGGCAATCGTCTGTTTGACCTTGGGCTTGGCGAAATCGCTCTGGCATTTTGCGGCGCGGGTTCCGAGAGCGAACATGCGGGCATTGATACCGTTTTGGAAACTCACGGCGTAGATCAATTTGCCAGTGAATGGCTCCGCGCCAAGTCCCTTAATTGGGCTGCCGACCTAATGGAAAGCGAATACGGCTTGGCATCAGACGATGTTTTGCCCTGGAAAACCAAAACTGTGAAAACAAAAGAAAGTGAGGACATATGCGCCGCCGAATAAAATCATTCTTACTCGTATTCATAATGCTGTTTTCATGTGCCCAAGCTGCACAAGCGCAATTCGGTGGCATCGTCTTTGACCCTAAGAACTTTGTACAAAACCTCTATACCGCCTCGCGTTCATTGATCCAGATACGTCAACAGGTGAGCCAACTGCAAAACGAAGCCCGTATGCTGATTGGACAAGCCAAGAACTTAGCCAAGATGGATTACAACGCCCAATATGAACTTTTACGGATATTGCAAGAGATTGCCGTTCTTACCGAGCAGGCCGAAAATGTCAGTTATGAAGTTGGACGTAGCCGCCAGCTTATGCGCGATCATTACCCGCAAGAATACGCAGATATGTCAGACGAGGAACTGGTTCAGAACGCCGAAGTGCAATGGGAGAATTCCCGCGTGGCTTTTGAAGAAGCTATCGTCATGCAGTCAAAAATTGTTGGTAGCGTCAAAGTCGATAGCGGTACACTCGATAGGTTGGTGGGCGAAAGCCAATCGTCCACAGGCAATCTATCCGTAGTGCAGGCGGGCAATCAACTCCTAGCCTTGCTGATTAAACAAATCATGCAGATGCAGCAGATGGACGCAGTGCAATACCGCGCCCAAGCGCTTGAGCATTCACGCCAGCTCGCCATCGAGAAAGAGTCTCGCCAAAAGCACAAGCGCTTTGTCGGAAACAAAAAAGCCTACGGCAAACGGGGAGGTAAATAGTCATGGATGATCTTGGTATTATTGACCAGTTCCTGAAAACTTTCAGCACTTATATAGACTCGGGCTTTGGTCTGCTTGGCCCGGACGTGATGTTCCTAACCGCATTCCTTATTGGCATAGATATTACCCTAGCGGGTCTGTATTGGGCTATGGGGCCGGATACTAATGTCATTGCCAAGTTTCTCAAAAAGGTGATGTATGTCGGCTTCTTTGCACTGATCCTGAATAATTTTGCATTCTTGAGCGATGTCATCTTCACCAGCTTTGGGCAGCTTGGGCTTAACGCTACGGGTAAAACCATCACGGCGGCGGATTTGTTACGTCCGGGCTATGTGGCCAGTGTTGGTTTTGAGGCGGCGCACCCATTGTTGACCGAAGTTGGTAACTTAACAGGGCCAATTAAATTCTTCACCAATTTTGTCACTATCTTTATATTGCTCTTGGCTTGGGTCATCACCTTGTTCGCATTCTTCTTTCTGGCCATTCAGCTCTTTGTCACCATTATTGAGTTCAAGCTGACGACGCTAGCAGGGTTTGTTCTGATCCCATTCGCCCTTTGGAATAAAACATCATTTTTAGCTGAGAAAGTGCTTGGTAATATTATAGCGTCGGGTATCAAACTTATGGTGCTGGCGATCATTATCGGTATTGGCTCGACCATCTTCGGACAAGTGACAGCGGCGTTCGTGCCAGGCCAAGTTACGTTGGAAGATGCAGCGTCTGTCATCCTTGCCTCACTGGCTATCTTTGCATTGGGCATATTCGGCCCCGGTATTGCCACCGGTCTTGTCTCGGGCGCACCGCAATTAGGAGCAGGTGCAGCCGTTGGCACTATGGCCGCCGTTGGCGCCGGGGCAATGGCGGGCGGAGCGCTTGCAGGTGCGGGCGCAAGCGCAGGTGCAAAAGCAGCAGGCGGCGCGGTCAAAGCGGGCGCATCACTCGCGGGCGGCACACAGCTTTCCTTTGCGCTTGGTAAAGCGGCGTCAGGTTCAGGCGGCATCAAAGGTGCGCTCGGCGGTGCAAGTGCAGTAGCCCAAGCGGGCGCTGGAGCGATTAAGAATGCAGGTAAAGCTGTAGCCTCAAAGGCGGGTGGCAGTGTCAGCAAAGCTCATCGTTCTGGTATGCGCGGCGGGCTAAATGCTCTGTCCCAAAAAGGTCTCAAACCCGTCAGCGCAAATGATAGCAGCGGTGGTTCTGGCGGCGGAGCAGGCCAACCTAATTGGGCAAAAAAGATCAAAAACCAGCAGACACGTCAAAATGCTGGCCGCAGAGCCGGAGACGCAATCCGCTCGGGCGATACACGCGGCGGCGGCTTTAACATCAAACTTGAACAAGAAGAATAGGAGGATTTATGTGGAAGCGTAATCAATCGAGATATGGGACGACACCCGTTGCAGAAACACCGTACCAACGGGCAGCACAGGTATGGGATGACCGGATAGGCTCCGCTCGTGTCCAAGCCAAAAACTGGCGGTTGGCGAGTCTGTTATCCATTGGATTATCGGCAGTGCTTGCAGGTGCCTTTATTTGGCAAAGCTCGCAAAGCATGATCACGCCTTATGTGGTAGAGGTGGACACAAATGGTTCCGTCCGCGCTATCGGCCCAGCCACAGAAAGCTTTATTCCATCGGATGCACAGATTGCCCATCAGCTTGCGGATTTCATCACCAATGTAAGATCAGTATCAATTGACCCAGTAGTGTTGCGGCAAAACTGGCTTGAGGCTTACAGCTTCGCTACCGATCAAGCCGCTATCACGCTTAACGTTTACGCCACCGAGAATGACCCATTTGCAGACATCGGTCAGCGTAGCGTCACCGTTGATGTAAACAGCATTGTGCGGTCATCAGATGACAGTTTTGAAATCCGCTGGCGCGAGACTTCCTACCGGGGCGGCGCATTGAT
>JAJRSJ010000025.1 GCA_024278855.1 Alphaproteobacteria bacterium | reverse complement strand
TTGTGGCTCCATTGCTCTATCATTGGGCAGGAATATTCTTGATGGACAGGATTCGATCAATGCAGGCGCAATATCACTGCTCGCAATATCAGCCAAAGATTGGGTCGAGAATATCACAGAGACGTTTTTCTTCCGCAGGACTTTTAGCCATTCGCGGATACGCTCTGCGAAGAATGGATCGTCGAGAAACACCCAAGCCTCATCGAGTATAAGTAAACTAGGTTTACCATCAAACCGTGCTTCTAATCTATGGAATAGATATGTGAGCACTGGCAGCACAAGCGCCTTTGAGTGCATCAAGGTTTCCATCTCAAAACACTGCATATCGCCTGCTTTGAGAGACTCGGTATTGCCGTCAAGTAAATGACCATAAGCACCATCGAGCGTATAGGGCTGCATGGCTTGGCGTAGCTTGTTGGATTGTAAAAGCGCCGATAATCCGGTTAGCGTTCTTTGCTCGGTGGGTGCAGTGGCTAAGCTTTGCAGCGCGCTCCAAACCGCTTCTTTAATGTCCGGGTCGGTTTCCAATCCTTCATTGCGCAGCAGGCCTAATATCCAGTCGAGCGCCCATGCGATCTCCGCTTCATCATCAATATGTTTGAGGGGCTGGAAGATGATGGAGTTTTCTGCGCCGAGATCATAATAATCGCCACCCAATGCAAGCGTTGCAGCACGGGCAGAACGGCCTATGTCAAAGAAAAACACCTGTGCGTCTTTATAACGGCGGAACTGCAAGGCGAGCAGTGACAACAAAACCGATTTACCTGCGCCCGTTGGCCCGACGATCAACATATGCCCGACATCGCCTTGATGGGTGACGAGGCGAAACGGCGTATGGCCTGCCGTTGTTGCATATAGCAAAGGCACATCGTCCAAATGTTCATTACGTTTTGGACCAGCCCATATGGCAGATAGCGGCATAAGGTGCGTTAAGTTAAGCGTATGAATTATTGGCTGGCGGATATTGGCATATGGGTTACCGGGCAATGTTCCGAGCCAAGCGTCAACGGCGTTGACACTTTCGTGGATAGAAACGAACCCCCGTCCATTGACAATCCGCTCTATGGAACGAATTTGCTGCTCGGCAATCAGTGCGTCTTTATGGCTGACCACAATACAAGTAGTTAAATAACCAAAACTCACATGGTCTGCGCCAAGGTCTTGCAGGGCTTGGTCGGCGTCGAGGGCTTTGTTATCTGCGTCACTATCTACCAAAGCGGATGTTTCGTTACACAAGCTTTCTCGTAATAGCGACATGACCGATTTACGTTTGGCAAACCATTGGCGGCGGAATTTACCGATAACCTTTGTCGCCTCTGCTTTATCCATCGGCAGATAGCGTGTCATCCAGCGGTACGAAAAACTGAGACTATTAAGATCGTCTAATATACCCGGCGTGGTTTCGCCCGGAAACCCGCGCACCGTAATCATATGTAGATTCTCACCGCCGAGCCTTGGCACAAGCCCGCCGACTAAATCTGCCCCGCCAATGAGCGCGTCAATATAGGCCGGTGTTTCGGGGCAAGTGATTTTGTGTTTATTTGGGGATATGCACGAGTGTAAATATGTCAGGGTTTCGGTGTCGTCTAAGAATTCTGCGAGTGGAAATAGACTTCCCATTAAGTCTAGGCAGCGTTCACTTTCGGTAATGAAGGCAGTGAGATGATCAGACGCAGTTTCTGTTAGCTCATCATCTGGCTTTTCTATAAGAAGGTTTTCTGCGCGCTTAGCACTGTCGGCAGGCGGCAAGAACGCCAATGTCAGATAATATTCACTTTCAAAATGGTGTTCTGATTGTTCGAACTGCCCACGCCTTTCTTGGTCTACTATCCATGCTGCGGGGTCTTTGAAATTTGAGTGCGGGTAATCTGGCGCGGCATGGCGGCAGGCTTCAAAATACAACGCCCAGCCTGAACCAAAGCGCCGCAGTGCATTATTGATGCGGGCGCATGTAGCAACGAGTTCTTCCTCAGTAGCGCTGCCGAGATCAGGCCCGCGAAACCTTGCCGTTCGTTGGAAGCTACCGTCTTTATTGAGCACCACGCCGGGCGCAATCAAACAAGCCCAAGGCAGATAGTCTGCGAGCTTGGCGGGCTGTTTTTGGTATTCCGCTAAGTTTAGCATGACAGATACCCTTTATGTTTGATGTGGCGCGCCAGCACGTCCATGAATTTAGGGTCGCGCTTGGCGAAATAGACAGATAGAGAATGGGAGATGACCCAATAGATGATGCCGATAACCGCAAGCTGAAGACCAAGCCCAAGGGCAGCTGCAAGCGTCCCATTCAGGATAGCCGCCGTTCTTGGCGCGCCGCCGAGCAGAATTGGTTCGGTCAGCGAGCGGTGCAAGGGTATAGAGAAACCGTCTATCATTAGATCAATGCCCCGCCGCTAAACTTGAAGAACGACATGAAAAAGCTGGTGGCTGTAAACGCAATCGAAAGGCCAAACACGATTTGAATGAGTTTACGAATGCCGCCGCCCGTATCGCCAAAGGCCAATGTTAGGCCAGTCATAATAATGACAATCGTGCCAAATATCTTGGCAACTGGGCCTTCGATGGATTTAAGGATTTTTGT
>JAJRSJ010000024.1 GCA_024278855.1 Alphaproteobacteria bacterium | reverse complement strand
CGAAAGGCCAAACACGATTTGAATGAGTTTACGAATGCCGCCGCCCGTATCGCCAAAGGCCAATGTTAGGCCAGTCATAATAATGACAATCGTGCCAAATATCTTGGCAACTGGGCCTTCGATGGATTTAAGGATTTTTGTCAGCGGCGCTTCCCACGGCATAGACGAACCTGATGCAAAGGCGGGTTCTGCGAACAATATAAAAGCGAGGATAATAAGTATCAGATAGGTAAGTTGACGGGTGGACATAGGAAGCTCCTTTAAAGGTTGGTTTTTGGGATGAGTTTTAACGGCGTAAAATTGGGCGCGAGTGGTTCAAGGTCATATTCGTCGCCGTGAACACCAAGCACGCGGGCAATGGTTTCCACGCGGCGGGCGGTTCCTCGGCCTGATATGAAGACAATAACATTTATGGCTTCGGCTATGAGGGTGCGCGGGACAGAGCTTGCGCCCTCTAATATAAGCTGCTCGATACGATAAATGCCTGCTTCTGCGGAATTTGCGTGCACAGTGGCAATGCCGCCGGGGTGTCCCGTATTCCAAGCCTTGAGCATATCAAGGGCTTCGGGGCCGCGTACCTCGCCAACGACTATGCGGTCTGGGCGTAGTCTAAGTGTAGAACGAACCAAATCTGCGAGTTTTACGTCTTGCCCATGTGTACGCAAAGCTACTGTATCTTCTGCGCTGCATTGCAGTTCTCTGGTGTCTTCCAAAATTAGAACTCGGTCATTACAGCCCGCTATTTCTGCCAAGAGTGCATTTGCGAGCGTCGTTTTACCGCTGCTTGTGCCTCCAACGATTAGGATATTGAGCTTGGCGTTTACGGCATATGACAGTGCATCCGCCTGGGCCTTGGTCATTGTTTCCGCTTCTACATAATCATCCAGAGTAAAAATCTTAGCTGCGCCTTTACGGATGGAAAAACATGGCGCAGAAACTACGGGCGGGAGTAAGCCCTCAAACCGTTCGCCGCCGCTGGGGAGTTCTGCGCTCACGATAGGTCTATCGGTTGTCACCTCTTGGCGGATATGACTGGCGACCAGTTTGACAATGCGTTCTGCATCGGGCGGCGTAATAATTTCGCCCGTGTACACTCGGCCTTCTCCGTGACGATCGAGCCAAAGCTTACCATCTGGATTGAGCATAATCTCGATGACGTTTTTATCATCAAGCGCCGCGCCAATCACTGGCCCCATAGCGGAGCGGAGCATTTCCAGGGTGCGGCTTGCGGTGATAGGATTAAGATTAGTTGACATTGCGTACCCCCGCTCTTGAGGCTTTACTTTGTGCGAGCTTGGCTCTGGCGAAGCGTTCGATTTCTTCTTTGGTGAAAAAGTCTTCGTCGCCGACCATGATGTCTTCGAGGGCACGGAACAATGTGCGCCCGCCGCCTTTCATGTAACCGCCCAAACGGTTGACGAATAATTTGAATTTAAGCACGCCCTCATCAGCTAAATCTTGCTTGTCATTGTCTTGCAATTCCGGTGTCATGGTCAAATAATACAAAACGAATAGAGAGAAAGTTTCGGTGGCCAAATTAAGGTAGCGAGTATGCCGCGCGTCATGCCGCGCCAAAACATCAAGCCGCGCAATAATACCTTCGTCGCGTTTATCTTCGACCTCATAGCTAAAATATGCAGCCAAGGCTTTGTCGATAATTTTAGAGCGCGTTTCCTTGGGCTTGCGCGCTGCGTTTTCAAGCTTGTGATAATTGGCGGGCGAGAGTCTAACTCTCAGTCTGTAGGTAAGAGCGTCCATCTAAATCTCCATTTCCTTATCGCCAGTCCGCGCAATTTGGTGCGCGGCAATAACGGGCTGAACCATTTCATTGAGCCTGCGGCTAAGAACTTCATTGCCATCGTCATCAAACATTTGACCGTGGTCTTTGGCCTTGGGCTGTTTAGGGACTTGCTTTTTATCATCCACTTTTGGCTGACGGTCTTTGCCTGCCGCGTCGGCTGGAATATCTTTCATATTATCCCGCGCAATAACCAGGCGGTCATCCACGGGCCGTGTCTGTTTGCCCCAATGACAATCCTGCGGAGGGGGAAATCCGGTTGGATCATCTGGAGCATGGGCGGGGGGAGCCATGACACGGCCCGTGAAATTCTTGT
>JAJRSJ010000023.1 GCA_024278855.1 Alphaproteobacteria bacterium | reverse complement strand
GACGGGCGGCGGCGGCGACAGTGTTATGGTCGGCGACATCCAAAAGCACGTCATTGGCTATATGAAAGACTTTCTATTTCTGCCCGAACAACAACGCACCCCGATTTCGCGCCTGTCGGGCGGGGAACGGGCTAGGCTGGAGCTAGCGCGAGGTTTGCGCCTGCCCTCCAATTTGCTAATCCTCGATGAGCCAACCAATGATCTGGATTTGGAAACTTTAGACTTACTACAAGAGCTAATCGCCGATTACAAAGGCACGGTCTTGCTAGTCTCCCATGATCGGGACTTTCTTGACCGCACGGTAAATTCGGTCATCGCCTATGAAGGCGACGCCAAATGGCAAGAATATGCGGGCGGCTATAGCGATATGATTGCCCAAAAAAACTTAGGGGGAAATTTAGGGGGTAGTCACAGCGATAAATCCACCTCTCAATCCGGACAAAACAACCGATCCCGGCCCGGAAAATCCAAAGCTAAAATAAGCAAACCTAAACTAAGCTACAAGCATAAATTCGCTCTGGAAACCCTACCGAAAACCATAGGGGCGCTAGAAGCCGAAATTGCCAACCTAAACACCAAACTTGCCGACCCGGACTATTATATCAAAGACCCGGACGGTTTCACCAAGACCATAGAAGATCTGGACATCGCCCAAACCAAATTGGAGAAATGCGAAGAAGACTGGCTAGAGTTGGAAGTGCTGAGGGAAGAAGCAGGCATTTAAAACGTGACGGGTAAAGCTTAATCGCTCATTGCGGCGCCGGCATTGATGACCAGTTGAACATCGACATTATGCTTCACCCAGTCCTCATCTTTCCACATTCCCGTGCCAATATTATAATCTCGGCGGTTAAGGCTAAGCTGACCTTGCATAGTGGCTTCGCCATTTTCAATGTCGAGCGTAAAAGGCAAGTGGACGGTTTTGGCCGTGCCGCGTATGGTCAATTGGCCCGTGGCCAAATATGTATTTCCGCCTTTATGGCTTAGACTGGTGGTTTCAAATTTGGCGGTGGGGAATTTCTTGACAAAAAACCATTCCTTGCCCGGCAAAGCGCCGTTGCGGTCTTTATCGCCCGCGTCAGCACTGGTCAAATCAATGGTGGCAACAATTTTAGCACTCGCCAAATCATCAGGGTTGAAATTGATCGCCACATCAAAATTTGCGAACGAGCCGGTAAATTTCTCCCCGGTCTGCTCACCGCTAAAGGACAGGCTAGACGCGGCTTTATCAACAATCCAATTGGCATGGGTTTTGGCATTATCCTGCGCACGAGAACCGTGAGCGACGAAGATAAATATAACCAAAATAAAAACGGCGACAAAAACCCGCATAATAAACTAATCCGTTTTTTTCTTACTGGACATCATACGCCGTAAAAACACCCCGTCCGTGCGGTGATGTTTGACGGCGGCGGCAATATGCAAGAGGATCAAGGCAATGGCCATAAAGGCCAAAACCTCATGGGCTTCCCCCAACACATCATGCAAATTTTCGCGCATTTATCCAGAATAATCCCGCAAGATGGGTAATTTAGGCAAAGGCAGAGCATTAAACAGCTTGGACGGAAAGCGCGAGGTTGAAATAATCGCCCAGCCAATTAAAGGCATGCCGATCATAAATACATAAAACAATATATGCACGGCTTTAGAGATCAATTTGGCAAACCCGGTGATCTCGGGCGGCAAGGGCGGCGGTTTATGGGTAAGCCGCCACACCAGACGCAGGACAGACAGAACCAAAATAAGCAAGCCAAAAGTCTTGTGCCAATTAAACACCATCACCGTCAGCGACAGATTGTCTTCCGGCATAAACTCCATTAAGAACCCGCCCCCAAGCATGAGAGCGATTAAAACCGCTACGGCCCAATGTAACCACCGGGCCGTCTTGGTATAAGTCGATGTTTCAGTCATAGCTTATCCCTATTTGTCTTTATGAAACTCCGCGCTGATCAAAAGATCAACCGTATCAGTAACACCGGGGGCGTATTTTCCTAGCCCGAAATCAGACCGTTTCAGCGTGCCGCGTGCTTCAATACCAATGGCCGGCACTTTCTTGAAAGGATGAGGTTTGGCGGCTAGCAATGTCACATCCAATGTCAATGGCTTGGTGATCCCCATAATGGTCAAATCACCGCTCATAGTGCCTCTCGTGGTATTGATACGCGTAAACTCCGTACTTTTGAAAGTAATTTCACCGTATTTGGCCGTATCAAACCAGTCCAGACTGTTCAAATGTTCGTCAAAAATATCGACGCCGCTGTCGATACTGGCCGCGTCGATCAACACGCTCAAATTACTATTTTCAGGCTTGTCCGCATCTAAAATCAGCACCGCATCTATATCTCTGAACCTAAGCTGGGGGTTGGACAGGCCGAAATGGGAATAGGAAAATGTCACATAACCGTGGGTTTTATCCATGGTATAAGCGCCGGACGGCACCCCAATATTTTCGTAAGGGGCCGTCATTTTATGAACTGCGCCCGGGCCGGATTTGACCGCCTGAACTGTCTGAGCTGTCTGTGCTAAACTTTGTAGGCCAAAGGCGCTGCTAGCTAGCACAATGCTGACCACAACCAGATTCCGTATTTTATTTTTCATAAGCTCTCCTAAACTTGCCGCCGTATAACACGCCATGCATGTTTTCCCTATAGCCGCCCGGTCACGATGCTGTGAAATTTTTGCATCCAAACAAAGACGCCGCACCGTCTTAGGGGTATAACAAACGAAAAGGAGGTTTCTCATGGAAGGAATAATTGGAATTATCGCGGTTTTTGGCACAATCCCACTGGTCGTATTCATCATTTTATATTTTCGCAACAAAGCCCGGAGTAAAAATGTCGAACTTGTCAAAGCCATGCTCGATAAAGACAAGGAAATTACCCCGGCGGTGATCAAGGCCGTCGGGTTTAGCGCCAAACGCTCCCATTCAGATCTGCGCACCGGTATGATATTGGTGGCGATCGGGATTGCCACGCTTTTGCTTGGCGGCATGATACCGGAAGACGAGGCCCAGGGCCCTATGGCTGGTTTGGCCATGTTTCCCCTGCTGATCGGCGTGGCCTATCTTGGCTTTTGGTGTATTATCTCGCGCAAAGACCCGGAATAATTTTTGCGCCGCTCGGGGACAAATATCCACGCCCAACAATGTGCGGCGCTCGTAAAAACCCACCAAGGGCAGATACGGGCGTTTTTGCGCCGTTTGTGCCGCAATACTGCTTTGGCAGATGATTTGGCCCAGGACACGTTTTTGCGGGCTTTCCAGAATATGGACAAAATTCAAGACGATCACAAAGCAAAATCCTGGCTGTTTCAAATTGCCTACAGGATTTTTCTAGACCATATCCGTAAACAAAAACGCCGGGCCGAGTTGGCCCATGAAAACCTGCCCGAACCCGAACCAACACCCGAAAGTCTTTACGGCGCAAAAGTGGACGGCATAAAACTGGATATAGAGCAGGCCATGAACACCTTAAGCGCAGAGCAACGGGCCGCCGTATTATTGTGTTTATCTTACGGCTTTAGCAATGCCGAAGCGGCAAAAGCATTGGGCCAGCCCTTGGGTACAGTAAAATCACATATAGCACGGGGCAAAAACAAGCTTAGGGCTTTCCTTTGCGCCTATGAGAAGGCATAATGAGATGATGATAGATGATACTGAAAACAACGAATTTACAGAATTGCTGTCGGGTTACGCCGCACCTGTCGAGGACGACGGGTTTAGCGCGCATGTATTGACGCAGGCACAAACACCCCGAAATACCGCCCAAAAAACCGTGCTGGTAAAATCCATCATGGTCGGTGGTGCCGCCCTGTTGGCCGCGCTCATTGCCGTGCCGCAGATGGCAGGTTTGCAGCATTTAATATCGGGCATTAAACTCCCTGAAATTTCTATAAACATAGCCAGTTTAAGTGAAATGAACTTTTCCAATACGGCCATATTTGCCCTTTTAGCAGCTATGCTCATCGGGCTGGCTTCATCCTTTTGGATTAGCGAGGATTTGTGACAATAACGCCCATAAATGCCGCAGACTATATCGCCGCGCCAAAATCCAAATTTAAACTGACCGAGAGGCCGACACGGGTCTCTTTGTTCAAAAACAAAAAACAAGCCAAAGAAAGTATCAAGGCTGATGCCAAACTAATCCGCGATTTGTCCCACAAACTCTACGCGGGGAACAAACGTTCCTTGCTCATCGTTCTGCAAGGCATGGACACCAGCGGCAAGGACGGCACCACCAGCGCCATATTTTCGCGCACCCCGCCGCTTAATCTCAATGTGGCCAGTTTCAAAGCCCCTAGCAAGGTCGAGCTGGCCCATGATTATTTGTGGCGCGTCCATAATGTTTGCCCGGCCAAGGGTCAGATCACCGTGTTTAACCGCTCACATTATGAAGACGTTTTGGTGGTCAAAGTGCGCAAATTCGCGCCGCTTAAAAAGATCAACAAACGCTACCGCCAGATCAATGATTTCGAGCAACACCTCACGGAAAACGGCACGACCATTCTGAAATTCATGCTCAATGTTTCCCGTGAAACACAAGGCCAAAGGTTAGCCGAACGCCTGGAGGAACCCCGTAAATATTGGAAGTTTAACCCCGGCGACCTGGAAGACAGATTGCTATGGCCAAAATTTATGAAAGCCTACCAGATCATGGCCAACCGCACCTCAACCAAACACGCCCCGTGGTACATCATCCCCTCCGATCACCGCGCCACCAGAAACGCCATCATCACCAGCATAGTCCGCCAAACCCTGGAAAACATGAACCCCGAATACCCCGATCCGGGGTACAGACTGGGTGATTTTGTGATTGGGTAAACTACTCCTTCCCCTGTTTTTCACGGGGGAAGTGCCGAAGCTCTTGCGAGGGCGATGGGGGTCGCCGCCCTTGCGGCGAAACGATGGTGCGGTATTGGCTTAAATTCAGAAGCGCACCAAGAAGCCCGCGCCTGCATTATTGTACCTAAAACAGATAAAACAACAAGGAGGCACCCATAGTTTCACCAACTTTAGGCGCGCGTCTCGCCGCCGCAGACAGTATCCATTGTGAGGGTTGCGACTAGCCAAATGGTGGGCCCCGTTTTGTAGGCGGGGTGCCCTAAAGGATAAAAGCGGGATTGGGGGAAGACGGCTTATCCCCATGAGCGGACTTTAGCTTAGAGTGGATTTTACACACGAACATCGTCAGTATCACGGAATCCGCCCCAGACTCGTCTAGACGCGCGAGCTTCATCCGATTGGAATTGTGTCGATTAATTTCTTAACTTGTGGCCATAAATATTTAAAGATGGCCATCAAACTGCCACCAATCAAGATTAAGAACATTGACCAAATTTTGGTGCGGGCGTCGTGCCACATCCATTTCCACATTGAAGTTTTAGAAAGGTAGACTTTTTCTTCGCCATCTATGCGGTGTTTGGCTGTTAATATAACAGCGTTCAACTTCACCGCGTCAAGTTCAGGTGCGCTGCCTCCAAAAACAACCCCGTTTTTGACGGTTTTCCCATAGACTTTTTGCGCCGTTTCGGCAAATTCCTCAATCGCTAGTTTGGCGGAACGAAAGTCGCTAGCTTTGATCGGCGAATGGCTAACGTCATGACGGCTGAGTTCTTTGCACATATAGTCCCCCAAAAGAGAAACCTCTTTAAAAATGACTGATTGCAACGCCAAATATCGGCGGCTGCCATTTAGGGCGTTCTTGAGGGTGGCCGCACTGTTCGCTTCCATCATTTTTGTTAGCATATCGTCCTGTGCGGCAACCAACTTCAACGCAATATCATTTTCAAAGTGCGAACAACGTCGTTTTGGTTTTGATGCAACAGTCATAGATTTGATCTGTTTGGGACCAACTTTCAGGTTGGTACGTTTTTGTGATGCCATGCCGACCCTCCACCTCTTTAAATTGTGTATCTTTATTTCATGGTTAGTCTGGAAATGGCAAACATAAAAGCGCAATCTCGACTGACACCCATGGATCGGTTTTGTAAGGTCCCGAAATTAAACTGGTTTTTCTAACGACTGCTCCTGCCCCCAAAGCAGACGTAGCACACCCGCCCCCACCCGTACACAAGCCGCTTTACATTCGCGCTCCCTGCTATTAAACATGCGAAACTTATACAGGGACTTTATGCCAAACGCGCATACAGCACACGGGCTAGAGAATGGGCTAGAGAATGGGCTGGCCACGCGCCACCTTCTATCCATAGCGGATTTAAGCCGCCCTGATATTGATTCCTTGTTAGACTTGGGCGAAACCTATCTGGATTTATCTGTGCAGAAAGATGCCCGCAATGATGTGCTGGCTGGCAAAACCTTGATCAATCTGTTCTTTGAAAATTCGACCCGAACGGAAAAATCTTTCGAGCTGGCGGCCCGAAGGCTCGGGGCGGATGTGATCAATATGTCCATGGCGACCAGCAGTGCCGCCAAGGGCGAAACCTTGCTGGACACGGCGACCACGCTGAACGCCATGAACCCGGACTTGCTGGTTATTCGCCACGGCGCGTCCGGCGCCCCGGCGCTTTTGTCGCAAAAAGTTTCCTGCGCCGTGATCAATGCCGGGGACGGTGCCCATGAACATCCGACCCAGGCCTTGCTAGATGCCCTGACATTACGCACGCGCCTAGGCGCAATCGACGGTCTGCGCATGGCTATTTGCGGCGATATTACACACTCACGGGTGGCCCGTTCCAATGTGCAGCTTCTCAACATATTAGGGGCAGAAGTGCGCCTGATCGGCCCGCCGACCTTGATACCCCAAGACGCGGACCAATGGGGTGTAGAGGTATTTCACGATATGAAAACCGGCCTTAAAAACTGTGATGTGGTTATGATGCTCAGACTTCAACTTGAACGGATGGGCGGAACATTTGTGCCGTCCAAACGCGAGTATTTCCATTTTTACGGCCTTGACCAGAAAAAGCTTGATTACGCCGCGCCCGGCGCACTGGTCATGCATCCCGGCCCCATGAACAGGGGTGTCGAGATCAGCTCCGACATAGCCGATGACCCGGACATTAGCCTGATCACCGCACAAGTAGAAACCGGCGTCGCCATGCGCATGGCCATCCTGCACGCGCTTTCGTTAGGTGGTGTAAATGGGTGATCCTATCAACAGCATTACCCCTCACCTTGTTCCTCTCCGCTTTTTTGTTTCGGGGGAAGAGGAGACGGTGGATTGTCTACCTGTGATTTACCGGAAGCTCTGTAAAAGATCGGCAAACTTAGCCTCTTCTTTTGGGAGAGGCGCGCGACAGCGAGTGAGGGGTAAAGGGTGCAAAATAATATACATATTTCCGTGTAAAACGGGAGGTAAATATGTCTAAACTCGCCATCCGTAATGCGCGGCTTATCGACCCGGCTACGGGTATGGACGCTATGGGTGATCTATTGATTGAGGACGGCAAGATTGCCGCTTACGGCCCCGCCCTGTTCGCTGAAGGCCTCAGCCCGGATATAGAGACCATAGATGCAGGCGGGTTAATTCTGGCACCGGGACTTATTGATATGCGCGTCGTGACCGGAGAACCGGGGGCCGAACACAAGGAAACCTTGGCCAGCGCCGGACGTGCCGCAGCCGCAGGCGGCGTGACTTCAATGGTGGTCATGCCGCAAACCAATCCGGTGATCGACGATATATCCCTGGTAGACTTTATCAAACGCCGGGCCGGAGAAACCTCGCCGGTTAAAGTTTACGCGGCAGGGGCTTTGACCAAAGGGCTAAACTGCACAGATATGACCGAGTTGGGCCTCATGAGCGAAGCCGGCGCGGTGATGTTTTCCAACGGCGATAAACCGGTCGCAGACGCCGGGTTAATGCGCCGCATCATGTCCTATGCATCCGCTTTTAATGCCCTGATCGCCCACCGCGCCGTCGATCCTTATTTGTCCCAAAATACGGTTGCCCACGAAAGCGATTTTTCCGCCCGCCTAGGTCTGGCTGCAGCTCCCCCTATGTCCGAACGCATCATGGCCGAACGCGATATTGCCTTGGTCGAACTGACCGGCGCACGTTATTTGCTTGACCTGATCTCTAGCGCCCAGACCCTGCCGGCCTTACGCCGCGCTAAAGCAAAAAACTTGGATGTCAGCGTATCGGTCAGCATCAATCATTTGGCCTTGAACGAGCTTGACATTGGCGATTACCGCACATTCGCCAAACTTGACCCGCCCTTGCGCGGTGAAGACGACCGCTTGGCATTGCTCGGCGCCATCAATGACGGCACACTGGATATTATCGTCTCTAGCCACGACCCGCGCCCGGCTGGCGATAAACGCCGCCCATTTGCCGAGGCTGAATTTGGCGCGGTTGGTCTGGAAATGCTACTACCCGCCGGCTTGACATTGGTCGCGGATGGTCAGCTTGATTTGACGGCATTCCTGCGGGCCGTTACTTGCACCCCGGCTGATCTGCTCGGCCTGCCCCAGGGCGTTTTAGACATCGGTGCGCCGGCTGATCTCGTCCTGATTGACCCAAATAAACCTTGGCAATGCGATGTTGACGATCTCTTGTCCAACTCCCGCAACACGCCCCTTGACGGACGCCTTATGCAAGGTGCTGCCATTACGACAATTTGCAACGGGAAAATCGTTTTTGACTCTCGTGCCAGTTAAGGGCAAGGTGGGGAAATGGGGATTGAAAATATATATTCGCTGTTTTTAGGCTATGGGCTTGGCTCTATACCTTTTGGCCTGTTGATTGCTAAATTTGCCGGCCACGGCGATATTCGCAAAATCGGCTCTGGCAATATTGGTGCCACCAATGTCTTGCGCACGGGCAGTAAAAAATTAGCCATTGCCACCTTATTGCTCGACATGGCGAAGGCGGGGGGGGCGGCTTTGTTGGCGGCATATCTGTTTGGATTTATACCGTCCTTGATCGCAGGCGGGGCGGCTTTGTTCGGGCATTGTTATCCGGTTTGGCTCAAATTTAAAGGCGGCAAGGGTGTGGCCGCATATTTCGGTGTGCTCTTGGCGGTCTCGTGGCCACTTGCACTCATCGCCGCCGCCCTGTGGCTAGGCAGTGTTTTGGGCACGCGCCTTGTCTCTTTGTCGGGCATAGTTACTGCGACCGCTATACCTATCGCCGCATATTTCATGGGCCAACCCCAGATCGCTGTTTTAAGCGCTGTACTTGGTGCAATTATCATCTTGCGGCACCGGGAGAATGTAAGCCGTATCTTGGCTGGCACCGAACCAAAAATCGGCACAAAGAAAACATGAGCGCACACGAGCTGTCATTTTCCGAACGCCGGGATTGGCTCCGGCTCATTCGTACATCCACAGTTGGCCCGGTGGCATTTGACAATCTGTTAAAACGCTACGGCAATGCGGGCGATGCACTTACCGCCTTACCGCGCTTGGCCGGACGGGTGTCGCGCAAAGCCAAAATGGTCATCCCGCCTTTGGCAGAAATGGAAGCCGAAATGCAGGCGTGCGAGCAAATGGGCGTGCGCTTGGTATGTGCCTGCGAGCCGGACTACCCGCCCTATCTTAAAGCCTTAACCCCACCGCCGCCTGTGATCAGCGTGTTGGGAAAAATCGAGCTGCTTCATAAACCCTGCATTGCCATTATTGGCTCGCGCAATGCCTCGGCCATTGGCCTGAGGTTCGCTCGCCAAATTGCCGGGGAGATCGGCGAAGAAGGTTATACTGTGATTTCAGGCCTAGCACGGGGTATTGACGCGCAAGCCCATTCAGGCGCACTTGAGACCGGCACTGTTGGTGTGCTCGGCGGCGGGGTTGACCATGTCTACCCCAAACAAAATGCAGATATTTTCGCGCAAATGCGCGAACGCGGTGCTCTGGTCTCGGAAAGCCGCTTGGGCCACCGTGCTACCGCCCGCGATTTTCCGCGCCGTAACCGGATTATCTCCGGACTATCCTTGGGTGTCGTGGTCATTGAAGCCGCAGAGCGTTCCGGCACATTGATCACGGCCCGCTATGCCCTAGAGCAACACCGCGAAGTCATGGCCGCGCCCGGATCCCCCCTAGATCCGCGCACCAAGGGCTGTAACCGTCTGATCCAACAAGGGGCCGCGCTGATTGAAAACACCGAAGACATCTTACATGTTTTAGCCAATACCAGACCACCAGACTTTGCCGAACCCCAGGAAGGCTATGACCAGCCGCAGATTGACTGGGACGAAATAGAAGCCGACATTGACGCGGCACGCACTGTGCTATTGTCCTTATGCTCCCCCACCCCAACCATTCGCGACGAAATCATTCGCCAATCAAACGTCCCAACCCCCATAGCCAGCGCCGCTTTGTTGGAGCTTGAACTGGCCGGAGAAATTTTGGTTGAGGGTGATGGGCGTATTAGCTTAAATTTGTGAGATATCTTGACCTAGCCGGTGATTGTTGATTTCGAAACATTTTCTTTGAGCGAAATAGGTTGATAATCCCGGCCCATAACACCAGTTTCTAACAAGTTATGTTTCTCAAGAAACGGGATAAGCTTGTCCAGATGATCCGTTTGAATGAACAAGGCATCCGCCTTTATGCTGTCGCTAAAGCCGCGCTCATTATCGAAAAACCCCATTGTGTTACAAAATAAATGCAGATTGCTGTCGCGAATGTTTTTAGCGCGCTTGAAATTAAAAGAGCGGCGCCTTAGCCCCATAATTTCCAAGGGAAAGTTTCTAACCAATTTACTTGTCCATCTGTGACTGATATAGTGGGGCCTAAGTGCATATTGCGGGCACAAGGATTGCAGCATTTTAAAATGGTGCCAACGGGCAAATATAGTGATGAGCGGGCCTGTAGAAAACCCCTCTTCCTCAAATACATTCGCTAAAAGTTCAGCAGAGTTTTTAGGCCCGCCTTTAAAATCAATATCAACAACAAAGCGGCCTTTCACATTGCGCAAAGCTTCACGCAGGGTTGGGATTTTCTCCCCGGCAAATTCCGAACCCTTGTGAACCCCGGCGTCCAGTGTTTTAATTTGCGCCAAAGTCATATCTTTTACCCGGCCTCGCCCGTTGGTAGTACGGTTGACAGAGCCGTCGTGAATTAAAACGAAATGACCATCTTTCGTACATCTTACATCAAACTCAATGGCCCTTGCGCCTAGGGAAAATGCGACTTCGTGGGCAGCCAACGTGTTTTCCGGAGCGAATTTTTTGGTGCCTCTATGGCCAACTGCAACAATGTTTTGTGTTTGCGCACGGGGTATTATATCTTGCACATTACCCTTCATAAGACCGCGTTGCCATTTATGGGCGATGTGGTGCATTTGCGGGCAATCAACATCTATCCAGCGCGTGTTTCCTATATTTATACCGTGGGCCATATCTTTCTTGGACAACATTTTCATACCGCCGGAAATACTGCAATCTCCAGTTAAATCCCGGTTCTGCTTGATGGCGGCGAGTAAGTTGTGGTTAGCGCGAAATATACCGCAATCATAAGCATTATATTTTACGAGGTCTTTGCCAATTTCCTGCATGATACCGCCCGTAACAGTAACTTTGGTGACATCATTAATATCAACATCCGGATTGGTTAGCCGAATATCAATCCCCAAGCCGACGCTTCCCTTTGGGAGTTTGGCCGCATTCAGCGCCGTATAAACCCCCGGCTCGACCACATGATCACACATGGACAGGAAAAAATCTTTCGCTAAAAAAGCCTCTGCCGCCAAAACCGAAAGCCCGTTCTCCAGTTCATAATCAGCATTGTTGACAATGGTGATTTTCCATCGGTATTTCTTGCGCAAGGATTGCAAAAACTTGCCCAAAATTCCGGCCTTATAGCCGGTAACCACGACAAAATTTTCAACCCCCGCCTTTGAGGCGGATAACATGGCATGTTCTATAAGCGGCTTACCGCACAGATTAACCAATGGTTTGAGATCTCCAAAGCCTTTAAGCCTTGTGCCTTTGCCAGCAGCAACGATGAGGCAATCTTTGATGATAGGCATAGTCATTCCTTTTATTTCGCGTAACGACGATAGGCCTGCAGCAAAACCGGCAACAATATCCAGATCATGAGAAGGCAAGATAAAAACCCGATTATAGCCAGTGCGCCCATAGAGCGCAGTCCACCCATAGAGGCTGTAATCATGCCGCCAAACCCGATCAGCGTTGTAAATGTAGTCAAAACGGCCGCCCGGCCAGTTGTATTCATAATATTGAGAATATCGCCGTCCGATCCTTTGCCCTTATAGTCGCTTTTGTAGCGGTGAAAAATATGAATACTGTTATCAACCGCTATACCGACCAAGGACGGTAAAATCACCATATTCATAATGGAAAGGGACGGCCCAAACGCGCCCATAATACCAACTGTAATAAGAACACCAATCAATGGTGGCACCAATATGACAAATGTGCCTCTGGCGGTTCGAACCAGAAAAAACACCAATATTAAAATTGTTAATGTCACCAGTGCGACCGCTTTGATAGCATCGGCCTTCATCATGGCAATCATTTCCACAAAGATAAAACCCTCCGATGCGCTATAATATGTACGCCCGTCCACGATAAAAGACGCCGCGTCATCATAAAATTGTTTGGCCAAACGGCTGTCATCCATGCTGACAGAATTATAGATATACAAAAGATATCCAGGCTCGCTGTCCGTACCCAGATATGTGCGGCGCAGAGCTTCGGGCAGATCGGAAATTCTCAAACTTTCAATATCAAGATAGCGGTTTGTGGCATTAAACTTTGTCTCGTCTATGCCCTTTAAGTCTTGAGCAAATCTTGAAAGACGGTGGATAACTTCAAGTCGTTTGCTCTGGGCTTCAGTACTGGGAATAAAATCCAACAGGCTAGATATTTTTTTAATGGTTGGGGTCTGGGTATCATCGACTATCAGCTTTTTGAAATAAGCGTCGATTGCAATAAGTTCCGCTTGGGTTTGCACGACGACAATCGCCCGGTCATGACCGTCCGAAAACACCCGCCTAACCGCTTGCGTCGCCGCTATGAGGTTGGCAGGTTGGCTCGCCTCCAAGTTTTTAATATTTTTCTCAAACTGCACTTTCGGCGCAAATATTGCGGCGAAAACCAACAAGGACAAGGTTAAGCCTATGACCAATTTGCGGTGCTTGAGCGGATTAAAATGATTATGCCCCCCCATTTGCAAGCCTTGTGATTTTGCGAGCTTGCTTGCTTTCCAACCCAATTTTTCCGCCACAACCAACATGGCAGGCAATATGCTATACATGGCAATAAATATTAAAATAACACCCATGCCCGCTATGACGCCAAATTCAGTAAAAGCCCTGAATTGTGTAAGCGTCAGGGAGAAAAATGCGAGAGAGGTCGTCAATGCAGCAATAAAAGATGCACTGCCTGTGCGCTCCATAACAATCTGCAAAGCCGCTTCAACATCCGCACCTTTGCGCCTTTCCTCCCGGTAGCGGCTAAAATTGTGAATACCGTAATCAATCCCCAGGCCAAACAAAATAAGCGTCAAAAAAACCGTTATTAAATTAAGGCTGCCAACCGTTACCGCCGTCATGCCCAGTGTCCATATTATGCCGGTCACAAGCGGGATTAAAATCACCGGCAAGGCTATTGCCGTGCGGTAAGACCAGATAATCAAAAGAGAAATCAGGATAATGGCGCTCAAAAGCCCCAGTTTTAAGTCGGCAACAATGGTGTCAAATTGCGCTACTTTATTGGCAATGCGTCCAGCCACGCCGGCCTGAATACCTTGCCCGTATTTGTAGGACATTAAGTTATTGACGACCAGTTTCGCATCATCCACCATGCGTTTTGAATCAGTGAGCGCATCCAAACTAGGCTTGGGCCCGACAACCAGAACCGCCGTCAATCCGTCTTCGGATATAAACAACCGCTGGGTCGCGGGAGAGGTCGAGACAGAAGACTGGATTTCTTCTATTCGATCTGTATCCAAACCGTTTGGGAATTGCCACTTAAATCATTTTCCCGCAGGGTAAATGTAACATCCGTGCCAAATATATCCGCCAATTCCTGTGCGACCAGTGTTGGATAGGCCTTGAAAATATCTTGCTCCAACTGCTCCAATTCATTCAAATTGAGCAGTAATAATTTATGCTCTTCAAGCACATCTATATCTTCATAATACTGGCTTGTACCGACCCATTCATGTTTGTCTATTTCCAACTTGGCCTGCTTGACAAAATCCAGCGATATGTCTGGATCATCCGAGTGAACGACAATTTGAATAGACGCAAAGCTCCCGGTTTTCTTGAGCGCATTGTTCAAGGTTTGAACACTTTTGGCACCTTGGGGCATGGGAGCTTCTAAATGGGTTGAAATGCTGAGGGACATCATAGATTGTATGGCCAGTATAGTAACCAACCCTGCCACCAGTAAAACGGCAAAGGCCCGCTTGTAAATAATTTGTGTCCACCATTTCACTGCATGTTTTATCATGACCGCACCGGGCCGGATTTGCGCCGCGAAAAATTGCGCCATAATATGCGGTCCGTTTTCGTGAGTGCAAAATGCCTGATTAATACGAAAAATACCAACAGGGCGCAAAGAACAGACGTAACAATCCACAAACTTGCGAGCGGGTCAAACCAGTACCGCACCAATAATAACCCGCTAGCGGTCACACCGCCAATAACCAGCGGCACCAAGTATATTAACCCCAAGACCTGAATACCAAGATGCTTTTTTAACATATATAAGCGTCCCACACTCAGACTTGTAATGGCAAGCAAAAACCCAATTGCTGCGCCTTGTACACCCCATAGTTTTGACAAGACGGCGATTGCAATCACCTCTATAATCAGGGCCATAAGCAATAAAAGCGGCGGAATTTTAGGCCGGGCAAAGACCAAGGGTGTTTCCGCCGTAATAAAACTGCCGTCAATAAGCTCCGCGAGCAAAATAGTGGCCAACACCAAACCACCAATAACAAATTCAGGGCCAAACAAGCTGAGAAACATATCGCCAAATACCACCATAGGCACGGTGAGGCCTATTTGGATAATAAACACCCAACGACACACACCAATGAGATGGGCTCGTATACTCTTGGCTTCAATAGCATTATGAAGCCGCGCAAGGATCGGAGACATCATTGGCTCAAACAAGGAATTCACTCTTTGCGGAATAGTCGCAAGTTGTTGCACCATATAATATAGCCCCACACCTTCACTGCCGACAAACACACTCAACACAACCAGATCAATCCGCCGCAACATCAAATTGCCCATATCCGTAAACCCGACCGGGGCACTTTGCTTAATGATCGCCGGGAAATTTGAAAAACGGGGCTTCGACAACAGTAATGGTTTTAGTTTATAGGTATGGACAAGGCCGAAGCCCGCACATAATGCACCGATGAAAATAGAGCCAGTATAGGCAATAATTAAATTATTGGTATTGGCCGCGCCGAGTATAAAAAACCCAAAAGCGAGAGCCAAAAAACCCCAAGGCTCTGCAATACCGCGCGTCCACACATCCCATTTGATAATGCGTTTAAACTTGATGGCCGCAAGGGCAACCTCCATGAACACAATGCCCGGAACCGCAAAAAATAAAAACGGCAAAACGCTTTGACTTTGCGGGTAAATCAACGGCCAGATAAAAAATAAAACGGTTGAAATAACCAAGCCCGCACCTACGGATATAGTTAGGGCTTCCACAATCCTCTTTTCAGGCGGTTTACCGTTTTGGCCTCTAGGCTAAGCATGTCCAAAAGACTGCGTTTCAAGCCCAAAACGCACAGTGCCGCCATTATTTCTGTGATTGCTGCAATTTGCCCCAGATGCCCCAAGGCTTCGATACCAAATGCCCGTCCGGCCAAAACCATAAGCATGGCGCGGGCAAATAAACGCCCGCCAAACCCAAAAAGCGACGCAAATGCCCCGCGTATAAGGTCACGTATATCAGCCAAATTGGTCATGGGCCTGATTCCGCCTTAACTGATTTATTTGGCGCAATGGCGGCGGCTATTTCAGCCTCACGAAAATGCTCAAACACTAGCAAGCCAATAAATACGGCATTCAGAACAAAAATTTCGTATAGAAAATACAGATCAGGCCGTCCGACCAAAGCCGTAACCGCCAGCATGATTGTTCTGTTATTTGCATTTAACAAAGCCCATGCGCGAACAATAATCGCAGTGCGGCCCACCTGGTTTTGCATTTCATCTTTTGACGTACCGCGAGCACGTAATCCGTTCAGGGCAATGTCAAGCTTGGTGGTTTTGGGGGAAACCAATTTTTGTATTTTATCATACCCATTTGCCAAAATTGACTTGCGTCCATTGAGGGAGAGCAGGGTTTCTTGGGTGCCGTCTCTTGTTGCGCCGCGCTCACGCCGTTGATATTGTTGCCGTCTTTCCTCATAGCCTGCCGCCTGAACGGCGTGACTGATGGCAGCCGCTATGGCCCAAAACCACACCGTTTTGGATGCGCCGGGTTGGAGCAAATAAAACACGAAGGCGAAATAAACCGCGCCGAATACCAAATGATCGCAAATACCGTCAATAATCCGCCCTAGCGGACTGCTTGTCCCGGTAGCCCGTGCGACCCGCCCGTCAGCACCATCAAACACATGCCAAACCACCATGAACAAAAACCCCGCAAGGATGAAAAGCCTGTGGGATTGGTAATAATAAAACACGCCCGCCAACAAGCCGGCTCCTAGGCCGATAAAGGAGACTAGGTTAGCGCTCCAGCGCACAGAGACGGCATAATTCGCAACAATTTCCGACAGCGGATGAACTAGGTACCGGTTCGAAAACTCCTCTATTGAGCGTGGTCGCCCATAGACGCTAGACTTTGCGGTTTGATGTGCTGTCGGGTTTTCCATTGTGTATTAAGCAAGCGCTTTATCCGCTAACTTTTTTGAGCGACTTGTTAAGGACTTCAACTTGGTCACCCTCAATAAAGGCTTCGGTAAGCTGATGGGCCATTTCGTCCGTGTATTGCACTGGAGGATGCTTGCAGAAATAAGCAGAAGGTGCCGCAACCGGCCCGGCAACGCCCCGTTCAAGAGCCAATTTGGCACATCTTATCATATCAATGGACACACCAGCAGAATTTGGGCTGTCTTCTACTGACAAGCGCAGTTCGATATTCATAGGGACATCCCCGAACAAACGGCCTTCCATGCGAATAAAGGCGACTGTGTTGTCATTTTGCCACGGCACATAATCACTTGGCCCCACATGAATGTTTTCATCGTCCAAACGCTCTGCCGCCACCGCTTGTACGGCCTCGGTTTTGGAAATTTTCTTGGATTCGAGTCGCCGCGCGTGTTTCATATTGAGAAAATCCGTGTTCCCGCCCGTGTTAAGTTGGTAGGTGCGGTCAACAGGCACGCCGCGCTTGTGAAATAAATCAGTCAAGACCCGGTGGACTATGGTTGCGCCCACTTGGGATTTAATATCATCACCAATGATCGGCAGACCAGCTTGCTCGAAGCGGTTGGCCCACACCGGGTTACTGGCAATGAAAACCGGGATATTGTTGACAAAGGCGCAGCCGGCTTCCAGGGCGCATTCGGCGTAAAATTCGGTGGCCTGCTGACTGCCAACCGGCAAATAATTGACCAAAACGTCAACCTTGGCGGCCTTGAGAATTTTAACAATATCTTCCATTTCCGGCTGTGCGGCGTCGCTCGGCATAAAGCGCCGATCTTGGGGGTAATTGTTCATATGTTGGGAAAACCCGTCCAAAGCTTGCCCAAGCTGAACTGTTACGCCCATATTTGGTATATTTTCGCAAAACACCGTGGTGCAATTGGGTTTTTCAAATATGGCCTCAGACAGATCCTTGCCGACCTTGCGCACATCAATATCAAAGGCGGCGACAATTTTTATGTCCCGACTATGATAGCCACCCAAGGTTTCGTGCATCAAACCTGTGGAGTTTGCCGCATCTTTATCCCCGTAATAATGTATACCCTGAATGAGTGAGCTGGCGCAATTTCCCACACCAATAATTGCCACATTGACAGTACCCCCCTTTTGTTTTCCCATTATCTTCTCCTTGTTTTTTGGATTGGTTGTTTGTTGTTATGAATTATTAATCTTGGCGACCCAAGATATCACTGGCCTTGCGCAGCTTGATAAGAATTTTCTTGCCGGTTTCAGGTACGGTAATGACGGCTTCCTCATATTTGGGAGAGCGGGTGCCAAACCTTGGATTGCTAGACATGCCAAATCTCTCTTTGGGAATGCCGAGAAAGTTTTTATCAAATTCCTTATTGCCGTTTTTATCATGGTAAACGGCAATAGCATAATCGCCCGGACGGGTGAGCGGCATACAAAAAGATATTTCGCCCTTATGGGCATGGGCACGTACCCGCAAAACGACCTTGTCCCAAACTAGGAAGTTTTCACGCACATCATCATGCAGATCAGCAACGATAACACCTTTGGATTTTGGTATGTTACTTATAGTAACCCCGATCTCTAAATTCCCTTGCCCGCAATTTTTCGGGTTCTCAATAATTGGTACACCCGCGATGATTTCTGTAAATTGATCGCTAATATCAATGGGCCAAGTGTGAGGGTGTTCATCACTGGCAATTTCAGAACTGGCAACTTCAGAACCGGCAAATTCAGAACCGGCAATTTCAGTTTTAGTCCCAGTTTCAACTTCAACTTCAGGCAATACAACACCTGGCTGCTCTGGCGTAATAGCAACACCAGCGACCATTGTAACTGGTGTTGGTGACGATGCCTTAATAGCACCTGCCTGAAAGTCTACTGGGTTTTCCCTAATAGTATCTATTGCATTCTTCTCGTTTAGTAGATCAACTGGCTCATGGTTTTGTGAAACCTGCTTTACGCTCACTGTCTCGTCCACCTTAACCTCGCCGGCCTTAATCTCACTAGCCTGTAACTCACTAGCCTTAACCTCTATTGGGGCATTCGGATTAGAATATGTCTGCGCCGAAGCACATGATGTCATAAATAACAATGGGGCTAGGCTCCCTAGAACAACCATATATGTATTCTTAAAAATCAAAGCGCATTCCTTTCACAAAAAACTACCAACCAATAGATAAATAATCACAAATAAACAAGCACGTTTCTGCACAAACACCCCAAAAAACACATTAATAGACAGTAAGGACACACTTGTTGCAAGCTATCTATCCAATATTGGGAAATAGTAAAAATACCACAACTCACACGTTAAGCCGGCGGGTAATGATGGCCGTAATTGAGCAAAAATGTTAAACGCGTCAATTGACCGGCTCTAAGTCCAATTTTCCGGATTTACTACTCACTGTTTCACGGCCCATTGGCCGGCTATGGTTGCTAGCAACTAAACCGGCTTCTTTTTCCAACAAAAAAGTCACCTTAGAATGCGGTTTCATCCCAAGATGGTGAACAATTGTATTTTTCTGCGTCAAAGATTTTTCACCAAAAAGCTGATGCCAACCCGCAACAGACCTGAATGTAAAGGGTAAGGGCATTTTTAACACGGCCTTGCCCTCCAAGCCTTTCACAACTCTCACAAACCCGATAGCTATATTTGAATAAAAATCATTCCAAATAATTGCCAATTTTTGCCAGGGAGAGAAATAAGTATCCTCATAAATGATCAAGGCCCTGCGCGAACAGCGAACGGCTTCATCAATAAGGTCTTCTTGGTGTTTAACATGATGCAACATCATAGCCATGACAATAACATCAAAACTATTGTCTTCAAAAGGCAAGTTTACACCATCAAACACGTCAATTGGAATATCTGCATTTGCATAATCTATCACATCAACCCCTCGTACATTTGCCTTGAATTTTTTGGCCAATACTTCACCGAACTGCCCATTGCCGCAACCTACATCCAACACATGGTCGCCCGCCGAAATAAAATCTCCAATATCGTCCATGCGACTTTTCATGTCATTTGTTTGATGCGTAGCATGAATATCAGCGTATTTTTTCTTCGGGATTGCCATGAGCACAAAGAACAAAGGCAAACCAGACAGGATGAATAATATTGTCGCAGGAAAATACAAAAGATTGCGTTTAACACTTATATACATATACGATGTCCCATTTAAAATTTAGTTTTTAGACGCGCACTATTCGAATTAGTTGCAGGGACGCATCGTTCAAAACTACATGAAAAAATTACTGTTCATCAGGAAGACGAAGCCGAAGGCATGAAAGCCCCATGCGTAAATATCAAAATTGGAAAATACTATTAAGGCTACAACATAAGTGATTGTTCAGGCATGGCCAAGCTTAACTCACCGCCGCGAAAACCTGGAAAGCAGTTGCCTCGGCAACAGAAGCAGTGAAATTAATAGGTTCGAGGTATTATCGAAATTCACAACACACTTAAAATGCAATCGGCCAACCGCTCTATGGTCTCAAATTTGGCTCCGGCTATATTGATCCGGCCTGAATTTAACAGATAGATCGAATGCTCGCTGCGCAATTTCTCGGCTTGTTCAGGGGTAACGGGCAGGAGGGAGAACATGCCTTTTTGAGCCACTAGGGCCGCCGCCATTTGCTCTCTACCTTGCACAGACAGCGCTTGTGACAACGCAACCCGCAAACCGTTAATGCGCACCCGCATATCTTCCAGCTCGGTGCGCCATTCAGTGTTCAATACGGGGTCAGCCAATATTTTAGCCCCCAGAGCCGCGCCGTGGTCTGGCGGCATGGAAATCATCCGGCGCATGGTCAGCCCAATTTGCCCCTCGGCCAATTTTGCCGCCTTTGGGCTTGTGGTCAGTGCCGCCACCAGACCAACGCGTTCTTTGTATAAGCCAAAATTTTTGGAGCAGGACGCCGCCAACACCAGTTCGGGGCATATATCTGCCAACAGACGCAAGCCGTAACTGTCTTCGTCAAGACCGTCGCCAAGACCAGCGTAAGCCAAGTCGACAAACGGCAGCAGGCCTTTTTCCAACATCAAATCGGCAATAGCCTGCCACTGCGCATGGGTCAAATCTGCGCCGGTCGGGTTGTGGCAACATCCGTGTAACAGAACCGCATCGCCCGCCTTGGCATGGGTGCGCAACTCGGCGCACATTTCATCAAAGTCAATGGTCTGGGTCTGTTTGTTGTAATAGGGATAAGGCTTAATCGGCAGTCCGGTCGAGCCAATAAGCGGTTGGTGATTGGCCCATGTGGGCGTGCTAACCCAGACGGTTGCATGCGGGTTGGCCAGTTTAATCAACTCCGCACCTAGGCGGAGTGCGCCGCTACCGCCAGCCGCTTGTGCCACCGCCAAACGACCGGATGTGACCGTCTTGCTGTCCGCGCCGAACATCAGTTCGCTAAACAGCCTGTTGAAATCCGGATTGCCCAAAATGCCAATATATTTCTTGGAAGTCTCCTCAGCCAAAAGCCGGGTTTCAGCCTGTTTCACCGCCGCCATGACGGGTGTCGCGCCGGCCTGATCTTGGTAAATACCCACGCCAAGATCAATTTTATCCGGGTTTTGATCGGCTGCTGCCAATTTTATCATGCCGACAATGGCGTCCGGCGGAGCTGGTTTTAAACTTTCAAACATGTGGGCCTCTTATGTGTGTGCATCTTCGCTAACCGAAATTCCCCGCCGTGAAAAGGGGCAAATGCGCACATATACAAGATTAACAAATTTCCCTTTGAATTTCCAACATAACCCCCTATGGTCGCGCAAAATTAAAACCAAAACTGGGGAATATTTCTGTGGAAAAATTTAACGAGATTGTTGCAACATTAGCGGATGATTATTTTTGGGGCTCAATAAATTCAATATTCAAGACCAATATTCCGTTTCTCGGCGAAATGCCAATTCTGGCCGTCCTCTTGCTAGGTACGGGGCTGTATTTGACCATCATTTTGCGGTTCATGCCGATTTGGCGCATTCCTGCCGGATTTGTTCTGTTGTGGAAAGGCCGCAAACCCAAGAAAGGTGAAGAAGGACAAATTACGCCCTTTGCCGCCCTAATGACGGCGCTTTCCTCTACGGTCGGCACCGGTAACCTTGCGGGTGTGGCCACGGCCATAACCTTAGGCGGGCCCGGCGCGATTTTCTGGATGTGGATGACGGCTTTGGTCGGCATGGCGACAAAATACGCCGAAAGTATGCTTGCCGTGCGTTACCGCGAAGTTGATGAAGAGGGGAATTTCAAAGGCGGCCCCATGTATTACATCAAAAACGGCCTCGGCCCAAGATGGAAATGGCTTGCCATTATTTTCTCGGTCGGAACACTGGCTGGCGCTGTGGCCGCCGGTAATATGGTGCAGTCAAACGGCATTGCCGATGTGGTCAATGAAAGCTTTGGTGCGCCGCGTGTTGCCACTGGGTTGGTCTTGGCGGCTCTAGCTTTTGTCGTGATTATTGGCGGCATCAAAAGTATTGGTAAATTTGCCTCCAAATTAGTGCCGTTCATGGCGTTCAGTTATGTAGCCGCCGCCATTATTGTTCTTATCATGAACGCTTCTGGTATTCCCGGTGCGTTTAAATTGATTTTTGAAGGTGCCTTTAGCGGCACTGCCGCTACGGGTGGTTTCTCGGGTGCCGTTGTTGCACTGGCCATTCGCGCCGGTATTGCCAGAGGCTTATTCTCCAACGAGGCCGGGCAAGGTTCCGCACCCATCGCCCACGCCGCCGCAAAAACCAAAGATCCGGTACAGCAAGGCACTATTGCCATGCTCGGCACTTTCATTGACACCATTGTAATTTGCACCATGACTGCCTTGGTTATTTTGACGGTTAAGGGTAATTTCACGGCTGATGTCGGCGGAGTTCAACAAGCGGTTGATCATGCTTGGCAGTCAAATCTTGAAGGGGCACGCATTACGTCTGCCGCCTTTGCCGCAGGTATACCTGGCGGCGGCTACATCATCACTTTCGCGCTGATGATATTTGCCTTTACCACGATTTTGGGCTGGTCATATTACGGCGAACGAGCCATCTCGTTTTTGTTCGGCGAAAAAGCCGTGTTACCATTTCGGGTTATCTGGTGTTTCTTTACTTTCGCAGGGGCTTTACTCGCGGTAAAATCGGTCTGGAAATTGGGCGATATTGGCAATGCGGTTATGGCGGCGCCCAATCTAATTGCCGTCTTGCTGCTGTCCGGTGTTGTTGTCTCCATGACACGCGGCGGAAAAGATACACGTCCCATCCAACCCCACGACGAAAGCGCCCACGCAAAGGGCTTGCATAATGTAGAGGGAAAACCCGACTGATTAGGGTAAAGCGTATAAAATGTTAAGTCGGGTGGGTTAGCGTTTTTTACGCGTAGCCCACCCTACAAGACTAAGCAAAATATATCTAAAAAACTGCTAATCCTCATGGGGCTGCGCGGGCCTATTGGTGCCGTAATAATAGGAACGGCCTGATTGGGTGGTGCCGAATTGGCCTGTATTTTTATGTGTCTGGCCATAGGGCTTATGGGGTGCAGCACCGCTATAGATAACCACTTTTTTGGAGGTATAGCCCCCACTGTGTGAAGAAACTGCACCTGAATGACCCGCACTGGCATGTGAAGCTGCACTGTGGGCTCTTGAGCTATAGTTACCATAGTTGGAAGTCTTCCCATAACTATTGTGACCCTGGGTGGACGAGTGTAAACGTCCAGACGGGCAAACAGTTTCCCGCCATTCATAGCGCGCAGGCGCAACAAGGGTTTTCTTGTCCACGAGGCCGTAAACCGGCGGTATTTCGACCATATGTTCACGCCCCGGCTCGACCAAAGTTTCAACCATAATACTCCGGTATTCCGCCGGCACAGGAATCTCCCGCACCCCGCCCGGATCGGCTACAATTTGTTTGCTAATAGATGCATATTTTGCCGGAACATTGATGCGCCTTACCGTGCCAGAAGATGTCATGACCCGGCGGTTAAAACTGACGGTTTCGCCGGGCTCTTCAACCAGACACCAAATTTCGCATACCTCACCGCAGCTCGTCACCGAATTTTGGTGCTGGCCCAAGCCTTGCGCGTTGGCAGATCTACCATAACCTCGGCTACGGATACGCCCGTCCGCAACACTATGAATTTTATAGCCTTGGGCCTCTAGCCGCAGCGGATTACCTAGTTTCCATACCAACCTTGGCGCCGATGTCTGGATGGTTTGCGTTACTGTACGAAATTGCGGCGCACTTACAGACAATTTTGCGTAAGACGGCCTAACCAAAACCTGTTCCCTTATGGTTTCAAACCGGGGTTGGCGCACGACATAGCGCACACTGGCCTCTTTGGTTAAAACCTGTTCTTGGCGAGACGCTAGACGTGGTTGGGATACTTCAAGCTTGGCGTAACCTTGTGAAACCAGAACTCTTTCCGCTATGGTCGAATATTGCGCCGGAATTTGTACCCGCCCATAACATTTGCCGGCCTCAGGATTAGGCGGCAATAAATCCGGCTCCCACTGCGCCGCCTGACCGCTTGCGGATACGGCAATTGAGCCAACACCAAGCGCAAGTAAGCTCGTAAGGCCAAGCAATTTTAATTTTGAACCCATATTTGAACTCATATTTGAATTCATGCCCGTTACTCCGCACACCAAGATTAGCCCCATATCACCATTAACCATAGATAGGTTAATTGTCTGGTCAAATTAAATGTACAGATCAGATGGTTAAAACGAGCACAATAAGCAGTAAACTCCCTGCAGAGGCGATTATCCGGATTTATCTTCGCCTGTACGGCTAGATCTAGCCATAACTTTCGAGATGAGTTGCCAAATTCCTATAGCCAATAATGCGCCAAAAGCGTTGGCAATACCGTCGTATATATCGGCGGCCCTACCCGTATTGACTACGCCTTGTAAAACTTCAACCCCGCCCCCAAAAACGACTACCCCCAGCCACACGAATAAGGGCCGGATGTGCGCAAATGCTGGCAGTGCTACCGCCCCTAAAGCCAAATAGGCTAATACATGAAGATATTTATCAGCATGATTAATAGGTATGCTTGGCAAAGTCGGGGTGAGGGATTTTACCAAAATAACCACCGCAAAAACCATAGCCAAGCCCGAACATAATCGCCGCAAGCCCTGACTAAACTTTGTATACTGCATAAAACTTCCACCCAATAATCGTGCCTTGATAGCATACAAAAGCACCCGTTAATAACAATAGTATATTGCGTTCAAGTGTGGCACATTTATGTCCAATTTATCTTCAAATAAAGGTTTTAATATGCACGTTCTTAACCCTAAACACATTGCAGACGAATTGCCGGGTTGGAGCGGCGGAGATGATTTTATCACCAAGGTTTTCCAGTTTAAGGATTTCGCGAGCGCCTTCGGATTTATGACAGAGATCGCAATTGTGGCCGAGGCAATGAACCATCACCCCAGTTGGTATAATGTCTATAACCGGGTTGATGTGACCTTGACGACCCACGACGCGGGTGGGGTGACGGAAAAAGACGTGACCCTCGCCAAACGCATGCAGCAAGCTTTCGGGCGCATGGAGCAGGCGGCGGGCTAGGTTTTGGAAGCTGTTATCACCAGATTTGCCCCCTCCCCCACTGGCTATTTGCACCTCGGCCATGCCGCCAGTGCCGCTAGAGCTTTCGACTTTGCCGCAAAACATGGCGGCACATGTTTGTTGCGGGTTGAAGATATAGACACGACCAGATGCAAGCCTGAATTTGAGCAAGCCATTTATGATAATCTGGCATGGCTCGGGTTTAACTGGCCCACGCCCGTGCGTCGCCAGAGCGAACATTTCGCGGATTATGACAAGGTGCTGCAAAATTTACGCGCGCAAGATCTGGTTTACCGCTGCTTCAAAACCCGCAAGGAAGTTTTGGACGACATTGCCCGCGCGCCCCACGAACACGGTGTTGCTTTTATCGGCGCAGCTTTACCAAAAGCGCAAGAAGCGGAACTGCTAGGCCAGGACAAACCATTTGCTTGGCGTTTGTCTCTTAGTATGTGTCGGGAGATACTCGGTAAAAAATTTCAAAACCTGTATTTCTCCAATAACGGCAAGAAAACCAAAGCCAGACCAAACCTGCTCGGCGATGTCATATTGGCCCGCAAAGATGTCGGCACGAGCTATCATATTGCTTGCTGCCACGATGATGCCTTGCAAGGCGTTACTGATATTATACGCGGGCGTGACTTGTTGGAAAGCACCTATATCCACCGCCTGCTCCAGGAAATCATGAACTGGCCCGTACCTCATTATCAACACCACGAATTATTAGTGGGCGCGGACGGCAAACGTTTCGCCAAACGTGATCAAGCAATGACTTTGCGCGCAATGCGGCAATCAGGCGCAGAGCCTGAAAATATTCTGGCACAAACCAAACAACTGGGATAAGAGGCGTCATGGCCCAAGCACTGACATTCGTTGAAGACATTTGGTATTTCGCCGGGCTTAAGTCCGAATTTAGGCGTGGGGCTATGGCCCACAAAACCATTGCCGGGCATCCAATCGTTGTCGGGCGCAGCCAGAGCGGCAAGGTATTTGCCCTGCGCGATATATGCCCACACCGCGCCGCGCCGTTTTCTGCGGGTAAAGTCATGGCCGACGATACGGTCGAATGCCCCTATCATGGCTGGCGTTTTGGCCTTGACGACGGCCAGTGTACCCATATCCCGGCCATATGTTCAGGCCAAAAAGACCCGGCGGGCGGCATTAAAGTCCGCAACTATCCGGTGCGCGAGAACGGGCAATTGATCTGGGTTTATATTGCGGCTGATCCCAAATTTAAGGGGGAGCCAGACATAGCCCCGCCGCAATTTGCCCGCACAGACCGCAAGGCGGTGTTCGTAGAGCGGCTTAAGCTCAACTGTCATGTTGACCATGCGGTTATCGGCCTGATGGACCCGGCCCATGTGTCATTTTTGCACCGGCAATGGTGGTGGCGCACGGGTGCGAGCATGCACGAAAAAGAAAAACGGTTTGAGCCACGCACACGCGGTTTTGCCATGGCGGCCCACACACCGTCGTCCAATTCGTTCGGCTATAAAATCCTCGGAGGCAAGCCAATTACGGAAATCGCTTTTCGTCTACCCGGCGTGCGCACCGAAGAGATTACAGTGGGAGATAAAGGTATTTTGTCGTTCACCGCCGTTGTCCCCATAGACGAAAACAACACCGAAATCACATCAGTATTTTTCTCGGATATGGCGATTGTTAAACTGCTCAAACCAATTCTAAAAAAAGGCGCAAGCATTTTCCTAAACCAGGACGGCGACATCATAAAACTACAAGCAGAATGCCTGAAACATGATCCAAGACTGATGCTAATCGACGACGCAGACCGCCAAGCAAAATGGTATTACGCAATCAAAAAAGAATGGGCCAAATCAAGGGCCGAAGGCCGGGAATTCGTTAATCCGGTGAAGGCGACGACTTTAAGATGGCGGTCTTAGCGCGGCCCAATTTGAATAATAATAAACTCCCCGCTCTTGCTGCTAAAGCTAAGTTGGGACTTATTTTCCTGATTTATGAGTAAGACAGGTTTTGCAAATGGTATGCATACGCCCTTAGCGGTTCTGCAAAAATCCATTGATAAAAATTTCAAGTCTTGCGCATCCTTGAACAGCTTCACTTTGATTTGAATGTTTCCGTCCTTGTCAGGCATTGCCAGTTCGGTAGAAAATTCGTCCTCCATAGGAAATGTTATATACATCCTCATTCCGTCAATATTTGTCTCCAACCAATATTGCTTCGGCTGCTTCATTTGAGCACTGAAATAAACCAAAAGTGCGCCAGCGATGAAGCTTGCCAGACCCACGGCCAGAACTTTGGCAATTGGAAACTTCAGGGCCTGGGAAGGTATGTTAAATTCAACATATCTTTGAATAATACGCCGCACCAATTCACTAATTGTCCGCCCCTCTTTCTTGGCCAACTCGGCTAAATCTGATTTATCCTCATGGGACAACCGAATTTCTATTTTTTCTGACTTTTTCACGTAAACCTCCCAAACAAAACACACAATTGGATTAAGAGATAGTTTTTGGCAAACTTCAACTCATTTCAAGTCGTACAAACGAAATTTCATGTCATGACAAGAAGTTAGAGCAACAAGCCCTGTAGGAGTTTGGTATATATCCCACCCAAATCCACCCCCAAAATTCGCTCATACCTGTGCATACAGGTATCCATCGCAGGGTTTAGAAGTTTATCCCGGTAATTAAAAGATAGACCCCTGCATACGCAGGGGTGAGCGATGTGTGGGAGATGCGAGAGAGGAAATTTTATTCAGGTTTTTGCTTAGTAAGAGCTGCACGATGACCACCAAACCACGCTTCATCAATTGTTTCTCTATGGGTTAGAAAAAACTCCCCGCCAAGGCATTTACTGTGTTCGTCCAGTATTATTTTCATTCTATCTTCTCCAACAATGGCAACAGCTTGATTGGCGTAGAGAGCGTGATTATCAAGTAGTGTCGATTTTAGGATTTCCCACTCAAATGCGCATTTAGGCAATGACCGGTTAAAATGGTTGCAGCGTGATTGTGGACTTTTAGAAAAACCAACTTTAATAACTTCGTACCCTTTTAAGGCGCCAATTTGTTTGTTGAGAAAATGCGATAAATTCCCTTTAAGCCTGAGAATATAGAGTTCTTTTGGACTGTCTTGCTCAACAATCACCTCATAATTTTTTGTTGCTCCGACAACAGCCTTAGAAGGGGAAAGTTGTGCAGGTGAAGATGCAAGGATATTTTCACCTCCATAAACCTTGCGTCGCTCAAATGTTAAATCAAGCATTTTTTTGGCCTCATTAGGTAGCAACCGAACCCCTTGGGAACCTATCAAAATAGCTGCCTGTGAGCCGTATGTTTCAGGTGCAAAACTCTCAATTGTTATTCGGTTTTCAGGGATAAGCTCCCACGCACCTACACATTTAACACCATCTGTCCACTTATCTAAACGATTCAGTCTTTTATTTTGCTCAATTCGAACAGGTGCGATAAATTCATGTGAATGTCCTATTTGGTGGTTAGTTTGATAGAAACCTAGAACCTTACCGCGCATATCTTCGGGCGTCTCAGAGCTTTTTGCACCATAAATAACAATCAATGCTCCAGGCTTTGTTTTTCGAAGGAACTTATCTCTTTGCCCCGACAAGGAAAAGCCAATGCAGCCCCATGTTTCAGGAGACCAGCCATAAACTGATGTTAGCCAAACATTAGGAGGATCCGCAAGAATGTGGTCAATAGGTTCTCCTAAAAGCATTGTTCGTTACCCATTTTTACTTTGTCTACTGGTTCAAGAAACTCCTGAGCTTCCGGGACCTGCTCGGATGCTTCAACTTGCGCAAAGCTTTCGCCTCAATCTGCCGTATCCGCTCGCGTGTCACACTAAACTGCTGGCCCACTTCTTCCAAAGTATGGTCGGTGTTCATACCGATGCCAAAACGCATGCGCAGGACGCGTTCTTCGCGCGGCGTCAGGCTTGCCAGGACGCGGGTTGTGGTTTCGCGCAGGTTCGATTGAATGGCGGCGTCGATGGGGAGGATGGCGCTGCTGTCTTCGATAAAATCACCCAGTTGGCTGTCTTCTTCGTCGCCTATAGGTGTTTCGAGCGAGATCGGTTCTTTGGCGATTTTCATGACTTTGCGGACTTTATCCAGAGGCATGGCCAGTTTTTTGGCCAGTTCTTCCGGCGTTGGTTCGCGGCCAATTTCGTGCAGGATTTGACGGCTGGTGCGCACGATCTTGTTGATAGTCTCGATCATGTGGACGGGGATACGGATGGTACGGGCCTGGTCGGCGATAGAGCGGGTGATGGCCTGGCGGATCCACCATGTGGCATAGGTAGAAAATTTATAACCGCGTCTGTATTCAAATTTATCCACGGCTTTCATCAGGCCAATATTGCCTTCTTGGATCAAATCAAGAAATTGCAGGCCGCGATTGGTGTATTTTTTAGCGATAGAAATCACCAGACGCAAATTGGCTTCAACCATTTCTTTTTTAGCTTGGGCGGCTTCGCGCTCGCCTTTTTGAACGGTCTGGACAATGCGGCGAAACTCGTCAACCGGCACGCCGGTTTCCTGAGCTTGTTCAGCGATTTCGGTACGCAGTTTTTCAATAGAGCGGTTTTCGCGGCCAATAAACCTGTCCCAAGCTTCCGATTTTCCGCGTAACTCCTCAACCCATTCCGGGTTAAGCTCACTGCCCAAATAGCAAGCCAAAAATTCCTGGCGCGGCACACCATTACCGTCGGCGAGGCGCATCAATTTACCCTCAAGGCCGATCAGGCGCTTGTTGATGGCGTAAAGCTGCTCGACCAGAGATTCGATCCGGGCATTATTAAGTTGCAGGGATTTAAGCTCTTTGATGATGATAGTTTGCAGCTCGGCATATTGTTCGGCTTGCGGTTTGCGCAAGGCCTTGCCCTTGAGCCGGGCACGAATATGCATGTCCTGCAATTGCTGGAAGCGGGCAAAATCGCGGGAAATATTATTGAGGATGTCAAAAATACCGTCGCGCAACTCCGCTTCCATTGCGGCCATAGACAGATTGATTTTTTCGTCTTCCTCTTCCTCGTCGTCGTCCTCAAGGGTTTTTTCGCCTTCCGCATGGGTGGCTTTCTTCAAGACTGGGCCATGCTTTGGCTTTTCGATTTTTTCGCCCTTTTCAGGCTCGATCTCACCGCGTTCAATTTTTTCGCGCCGCACGGCGGCGTCCGAACGGTCTTCCTGAATATTGCCGATGGACAAATTATAAGTACCGTCCAGATCAATAATATCGCGCAGTAAAATGCGCTCTTCCTCAAGTTCCTCGCGCCACACCATGATGGCTTCAAAGGTCAGCGCACTTTCGCACAGGCCTTTGATCATAGTGTCGCGGCCAGCTTCAATACGCTTGGCAATAGCAATTTCGCCCTCGCGGGATAACAGCTCGACCGTACCCATTTCGCGTAGATACATGCGCACCGGATCGTCTGTACGGTCATGGGCTGGTTTTGAATTTCCGCCTTTGACAACACGACTATCTGCTTTGGTCAGTGTGTTGGCGGAGGTGTCGCCTTGATCTTTGTCGTCAACTACGGAAATGCCTAAATCTGACAATTCCGATAAAGTGACCTCGATCTGGTCCGGGGTAATTTCGTCGGCATTCAAATGCTTGTTCAGCTCTGAAGTTGCCAGCAAGCCACTTTTCTTGGCCACGGCAATCATGCGCTTGACCTCGACATTGTTCATGTCAAGCATTGTTGTTTTCTTTGCAGGCGCAGAGGTTTTGGCAGAATTCTCCGTCGTTTCTGCGGTTTTTGCGCTCTTTGCTTTAGTGGTTTTTGCTTTAGGTGTGGCCGCCTTTGCCATATATTTCTCCAGTTCTTGGCTCTAAACGCCAAATAAACCCCGCCCCGCCCAAAAGGGCAGGTGGAGCCTTATTTTGTACCTGCAATTATGCGGGCTATGTCCTGTCATGTTCGTCGCGTCTACTTTAGGATCTCTCCGGCCCATCTTTATAGTTAGGGCCTTTCCGGCCCTCAAGCCCGCGCCAAACGCTGTAATGCGTCTCTCTTTTCCGAACGTATGGTGTCTGCCAAACGTCCGCGTGTCTCAATTTTGGCTCCGTGGGCGTCCTCACGCCCCATTAATTTACGGGCCTCTGCCAACCATTTTACTGTGCGCTCCGTTAACACCGCGTCAACACCGCCCATGGCCGCAATGGTTAAATTGCGTGTTCGCACGAAAGTTTTGCTAACATTTCCTAATCCATTGTCTTCTATATGGGCAAACAAGGCACGTTTATCAACCGCTATTGTGTCCTGCCAATAGCTTAAAAACACATTTTGCAGGTTTTCACACTCGGATGAGCTGAATTTCAGGCCAAATAATGTCTGGTCAACACTTTCCAACAACTCCGGCCATTCCAATACCGCGCCAATAAGCCGCCTTTCGCGGGCCATTTGCTGGGCTTCGGGTTGCATTTTTTGTGCCTGGGTTTTGCTTGGTTTTTGTTTACCCCCCCAAGATTGGCCACCCCAAGTCTTGCCGCGCCCGCCGCCCGGCGTCCACTTCGGACGGCCAAATTCTTTGTCAAACCGACCGAGCAGCGCGGTTTTATATTGGTCGCGCACACCCTCGTCGCTGATTTCGCGCAGGGCTACAAAAATCCGGTTTTTCAGCCCCGCCTTGGCTTCGGGTGTGTCCAGATGCTCTTTCTCGATCTCGCGCCGCCACAACATATCCACCAAGGGTATGGATTTCTCTAGCACCCGCTTCATGGCATCCGGCCCTTTGTCGCGGATGAGGTCGTCCGGGTCTTGCCCGTCTGACAGCAGCGCAAAGCGCAAAGTTTGCCCCGGCCGCACCAAAGGCAAAGCCCGCTCGACCGAGCGAAATGCGGCCCGCAGTCCGGCTTTATCGCCGTCAAAACATAATATTGGCTCCGGCCCGGCCCGCCACAGCAAAGCCAATTGGTCTTCGGTCAGGGCCGTGCCCAGCGGCGCACAAGCATGGTTAAACCCGGCCCGCGCTAGCGCGATCACGTCCATATAACCCTCGGCGACAATCAGTCCACGTGCGCCATTGCCCGGCATGTGCAAAGCTTTGCGGGCATTTGGATAGCGGTACAGAATTTGGCTCTTGTGGAACACCCCGGTTTCGGGGGAATTGAGATATTTCGCTTTCGCCCCAACTTCCATGGCCCGCCCGCCAAAGGCGATCAACCGTCCACGGGCATCAGTGATTGGGAACATGATGCGGTTGCGAAACCGATCCCAAGGTTTGCGATTTTCACGGTTATCATCCGGGCGTATAACCAACCCGGCCTCGACCAGACGGTCGATAGACGCCCCCGCCTGGCTCAACTCGTCCACCAAAGCCGTAAAACTATCCGGCGCAAATCCGATACCGAAGCGTTTGCAATCCTCGCCCGTTAGCCCGCGTCCTTTCAAATAAGCCCGTGCGTCTTGGCCTATGCCTCGGCGCAGGGATTTTTCAAAAAATACTTGGGCTTGTTCGATGATGCTGATGGTTTTTTTGTTGGACGCGGCCCGGGCTTCGGCTTGCGGATCAGCCGCAGGCAATTCCATCCCGGCCTGAATAGCCAGACGCTCTACGGCTTCGGGGAAACTAAGCCCCTCGACCTCCATCAAAAACGAGATAATATCCCCGTGCTTGCCCGAGGAAAAACAATGGTAAAACCCCTTCTCGTCATTAACAAAAAACGACGCGGTTTTCTCATTACTAAAGGGCGACAAAGCCGCATATTCTCGTCCCTGACGCTTCAACTTGACATGCTTGCCAATCACATCCGAAGGCCGGAGGCGCGCTTTAATCTCATCAATAAAATGTTCGCCAAACTGCATGGGGGTAATGTAAGGTGTTTGAAAGGGAATTGCCAGAGTGATGTTTAAACTTGGCTGTTTCTCCATTTGTCACCCCGGGCTTGACCCGGGGCCTCGTACTCGTCTCAACGCATGAGGTCCCGGGTCAAGCCCGGGGTGACATTGGGGGGAGGTAAATTAAAAGGAAAAAATATAAGCAAAGATCAAACCACCAAACGGGCTTTTGAAGCCGTCGCAAAATTGTTCGGCGGAGATATGCCCAAAACCGGAGCGCCCGCAATATTCGGTGAAGCCAGTTTCGCCCATGTTTACGGCGAAATATGGCTCCGCCCCGGCCTAGACCTAACAACCCGTTCATTGATCACGGTGGCCGCCTTGGTGGCACTGGGCAAACCGGAAGAACTGGCCATGCACGTAAAAGGCACCCTCAACACGGGCTGGACACAAAAAGAACTCACAGAGGTGATGTTACATCTAAGCTATTACGCAGGCTTCCCGGCGGGGATTGAGGGGGCGAAGGTGTTGACGGATGTTTGCGGGGATAAGCATTCACTCAGTATGTAAAAATTTCTTCTGGTAGGCAAGGTGGAGGAAAAACTTAGTTTAAACCATTAGAGCAACCTTGGTTGTGCGCGGCAAAACATCTATTGGCCGCAGTCAGTACAGGCAATGGAACCGTCTTCATCGTTGTGTTCAACACTATACAGTAGCCGCCTAACACTGTACTCTTCAATTCTATATAACGAGTGGCGCAATTTGGGAGGTGCCACATAATAATATGCGAGGTAACTCAACACCGCATTTAACTTGGCTGCAAAGCGGCCCGTTAAATTTCTAGCAAGAGCACTAAATTATGAATTATCTGCACCTATTTAAAATGCCAAAACCAGTGAAAATCACAGGCAGGTCTTCAAGTATAACTAATTCATTTGTTAACTCAATTATTCCCGTTATCCAACCCACCGAAGGGCAAGTTAAAGAGGCACTAACAATCCTAGGAATTTTGGACAACTATCAATGTGTATATTGTGGCGACACAGCAACAGAATGGGATCATCTTCGCCCTTTAGTTCTAAATAAAAAACCTACTGGTTACATATCCGAAGTTCAAAATCTTGTCCCTGCATGTGGCAAATGCAATCAATCAAAAGGCAACAAGAATTGGGGCGCATGGATGGTAAGTGATGCACCCTTATCACCAAAAAAAAGAAATATACCCGATATTAAAGAACGAATTGAAAAATTAAAAAAATATGAAACTTGGGGCACTGCAATACAAATGGATTTTCAAGAAATCCTAGAGAAAGAAGATTGGGAACAGCATTGGAAAAATTGTGAGAGAATTCAAGAGACCATGCGAAACGCACAAATATTAGCCGCCAAAATCAATGTTGAAATAGCAGACGCATACAAAAAACTCTAACAAGGAATTTCACATTAACCTAATCTGGTTGATGTGAAATTTTAAGAAATATCATCATAATATTTAAACGTAAGGCTTCAGGAACCTTGTCACTATAACAAAAGCGTCATGTAATAGGCGGTAACGGTTTGGCGCGGCTGTCGTCCAGATAGCGTGCGCCCGTAACGTTTAGTGTCCCATCCTCCAGTTCTATCAAGAGCGGATTGCCGGTGGGGACTTCGTAGCCGGGGATTTTTGCGTCGGGGACATTGAACAATTGTTTGAGCAAGGCCCGTAATGAATTGCCGTGGGCCGAGATTAACAGGGTTTGTCCAGCCTTGATTTTGGGTGCAATCTCGGTTTCAAAATAAGGTAGGACGCGCTCAAGGGTAAGCTTTAAACTTTCCCCGCCGGGCAGAACCGCCGGGTCAATACCGGCGTAGCGCGGGTCATTGGCTGGGTGATATTCATGTTCAGGGCCGATCAGCGGCGGCGGTATATCATAGCTTCGCCGCCAGATATGCACTTGCTCGTCGCCGTGCTTGTCACGCATTTCTTGTTTATTGAGCCCAGTCAGGCCGCCGTAATGACGCTCATTAAGACGCCAGTCTTTGGTCACGGGAATATAGCATTGGTCTAACCCGCGCAGGGCAATCCACAAAGTACGCACGGCGCGGGTTAGATATGAGGTGTAGGCTTCGTCGAACCGCAAACCTTCTTGTGCCAAGAGCTTGCCGCCAAGCTTTGCTTCGCGCTTACCTTTTTTGGTCAAGTCACCATCGACCCAGCCCGTAAAACGGTTTTGTAAATTCCATTCACTTTGGCCGTGGCGCACCAATACCAGTTTTGTCATACTATTTTACTCTATTTCGCAGGTTTAACATACATGTGCAAAAACCTGTCGGTCTTGCGGCGGACTTTTGGGTCAAACACCTGGATATCGTAATCATCGGCCGCATTGGCCAAAACATCACTGCTTTTTTTGAACACGAAACCGGCTTTTTAGCACTTTCCAAAACATGGGCCGGGTCAATACGGTGGGTCGTACCGCCCGTCGTAGCGGGGGAGCCGGGCGCAGCTTTGTGATCAAGGGCGATAAATTTTCCGCCGGGTGTCAACACCCGGTAAATTTCGGCGTAAACATCATCAGGCGCACCGAGGGTGAGCGCACCATCTTCGTCTTTGAGCCATAATTCATGGGGACCAAGAAACCAGGTCACAAGGTCGGCGGACGCATCGGGCACATCCAACACATCAAAATTGCCGCGAATATGGGTGACGTTTTTGAGGCGTTCACCGTCCTTGCCAAGACGAGCTTCAAAAACTTCCGGCTTGATAAAAGCGTCGAAACGCTGTGGGTTTTGCATAATCACTTTGCCGTTTTCTCCGACAATGCGCGAGAAAAGTTCACTATAATAACCGCTCCCCGCCTCAAGATCGACCACGGTCATTCCGGGCGTCACGCCCGTAAATGCCAACACGTCGGCAGTTTTTCGGATATTGTCATCTTTCAAATCGGCTTCTGGTCGCGCTTCGGCCTGCATTGCTTGCATAACCGCGCCATGATTGCCCATTCCATTAGCAGGTTGTTCCGCAGAATTTTCAGCTCCGGCCATCACAACAGGTTTGTCCATCATTTTTGCATCTGCCATCTCTGTGGCTTCAGGGGCAGGCGCTTCTGCCTGTTGGCAAGCCGCCAAGCTCAAAGCTGCTACGGTAGTCAGTATAAAAAGTTTCATATTGGTCTCCAAATTAGTGCGCATCATTCCAATTACGCGCCGCCTTTGCGTCTACCACGAGCGGTACACTTAAATCCAAAGCTGGCCGACAGGCATTTTGCATAACAGGTTTAACCAGAGAAATCAAATCATCGGCGCGGGTTTCGGGCACTTCAAAAATCAATTCATCGTGAACCTGGAGCAGCATTCTTGCCCCCTCAACCTCCTTAATCGCATCCAGCATTTTAATCATGGCACGGCGCAATATATCAGCGGCGGTGCCTTGAATGGGGGCGTTAATGGCTTGGCGTTCGGCTCCGGCCCGGTACATGGGGTTTTTGTCATTGATAGAGCGCACATGGCATTTGCGCCCAAATAGAGTTTTGACATAACCGTATTCTCTGGCCTCGTCTTTGGCCGCTTCCATATAGGCCTTGATGCCGGGGAATTTTTCGAAATAGCTGTCGATATATTCTTTGGCCTCGGTGCGTGAAATTCCGAGGTTATTGGCCAGGCCAAAAGCGGAAATGCCGTAGATAATTCCGAAATTGATCGCTTTGGCCCGGCGGCGCGTGGCGCTGTCCATGCCTTCAATAGGCACACCAAACATCTCACTCGCCGTCATGGCGTGGATGTCCACACCGTCCGCGAACGCTTGTTTCATAGCGGGCAAATTAGCCATATGGGCTAGCACCCTAAGCTCGACTTGTGAGTAATCTGCCGCCACCAAAACATGGCCAGGTTCAGCCACGAAAGCAGTACGGATTTTACGGCCATCGTCCGTGCGGATCGGGATATTTTGCAAATTCGGATCGCTGGACGACAAGCGGCCGGTTGAGGTCGAAGCCAGAGAATAACTGGTGTGGACACGCCCGGTGCGCGGGTTGATCTCTTTGGGCAAAGTATCCGTATAGGTGGATTTCAACTTGGCGTAATGACGCCAGTTCAGGACTATTTTGGGCAAAGCATGGGCGTCTTGCAGTTTTTCCAACACCCCTGCCCCGGTTTGCCAAGCCCCGGGTTTGGTCTTTTTACCGCCCGGCAAGCCCAGGTCATCAAACAAAATCTCGCCCAGTTGTTTCGGGCTGGCCAAATTAAATGGCCGCCCGGACCAGGCGTGTGCTTCGGCCTCTAGCGCACATTTCTTTTGCTCGAAGTTTGCTGATAGCCGCGCCAAAACGGCTTTATCAACTTTGATGCCCGCATTTTCCATTGCTGCCAATACGCTCGGCATGGGGCGTTCTAGAGTTTCGTAAACTGTAGCCACTTGTGCTCTAGCCAGTTCGGGCTTCAGGTGTTTCCACAAACGCAAGGTCACATCCGCGTCCTCAGCGGCGTAGGGGGTTGCGGTCTCCAAATCTATTTGGTCAAAGGTTTTTTTAGCTTTACCCGTGCCTGCCACCTGCTTGAAAGGGATCGGTTCGTGGCCAAAATGCAGCTCCGACAACGTGTCCATGCCGTGCCCGTGCAAACCGCACGCTAGCGCATAGGAAATCAGCATGGTATCATCAAACGGGGCCGGATAAAGACCGTAACGCGAAAATACACCCAGATCATATTTAAAGCTTTGCCCGATTTTCAGAATGCTTTCGTCGTGCAACATGGGCTTTAAAATATCCAGTGCCTCTTGCATGGGAATTTGCTTTGGCGCGCCCCCGCCTAGCAAATCTCCCTCGCCCACATGGCCAAGAGGAATATAACAGGCTTCATTATCGGCCACCGCTAAACACACACCGACCAAATTGGCCGCCGCGCTATCAAGACTATCGGTCTCCAAATCAACGGCGCACACACCGACCTCGACGCACCGGGCGACCCAGTGTTTGAGGCGCACAATATCCTGCACGCATTCATATTTCGTTTTGTCAAATACCGGGACGCGTGGCGTGCGGGCATCGTCGCTGTCATCTTTGCGCAAGCCGTCGGTTTCGCCCTCCCCCAAGGCGGCGACAACCCTTTTCGCAAGCGTGCGAAATGTCATGTCTTCGAGAAAGTCCAACAATGTGTCCCGGTTCGGGTCTTGCACGGCTAGCTCTTCCAGCGGCACTTCCAAATCCATATCGCGTTTCAGGGTGACAAGCTCGCGGGAAACACGGGCTTGATCCGCAAACTCTACCAGTTTTTCGCGCCTTGCCTTTTGCGGAATCTCGCCTGCCCGCTCTAACAATGTATCCAGATCACCGAATTGATTGATTAAAAGCGCGGCCGTTTTAACGCCAATGCCCGGCACCCCCGGCACATTGTCAACACTGTCCCCGGCCAGAGCTTGAATATCTATGACTTTATCTGGCCCAACGCCAAATTTCTCCATGACTTCGGGCGCGCAAATGGTTTTATTTTTCATAGTGTCGACCATGCGAACTTGATCACTGACCAATTGCATCAGGTCTTTATCGCTCGAAATAACCGTAACCCGTGCGCCTTTTTTTTCGGCCCTGTCAGCGTAAGACGCAATAATATCGTCCGCCTCAAAGCCCGGCGTTTCAATGGACTGCGCCCCGAACGCCCGTGTTGCATCACGTACTAACGGGAATTGCGGCACTAAATCTTCGGGGGCTGGTGGGCGGTTGGCTTTATACTCGGGGTAAATATCCGAGCGGAATGTTTTACCTTTGGCATCAAAAACCACGGCGAAATGGGTCGGACGGTCATCACCGTGTTGCTCGCGGAGCAATTTAAACAACATGTTGGAAAACCCGGCCACCGCGCCGATGATTAGCCCGTCCGTGCGCCGGGTTAAAGCGGGCAGGGCATAATAGGCGCGAAAAATATAGCCCGAACCATCCACTAAAACGACGTGGGAATCGCGATCTACGGGCTGGGTAACGGGTTTGGCGTGCGTAGCCTGCTTTTTGTGAAAATCTGTCATGGCGAGAGTGTGCGCAAGCTGCGCAAAATATGCAAGAACGGATTTACGGACAAACCCCAATTTGCCATATTTTTGCCTTTTTTACGCAATATCCTCGCCCATTAGGGGATGCAAATGCCGAAACGAAAAAACATAAAACCAAGTGCAGAGCCAACAACCACATTGCCCATGAACAAATACAAGGTGGCGCTTTTGCTATTTCCTGTCCTATTGGCAATCGGCGTATGGCTAACAATAAATCTGCAAGCCCCGCAGCCCAACATGCCTAGCCAAGAATTCAAAGCGCGGCAGGCTTATCTTGATATTCTCGGCGAGCCCCATACGGGTTTGCGCTTGGCTCGGCTCAAGGATTTCACCGCGCATGCGCCGCGAAATGCCGACACGCAGCGCGCAAAAACCGGGCGAGATACACTGGATTTGTATGAGCAAAATTCCTGGGCGCACCTGACTGATTTGCTGTATGATATTGACGCCACACTAGACAAAAAGAATCTGGCCATCGCCGATTACAAAGCCAATTGGGGTCTTTGGAACCGTCAAGTTGAATTACCTAAATTGCTGACTGTTACGGGACTGGCTGAGGTACAATCGGCAAAATACGTCGCCGGCCAAAACACCAACACTATAGATGAGAAAAATTTGCCAAATTATAGCCCGTATATCCGAAGCTCCCAATATGCCAAAGGACGCGCTGATACCGTTTTAGCGGGGGATGTATTTACCAATACCACTGAGCAAATAAGCGACATATCTCAATCTTTTAGGACGGGCCAAAACCGCCCCGTTCGTGTAAAGTTTTCCAAACGGCCCCGATACCCGCGCAACGCCTTTCGCAAAGGTATATCAGGTCAAATTACTTTGGCTCTGGATATAAATGAACGCGGCCATGTGGTACGAACAACCGTTATATCGGCGAAAGCCCCGCGTTATAAAGATAAGTTCATCCGCGCCGCCAGACGCGCCGCAATGGCCTCAAAATTTCACCCCAAAACCGAAGCTGGAAAAGCCGTCACAACTAGCAGATATGTGCGGAAGTATAAATTTACAACTGGTGGATAAAGGGGCGGTTAAAATTTACGCTTTGAAAACAAACTTCTTACCGCAGTATTTGCAAACGGCCTCGTCTGCCTGCCCCATATCCATAAAGACTTTGGGATGTCCGCCCGCGCCGTCGCCGCCGTCACATGAAACCCGGTGTGTGTGAACGACCTTGGTTTCCGGTTCACGGATTGTTGTCGTGTTTTTTTGCATTATATTTTCAGGCATTATACTTTTAGACATCATACTTTTAGACATGGGCAACCTCAATTTGAGTTGAAGTGAAAGAACTTACCCCCTATCTATTGCTGACACACATCAAGGTCAATGGAAACCCGTTTATGAAATCCCCCGCTATTGAAATAAAAAACCTGACCAAAACCTATCGAGCATCGAAAAAATCGCCTGCTAAATTGGCTTTGAAAGGCGTGGATTTGACCATACCGCGCGGTTCGATTTTTGGCCTGCTTGGCCCTAATGGTGCCGGAAAGTCCACTATGATCAATATTTTGGCCGGGTTGGTGGTGAAATCGGCGGGCAGTGCCAAGATTTGCGGCTATGATATTGACACCCAGACCCGCCAAGCGAGAGCTTCCATCGGGGTCGTGCCCCAAGAAATTTCCATGGATGTGTTTTTCTCGCCCTATCAGGCACTTGAAAATCAGGCCGGATATTACGGCGTACCCAAGTCCGAACGGCGCAGCGACTAAATTCTTGCGGCTTTGGGATTGGCGGATAAACGCGACGCCTATGTGCGGCAATTATCCGGCGGCATGAAGCGCAGGCTTCTGATTGCCAAAGCCCTTGTCCATAATCCGCCAGTATTGATTCTAGACGAGCCGACTGCCGGGGTGGATATTGAACTGCGCCGTCAGCTTTGGAGTTATGTACGCGAATTGCACGACAAAGGCACGACGGTGATTCTCACCACCCATTATCTGGAGGAAGCCGAAGCCCTTTGTGACCGCATTGCCATTATCCACAACGGCGAAATAACCGCTAATGAAGACACAAAAACCCTCATGGGCAGGCTCGACCAAAAAACCTTGGTGATCACGCCGGATACCCCCTTGAAGAAAATCCCTCCTGCATTGAAAAAATTGAACGCAAGTTTGCGGGACGACGGTACACTGGCTATCACCTATAACACGGCGAAAGCCAAAATCCCCGACCTGCTAGCGCAAATAAGTAATGCCAAAATCACCATAGCCGACCTGCGCACCGAAGAACCGGATTTGGAAGATGTGTTCATGGCCCTGACCTATGAGCGTGATTAGCGAGTATAGAGCAATTAGAGTTTCGTGTGTTCTTGTTAGCGCAAAGATAGACCCCTGCATTCGCAGGGGTGAGCGGAATGAAGATATAACCCAGTGCGGGTATTTAGAAAACACCCCACACTCCGCTCATACCTGCGAATGCAGGTATCCATCTCCGGGTTTTGCGTTTAGCCGACAAATCAATTAACTAATAATACAGAACCTAAACTCACATTACCGCAAGACAAAGCCGCCCGCCCCTGTTAGTCACCTACAAAAGGGGAGTTTATGACAGACGCGGGGTTTTTATCATTATTGCCGGTTTTGGTGACATTGGGCATTGCTGTGTGGACACGCAATGTTGTGCTAGGTCTGTTTATCGGCGTATTTACGGGCGTACTTTTGCTCAACGGGATCAATCCGTTTACGGGCGTAAGCATATTGGTTGAAGATTATCTAGTTGCCCAAGCCTCCAAAAGCGCCAATATGGGTATTATCATCTTGATGATTTTCATTGCCGGCTTGGTCGGATTGATGGAAAAATCCGGCGGGGCGGCGGCATTTGCTTCTATGATGATCAAATATATCAACGGCAAGATTAAAGCGCAAATGGGGGCTTGGGCCAGTGGTTGTTTGTTGTTCTTTACTGATTCCGGCACACCGCTTATTGTCGGGCCATTGTTTCGCCCGATCATTGACGGGCTTAAAATTTCGCGGGCTAAACTGGCATGGATCATAGATACCACCGCCTCGCCAGTGGCCGTTTTGATACCGTTTATTGGTTGGGGCTTGTATACCCAAGGTTTGATCGGCGAAGAATATACCGCGCTCGGCATCACAGAAAGCCCGTTTGTCAGCTATGTGAAAGCCGTGCCGTTTCAGTTTTATTCACTGATGGCCGTGGTCATGGTACCGTTGTTCGTGTTCTCCAAAACCGATTTTGGCCCCATGAAAATTGCCGAGGACAATGCCGCCAAGGGCATAGTGGCTAAAGACCAAGAAACCGATACCTTGGAAGCAGACATCGCAGACGCCAACAACAAAGCCAAGCCTATATTAGTCTGGTTGCCGCTTAGTATTATGTTGGTGGTCATGTTCAGCCTGCTGTTTTCCAAAGGTTTTCCCTTTGATATGAGCAATTTGCCTGCCAATGCGTTTCGGGCATCCCTGTCAACGGGCTATGTCTTTGCTGCCGCCGCCCTGATCGCGCTTATGGCCCGGTACGGTATTAAGTCTTTGGCGGCCGGCTTCGCGCTCTATCTCAACAGTATGAGCAAAATTATCAATATTCTCGCCATTTTGGTACTCGCTTGGTCTTTGGGCGCCGTTGGCAAAGATTTGGGCGCACCCGCCTATATCGCCGCACTGGTTGGCGGTAATATTCCCGTATTTTTTATCCCGGCCATTGCATTTATGGTCGGCGGGGTTATCTCGTTTTCCACCGGATCGTCCTGGGGGACCTATGCCATATTGATACCGCTAGTTATCCCTCTGGCCTTCCAATTTGATATATCCATGTATGTGTGTATCGGCGCGGTTTTGTCGGGCGGCTTGTTCGGAGACCATTGCTCCCCCATATCAGACACGACAATTCTTTCGGCGACAGGTGCAGGCTGTTCCCACCTCGAACACGTAAAAACCCAATTGCCCTACGCGGTGTTTAACGGGATTTGCTGTCTGGCCGCATTCATTGTAGCCGGGATTACAGGCAGTGCTTGGGCGCTCTTGGCCGCCGCCGGATTGATGCTTGTGGGCATGATGGCTATCAGAAGGTTCACCGGGGCGGCTTAGATAAAACACAGCTATACAATTCGGTTGCAATTTATTATGAGACGCCATGATAACTATACCTAAACCCATTCGCGGGCGCATTGCACCGCGCCCCAAATTGGCTTCGACCATTGTGCTGTTGCGCGAGATAGACGGCGAGCAGCAAATTTTAATGGGCAAGCGGTCGGCGCGCCATGATTTTATGCCCAGCGTCTATGTGTTTCCGGGCGGGCGGGTTGATCCTAGCGACAGTTATGCCCCGGCCTTGGATAAGCCAAATTCCCGCACCCGCGAAATCCTGGAGGCCGCCATGCCCCCGGCCCGCGCCCAAGCCTGGGTGTTGGCAGCAGTGCGCGAAACCTTCGAGGAAACTTCGCTGATCCTTGGGGAAAAATGTGCGTCTCCCCGCTCTATCAATGATGCGTCTTGGAAAGATTTTCATGCCAAGGGTTACCTTCCTAGCCTGGCTAATATTGAACTGTTTGGCCGCGCTATCACCCCGCCCCACCGAAATAAGCGCTTTGATACTTGGTTCTTTTTGGCGAGGCTTGCAGGTGAAGCTGCCCGTCGCCCTATTAAAAATAGCCCCGAGCTAGTAGACACGGGTTGGTTTAACTTCGACCAACTGGCCTTGCTTAGAACCCATAGGGCCACAGATATGATGATCGAACAATTGAAAATATATCTTGACTATGACACCCCGCCGCCGGATGTGTTCTTCTCGTGCGCCCCGCGTGGACGATTTGAATTTACCCGCTTTCCAAAATGAAGCCAACAGCTATGACCACGACAAAAATAGACTTGTCCCAAAAAATGGGCTTGCCCCAAAAACAGGGCATTATCACGGCCATTAGCTGTACGGGCTTGATTGCCTTGGCCTGGGGTCTATCCTCGCCAATCATTAGCCAAAACATGGAACGGATGGAAGGTTCCGGCGCCCTGCTAGGCTGGCTAATATCCCTAGCGGCAGTGGCGACAATTTTATCTACACCCTTTGTGCCAAAATTGATGAGCCGGTTTAACCCCCGTGCAGTGATGATTGTGTGTCTCGTGATCGGCGCGGCGACTATCCCTGCCCTTAAAATTTTCATGAGCCCGCCCGCCTGGTTCTTGATAAAATTCATCGCGTCTTGCGCCTTTACCATTGTCTTTGTCATTGCCGAAATATGGATTAACCAGTTGGCGCCTGAACATTTGCGCGGCCGCATAATGGGCATGTACGGAGCCGCTGTGGCGGGCGGCATGGGGATTGGGAGCGGACTGGCGGTTAAAACCGGCATAGACGGTTGGTCGCCGTTTCTGATCACTGCAGCCGTAAATCTTGCGGCGGTCTTGCCGTTTATCCTGATGCGCAAAGCCGCACCGATTATCGCAACTGCAAAGGAAGATGCCAAGTTCGAGATTATTTTCAAAATCATGCGGGCCGCACCTGCTATTATGATGTGCGGCATCGTATTTGGTGCCATTGAGCAAAGCTTGATATATTTTCTGCCCGTTTATGATACCAGGCTCGGACATAGCGAGGAATCGGGTCGTATATTGCTGTTGATAGCCGCCCTCGGCATTGTCCTGTTTCAATATCCTATGGGAATGTTGGCCGACAAGATGAACCGCAAACGCCTGACCGTGATTTTGATGGGCGTGGCCGCACTTGGCCCAGTAGCGATTGTATTTGCGGGTAGCAATTTTGCCATGATCGCAACACTGGCATTCTTTTATGCAGGTTTGACAACGGCGCTTTATACGGTCGGACTAGTACGGCTCGGTGAGCAGTTTAAAGGCAAATATCTGGCTGCCGCCAATGCCGGGTTTATAATCTCTTACGGCATTGGCTCGCTCATCGTGCCGCCGCTTGCCGGGAAAATGATGGATGTTTACAACCCTTCTGGCTTTATGTGGACAATGGCCGGGCTGGGGCTAGCCGGGTTGATGGTCGCCGTCCTGCGTTTTAGGCGTTGACATAGGTATTTTCGAGACTATGTTCCGCGCTTGAATTTCAGACTTAAGGACACAATCATGGCGAAGCCAACCACCGTTAAAATCCGCCTCAATTCCACCGCCGGAACCGGGTATTTCTATGTTACTAAAAAGAACGCCCGCACCATGACCGACAAAATGGTCAAAAAGAAATATGACCCGGTTGTCCGCAAGCATGTGGACTTCAAAGAAGGCAAAATCAAGTAGGCTAGCTATGCCTGTATGCCGTCTTGAACGCAGTGTTATTTCCCTAAGAGGAGATGATCTTGCCGGGTTCTTGAACGGTCTGATTACCAATTCCCTACATGACGATTTGACCTTTGCGGCTCTATTGACGCCGCAAGGAAAAATCATTGCTGACTTTTTTGTTCACCGACTGGCCGGGGATCATTTTGCTCTTGAAGCGGCGGAAAAATTTGCCAAAATTTTAGTGCTACGCCTGAAAATGTATAAATTGCGAGCTGCGATTGATATTGAAGACGTTAGTGCGGATTACGATGTCTATGCCCTATGGAACGGGACGGGTGATGTCGGTTTGACCGACCCGCGCCACCCGAAACTTGGGCAGCGCTTGCTTACAAATTCCGAACCATTAACACCAGAACATACGCCCGAAGGTTACGATTTGCACCGCATGTCTCTCGGCGTCCCCGACAGCACATGGGATTTCGGCACCGAACAAATGTTCCCGTCTGACGCCAATATGGACCTTCTAAACGGTGTTGACTACAAAAAGGGCTGCTTTATCGGTCAGGAAGTCGTCAGCCGCATGCACCGCAAAGCCGAAGTGCGCAAACGCATGCGGGCTGTGAAATTATCAGGCGCGGCCCAAATTGATGCCACGGCTGACGACGCGATAAAATCCGGCGGGCGCACCATCGGTACCATCAATCATGTCAGAGGTGATATGGGCATGGCCTTAATCCGGCTTGACCGCTTGGCCGCGAGCACAGATGATGTGCTTGTCAACGATATACCCCTTACTATCATGGAGCCAAATTATGAGCCACAATCCTGATCTCCCAAGATGCGGCTGGGTTCCGCCCGGCGACGAGCTTTATTGTCATTATCACGACACGGAATGGGGCATGCCAAATTATGACAGCAAGTCTTTGTTTTCAAAATTGATACAAGACGGTATGCAAGCGGGCCTGGCCTGGATTACGATTTTACGCAAACGCGACACTATATTAAAAGCTTTTGACGGTCTCGATCCCGACATCATTGCCCATTATACCGACAAAGACCGCGAGCGCTTGCTCGCCGATCCCGGCATTATTCGCTCAAAGCTGAAAATAAATGCTGCCATTTCCAACGCACAGATTTATATAAAAATGCGCGATGAAGAAGGGATAGATTTTAGCGAATGTCTCTGGAGTTTCGTAGACGGCAAGCAAGTTCAAAACGCCTGGGCCGAGTTTAAAGACGCCCCGACCAAAACCAACGCCAGCATCTCTATGGCCAAAGATTTGAAAAAACGCGGGTTTAAATTCACCGGCCCGGTGATTATTTACGCATTTATGCAGGCGGTCGGCATGATTAATGACCATGAGGTGAGTTGCCATGTTTATGATAAGTGTTGTGAATAGTTATGACCAATAAAACCAAACTTCCTAGCCTCGCAATTTTTCTGATATTCACAACTGCATTGTCAGCCTGCCAATCCATGTATGATGATGAGGTTGATAAATATTGTGACCGTGTCGAAAATCGCAATGAGCGGCAATGCACAGGTAATCATGTACCTGACCCTCCAAGCGGCTAAACAAAAAGCTAACCACAATTACAAAATAAAACCATTTGGTAATTTTTAATATTGCGCCTAGATTGCCAGAAAAATGCAAGCGAAAAATGCAAGAGGGAGACCCGCGTGACAGCAGTACTTAGTGCCACAGGTTTGTGGACACCAAAAGACAGTATTTCTAACGAAGAACTGGTCCTTGCCTTTAACGCTTGGGCGGAGAAGTGGAACGCGAAGCACAAGGACGAGATTGCGGCGGGCGCGCTTGAGGCAAAGCCTTTGTCCTCCGCCGAATTTGTCTTCAAAGCATCGGGCATAAAATCCCGTTTCGTCATATCCAAAGACCCGATCCTGGACCCCGACATCATGGCCCCGCGCATCCCTGAGCGCCCCGACCAAGATATATCCGTATTAGCGGAAATCTCTGTAGCCGCCGCCCGTGATGCACTGGCCAAGGCCGGGCGGGACGCCAAAGACGTGGACGCGGTTATCGTGGCTTGCTCCAATTTACAGCGCGCTTATCCGGCCATTGCTATCGAAGTACAAGCCGCGCTCGAAATAGACGGATTCGCATTTGATATGAATGTGGCTTGCTCGTCCGCGACATTTGGTGTTGAAACGGCTCGCGGTTTAATCGCGGGCGGAACGGCCAAATCGGTTTTGGTGTGTAACCCGGAAATCTGCTCGGCCCATTTGAATTTCAAAGACCGGGACAGCCATTTTATTTTTGGCGATGTGGCAACGGCCATTTTGGTTGAGGACGAAAACATGGCGCCGGGCGGCGCATGGGCAATTCTGGGCGCAAAACTGGCCACCCAATACTCCAACAATATCCGTAACAATTTCGGCTTCTTGAACAATGCCGCCCCCGAAGGTATCGGTACAGACGACAAATTATTTATTCAAAACGGGCGGCGCGTGTTCAAAGAAGTCGTGCCATTGGTCGCAGAAATTATCACCGGAGAGTTGGCAAAAATTGGCGTTTCCACGGGCGATATTAAGCGCATGTGGCTGCACCAGGCCAATCTGTCCATGAACACATTGATCGCTAAAAAAGTAATGGGTAAGGACGTGGACATGGATATGGCCCCGGTCGTCCTCGACGAATACGCCAACACAAGCTCGGCGGGCTCTATCATAGCTTTTGATAAACACTCATCAGATTTCAAACCCGGCGACATAGGCCTAATCTGCTCATTCGGCGCAGGCTATAGCGCGGGCGTTGTTGTGGTGCGGAAGACTTAAATGCCGCCCCGCGCCCCAAAACGGGCATGGCAACGCATGTTATCGGGACGGCGTCTCGATTTGCTTGACCCATCTCCGTTTGATATTGAGATTGAGGACATCGCCCACGGGCTAGCAAGGGTGGCGCGGTGGAACGGGCAAACGTCCGGAGATTATGCATTTTCTGTTGCCGAGCACTCGGTGGTGGTCGAAAAATTATTTTCCATTTTGAACCCAAAATCCTCCCGCGAAGAAAAACTTATGGCGCTACTTCACGATGCGGCGGAATATGTGGTCGGGGATATGATCTCGCCGTTCAAAACCGCGCTCGGTATTGATTACACAGATATTGAACAGCGTATAGAACAAGCCGTGCATTTACGCTTTGGCTTGCCGCCCCACCCGCGCACATCTCTCAAAAAAGCCATCAAAACCTGCGACATATATTGCGCCTATTTCGAGGCTATACAAATCGCAGGCTTTAGCCAGGCGGAAGCCGATCAATGCTTCACCAAACCACCCGGCGACATCCGTATAAAAATAAAACCATTGTCTGTGGTAGATGCCAAGGAATTGTACATCCATAGGTTTACAGAATTATCATAGATTGCGTGAAACTTTTAACTTGAGAATGCTATGAAAACAAAATTCCAGCAATTATTTGGCGCGCTCACCATTGTGTTTGGGGTGTTGTCTTTGATAATGATATTGCGTGTCTTTTTTAATCAATTACCAATTGATAATCTGCACTATGGTACCGGCGAAGTAATTTTTATTGTCATCGCAGCACCTTTCTTTGGCTTTCCAGCATTTCTTTTTGGGGCAATCAATTATCATAACGTCAAAAAGAAACCTAAAAAATTAAAAATTGTATTTTTTATAGCTGCTTTAATCGGGCTTACTACATGTATACTTGCAGCACTTTTGTTGAATAACCCAGATTTGTACGCAAAATTGAACATGATCCCGCATTACCAAACTGAGCAGCAATAATACCTTTGGATTACGTCCGTTCCTTCCTATATAAGAGGGGTAATATGGAGATACATTTATGACAAAAGTTTTAAACAACTGGGAAGACGGCCACTGGATTGGCCAGACTTTGGAAGTTGAAAACGGGGTCTGCGCCCTGCCCGCCCGCACGCTAGCCGGAGAGCTAGCCTATACGGACGAGGTGAAAGCGGCGACCGATCATCTTTATGCGTTGGTCGCGGACTTTATCCCAAAATTTGAATGGCCCGCCTATGCGCCGCTCGTCCACGCCATCAACAAACTCAAGGTCGAGAAAAACGCGGTCATCCTGGCCCATAATTATATGACGCCGGACATCTATGCCCTAGTCGGGGATTACAAAGGCGACAGTCTGGGCCTTGCAATCGAAGCCACCAAAACCGACGCCGAAATTATCGTGCAGGCGGGCGTGCATTTCATGGCCGAGACCTCCAAAATCCTGTGCCCGGACAAAAAAGTTTTAATACCGTCCCTAGACGCAGGCTGTTCGCTAGCCTCGTCAATAACTGGCGACGATATGCGCCTGATCAAGCAAAGATATCCTGGTATTCCTATCGTCACCTATGTTAATGCGACCGCCGAAGTGAAAGCCGAAACCGATATTTGCTGCACCAGCTCCAACGCCGTACAAGTGGTAGAAAGCCTTGGCGTCCCCAAAGTCATCATGGTGCCGGATGAATTCTTGGCCAAAAATGTCGCCAATATGACCGGGGTCGAGATCATAGCCTGGCACGGCAGATGCGAAGTCCATGCGCGTTTTGACGCCGAGGACGTGCGCGACATGCGCGCCGCCAACCCCGGCGTGGTCGTGCTGGCCCACCCCGAATGCCCGCCGGACGTCGTGCTAGAGTCCGACTTCACCGGTTCCACAAAAGCCATGAGCGATTATGTATCAAACAATAAACCCAAAAACGTAATCCTACTCACCGAATGCTCCATGAGCGACAACGTAGCTATGGCCAACCCGGACGTAGATTTCGTGCGCCCGTGCAATCTATGCCCCCACATGAAACGCATCACATTACAAAACATATACGACTGCCTAGTCAACGAAGAGCACGAAGTAAAAGTCCCAAAACGCATAGCGAAGAAAGCAAGACGCGCTGTGCAGCGGATGATAGATTTACCAGCACCGGGGAAAAAGGGGCATTTTGATCCTAAGGCGGGGCATAAGGATATTCGGGTTATTTAGGGGGTTTCCATTGTATTAGAATGGAATATCACCATCAATATCAAACTCTTCGTCTGCTTTTGTGATGAGCTTTGGCCGTTCTTGTTTTGGAAGCATTTCTACTTTTTTTGAATTATCCCATAAGAGCTTTTTGACCCGTTCCATTTTTTCAAGAAGGGGCTCTAAATTTTCTGCACACTCTCCAACGGTTTTTGACAAATCAATCATCCGCCCAAACAATGCATCTATAGTCGTTTGCTCGCGGTCTACTTCTGATTGGAGGCTGGCTATTTTAGAAAAAATTTTATCCTTCTTGTTTTTATCTCTCACTTCTTGATTTACTATTTTTCTTATTGTTTCAAGAAGTTTACCTATTTCTGATTTATAGGTTGGCGCAATCATTATCATTGTACCAACTATACCTGCATCAATTCTCCATTTGCGCAGCCGAAACCGAGTAGCCATATAAGTCATTTTTTGTTCAAACCCACTAAATTTTTGAATGAAATCATCGTCAATAAGCCCCGAAATATCTGCGATACTATTTTCCAAATCATATTCATCTAAAAATGCAAGCATTTTGGTAACATAGGTTCTTTCAGGATCATATGAGCCAAGATATTGACCATTGCTATCCGTATTGTTATCACGGTCATTACGTGACCAACCTACATAATCAATCCGTGCTTTTTTTTCGAAAACGACAAATGCTTCTTCTCTACCAGATGGTAACTGTTCTTCGCTATTACTATTGACGCTCATGTAGCCCCCATTGCTTAAAGGTGAATCTATTGCACCCACTTTATATATGTGCTCTATTTGTTCTTTTCAAGGGCATACCCCACATATTTAAGAAAGATGGATATCGGCCTGCGCCAGTATGCCCTAAAGGATAAAAGCAGATAGAGTAGGGTTTCCGAACACCACATTCCGCTCATACCTGTGCATACAGGTATCCATATTCCAAGATTGCATATTTACGGATAGATCGAGATGGACACCCGCATTCGCGGGTGTGAGCGGGGTGTGGGGTTTGGATGTGGGGTGTAAGTGTGGGTTTGGGAGATGAAATTTATCATCTCTTCCTGCTCTTTGAGGTAGCATCATGTGGTATTATATCCATATTTAATCCCCCCACCCACCCCGCTCACCCCTGCGGATGCAGGGGTCTATCTTGATGTTGATTTTATACTTGTCATTACAGGTACCAACACATATGTTCGCTTTATGTTCTATACATATATTTGCACGAACAAGCCACGCGGAACCCTTTACACTGGTCATACGGATGATTTGTCCGCCCGGATGGAACAGCACAAACAGAAAATATTTGACGGGTTCACGGCAAAATATGGGTGTGACAAACTGGTTTGGTTTAAAGAGTTTTCCAGCCGTGACGCCGCGTTTAAAAAAGAACGACAAATCAAAAAATGGAAACGTGCTTACAAGTTAAACACCATTGAACTGGAAAACCCCTTTTGGCTGGACATTCATGAGCAACCAGTTTGGCCACCTTTGCAAGGCCATTTACCTGTGCTCCCACATTCACCTAAACCCCGGCAATAGACCCCTGCATTCGCAGGGGTGAGCGAGGTTGGAGGGGCATGATTATTTTCTCCTTCCCCCTTTTTCATGAGGGAAGGAGGTCAACCTTACCATTTGCCCCACCACCCCGCGCCTGCTAACAATCCCCACAGATAACAAAGGAACGCACATCTATGCCATTAGGTGATCTCGAAACGACCCGGCTGCCTGCCGGCGCTGTCCTCATAGTGGGCGCAGGTCTGGCCGGGTTGTTTACGGCGCTTAAACTTGCGCCGCGCCCGGTTTATATTTTGACATCCATGAGGCAAGGTGAGGGCGCGGCTTCGGCCTGGGCGCAAGGCGGGATTGCGTCTGCTATTGGCGCGGGGGATACGGCGGCAGATCATGCACGCGATACCGTAGCGGCGGGGGATGGTTTGGTGGACGAGCGGGTGGCTATGATCCTCGCGTCCGAAGGGCCGGCGCGGGTGCGCGATTTGATGCAGTACGGGGTCGAGTTTGATACGGATCCGCGTGGGGATTTGGTGCTGTCGCTGGAGGCGGCCCACGGGCGTCCCCGTGTGGCGCGGGTCAAAGGTGATTTGGCGGGTAAAGCCATCATCGAAACTATGGTTGAGCAAGCTAAAGATGCCGAACATATCACACCGCTACTGGGTTGGCGGGCGGAAACGCTTTTACCCGACGGCAAAGGTGGTATCGCCGGGGCCATGGCCCGCAAGGACGACGGTTCGCTCATGGCCGTGCAGGCCGATATTACCGTCTTGACCACGGGCGGGGTTGGCGGGCTGTTCAAAACCACCACCAATCCCAAAACCTCTCGCGGCGACGCACTCGGCATGGCCGCAGTTCACGGAGCAATCATCCGCGACCCGGAGTTTGTCCAGTTTCACCCCACCGCCATTGACATAGACCGCGACCCCAACCCCTTGGCCACTGAAGCCCTGCGCGGCGAGGGTGCGACTTTAGTCACGGCGGATGGCAAGCGCTTTATGGATAAATACCACAAGGACGGCGAATTAGCCCCGCGTGATGATGTCAGTCGCGCCGTATTCGCGCAAATCCAAAAAGGCGAGCCGCCGTTTCTGGATTGCCGCACTGCCGTGGGGGCACATTTCCCCGAAGAATTCCCGACCGTTTTCGCCAGCTGCATGAGCGCAGGCATTGACCCACGCACCGAGCTTATCCCCATAGCTCCCGCCGTGCATTATCATATGGGCGGTATCATGACTGATGATGAGGGCCGCAGCAATTTGCCCGGCCTATGGGCCGTGGGCGAGTGCGCCAGCGCGGGCGTTCACGGCGCCAACCGCTTGGCAAGCAATTCACTTCTGGAAGCCATAGTGTTTGGCAACCGCGCCGCCAATGCTATCAATACTGGCAGTCACCCAAGACGCCGGGCCGAGCATATCGGCCCCCAACCCTGGCTGGCCATGACTGCGGAGGTAAGCGAAACCCTGCGCACTAATATGACAAAATATTGCGGCGTGTTGCGTAATTCGGGCGGGCTGAACACATTGCTTGATATTATCGCGGAGCTGACCGAGCAGGTCGGCGAAGCCAACCCGCTCATCGCCGCACGGTTTATCGCATCAGGCGCTCTGGCGCGCGAGGAAAGCAGAGGCGGCCACACCCGCACTGACTTTCCCGGCGCAAGTAACCCGCCGCATTCCTCTTATATAACTTACAATCAACTGGTTTAGATTATGAATACTATCCCCCCCCTACCCCGCATTGTTATTGAACCGATGGTGCGCCGTGCGCTCGCCGAAGACTTTGGCACTGCCGGAGATTTAACCGCTAATCTGCTAGTGCCTGCATCCGCCAATGCCCAATTATATTTCAAATCAAGGGGGTCGGGTGTGGTTTCCGGGCTACAAGCCGCCGTTCTGACCTATGCTCTGGTTGACCCGGATGTGGAATTTGACATTCATTCCCCGGACGGCTCAAAGGTGCGCAAGGGTACCGTCATCGCCAGTGTCTCCGGCCCGGTGCGCTCACTGCTTATGGCCGAGCGCACGGCACTTAATTTCATGGGCCGGATGAGCGGCATTGCCACACTGACCGCAAAATTCGTCGCCAAAACTGCGCCCCATAATGTGCGCATAGCCGCCACCCGCAAGACTACGCCGGGCCTGCGGGCTTTGGAAAAACGCGCCGTCCTGCACGGCGGTGGTCATACCCATAGAGGTTCATTATCCGACGCCATCATGGTCAAGGATAACCATATCGCCTTGGCCGGCGGCGTTGACAAAGCTGTGCGTGCTGTCATGGCCGGTGCCGACCACATGACCAAGGTTTCAATTGAAGTGGACACGGTAGCGCAATTTAAGAAAGTCCTGAAACACCGCCCGGATGTTATTCTATTGGATAATATGAGTTTGGACGATTTGCGCGAATGTGTGGCGCTAAACAAAAACAAAGTGATGCTGGAAGCCTCAGGCGGCGTAAATTTTCGCACAGTGGCGGCGATTGCGGCTACGGGTGTTGATGTGATATCGGTGGGTGCTTTGACACACTCTGCGCCAAATTTTGATATTGGGCTAGATACTTAAATGGCCTAGAGCAACGAAACCACCAAAAGGTGGACTACGCGTAAAAAACGCTAATCCATCCTGCAGAACTATATTGGTTTGTTACCCAACTAAGGCGCAACACTCACGGGTCTTAGACGCTGCTTTCTCGGCATAAATCTGTAAAACACATGGGTGTCGTATTTGCGCAGCTTGCGCAAACTTGGCGCCCATTTCGGATTTACATCCGTGGTGTGGTAATGGGTGGCACGGTTGGTGAGCGGCGCGTTGGCACCGATCATCATGTGCTTGGCTATGGTTTTGGATTTCTGCCAATGCTTGCCTTTGGGCAATTTAGCGGTGGAACCATCACAGGTAAAAGAAAACTGACAACCGGTCGTCCGCTCTGCGCCTGGATAAACCACGCCGCAAACTGAATTTGGGAAAGCTCTATGCCCGACACGGTTTAGCACAACCTCGGCCACGGCTTTTTGACCGTCCGTAGTTTCGGAACGGGCTTCGTAATAAATTGCTTCGGCCAGACAATTGGTCTGGCGAGCCATAGCCTTGGCCGGTGCAATATAAGACAGGCCGTTTTTGGATAAATCCTGCGTCAATTGGTAATCCAACATATATGGATTGCTGATGCGGGTGTCCAAACTGCGTTCGGACATGGTTTGGGCCAGATTAGAGGTCGAGTAAAATTCAACGCCAATGTTTTGTAAATTACCAGCGCGGGCTTGCCACTTGGCCTGGTCTTTCATAACCAAAGAAGCCCCCGCCATATTCGGCAAGCTGATCAATGCCCCTGCCATTACAGCGACAGACAGCCCCCAAGCGAGGTATATGTGTACATTTTTGCTCATTTCAGCCCTCATATAGTCGCCAAAGCGATTAAATCAACCCTTGCAGACAGATTATTAACAGACAGTTTACAAATATTCATTGGCCGTCTACCCGGTTCGATTAGAAATAGCATACTAATCCGCATATAATCCGTGACTTTCTTCACAAAAATCACGCAATAGCCATGCCAAAGATGGAATAAGGGGTATATGAAAATTTTAACTGGCTTTGCGTTGAACTTGATCCGGTTAGCCAGATTTATTAGCTTTGATTGCCGCTTGGGCGGCTGCCAATCGGGCTATAGGAACCCGGTAAGGTGAGCAAGATACATAATCCAACCCCCCATTGTGGCAAAAATCAATACTGGCCGGGTCGCCGCCGTGTTCACCGCAAATGCCCAACTTTATGTCCGGCCGGGTTTTTTGACCGCGCTGCACGGCGATTTTGATCAAATCACCAACGCCCTCCTGGTCCAACGTCACAAACGGGTCTTTTTCGACAATGCCCTGGGCCACATAATCCGGCAAAAACCGCCCGGCGTCATCCCGCGACAAGCCGAATGTGGTCTGGGTTAAATCATTAGTGCCGAACGAGAAAAATTCGGCGTGGGTAGCGATCTTACCGGCCATAAGTGCGGCGCGGGGCAGTTCGATCATAGTGCCGATACTATAGGTGACGGGCGCGGAGGTTTCTTCTGCCACCTGTCCGGCAACGGCCTCTATGGCGTCTTTCAATATTTTCAGCTCTTTTTCCGACGATACCAAGGGAATCATCACTTCGGCCACTGGATTGCTCCCGGTTTCGGCGGCTACCAAAGCTTGCGCCTCAAATATAGCCCGCGCCTGCATTTCGTAAATTTCCGGATAGGAGATGCCTAGGCGGCAACCTCTGTGTCCGAGCATGGGGTTGGTTTCGTGTAATTCCTTGGCCCGCTCCATAAGCTCACTGGCGGACAAGCCAGTGGCTTCGGCAACCGCTTTTACGTCGTCTTCACCGTGGGGTAAAAATTCATGCAAGGGCGGGTCTAGCAGGCGGATCGTGCAGGGCAATTCACCCATAATGCGGAAGATCGCCGCGAAATCATCGCGTTGGGTTGACAGAATTTTAGCAAGCGCTGCTACCCGGTTTTTTTTATCCGTCGCTAAAATCATTTCGCGAAAATGCGCCAGACGGGACGCCTCGAAAAACATATGTTCAGTACGGCAAAGCCCGATACCTTCTGCGCCAAAGCCCTTGGCGGTCTCCACATCCGTAGGGGTTTCAGCATTGGTGCGGATGCCTAGAGTACGAGCTGCGTCCGCCCAAGACATCAGCGTTTCAAAATCACCGCTCATTTCCGGCTGTACCATATCGACCGCGCCCGCAAACACTTGTCCACTTGCCCCGTCCACAGTGACAATGTCGCCCTTCTTGACCACGCGCCCAGCCACGGAAAATGTCCCAGCCTCGTAGTCAATCCGCATACTACCCGCGCCAGATACGCACGGCGTACCCATGCCCCGCGCCACCACGGCGGCGTGTGACGTCATGCCGCCGCGTGCGGTGACAATTGCCTGGGCCGCGTGCATGCCGTGAATATCTTCGGGGCTGGTTTCCGTGCGCACAAGAATAACTTTGTGTCCGGCCCGTGCCAAGGCTTCCGCCTCGTCCGACGAAAACACCACTTCACCTATCGCCGCACCGGGTGATGCGGGCAGGCCCATAACCAACAAATCACGCTTGGCATGTGCATCCAAAGTCGGGTGCAAAAGTTGGTCAAGCGACATAGGTTCGATGCGCAGCACGGCCTCGTCTTTGGAGATCAACCCTTCACCCGCCATATCCACGGCTATTTTGATGGCCGCTTTAGCGGTGCGTTTGCCAGCGCGGGTTTGTAGCATCCACAAGCGCCCGTCCTCAACGGTAAATTCGATGTCCTGCATGTCGCGGTAATGGGCTTCCAATTTGGCAAATACCGCCGCCAATTCCGCGTACACCTCCGGCATGGCTTCTTCCATGGACGGCTCGGTTTCGCCCATATCCTCGCGGGATTTTTTGGTCAGGGTTTGCGGGGTGCGGATGCCCGCCACCACGTCTTCGCCCTGGGCATTGATCAGAAATTCGCCGTAATATTCGTTATTGCCCGTGCTTGGGTCGCGGGTAAAGGCCACGCCCGTGGCCGATGTGTCGCCCATATTGCCAAACACCATGGCTTGGACATTGACCGCCGTACCCCAGCTTTCGGGGATGTCGCTTAGGCGGCGATAAGTGATGGCTCGGTCCGTCATCCAGCTATCAAACACGGCGGATATAGCCCCCCAAAGCTGCTCGTCAGGATTTTGCGGAAAGTCCCGCCCCAGTTCTTCGCGCACGGCCGTCTTGTAATTATCTATAAGCTCGCGCCAGTCCTCAGCGCTCATGTCCGTGTCCGACAAATAGCCGTTATCGTCTTTATGGTTTTCCAGTATGTCTTCAAACGTATGGTGGGCCATGCCCAGAACTACATTAGAATACATCTGGATAAAGCGGCGATAGCTATCTAACGCAAAGCGCATATCCCCCGACAGTTTCGCCAAACCTTTAACCGTTTCGTCGTTAAGCCCAAGGTTGAGGACCGTATCCATCATGCCCGGCATAGACGCCCGCCCACCGGAACGCACGGACAGGAGAAGCGGGGTATCAGCATCGCCCAAAACTTTGCCCGTGTCGGCTTCCAAAGCCTTGCCTGCCCGCTCAACCTGTGCTTTGAGGTCGTCAGGATAGTTTTTATAATTTGCATAATAAGCGGTGCAAACTTCGGTGGTCAAAGTAAAGCCCGGCGGAACTGGCAAGCCAAGCGAGGACATCTCAGCCAGATTGGCCCCCTTACCACCCAAAAGATTTTTCATGGACGCATTACCGTCGGTGGTATCCGCCCCAAATGTATAGACGTATTTCATTCTTTTTTTCCTCCGTTTACGGGGGAAGTGCCGTAGCTCTTGCGCAGGCGATGGGGGGGCGCACATCTTGTGCGCAACAGACGTTCGAAAACCCCTATAACTTTGTAGCGTCGCAAGAGCGACGCCCCCCATCCCCCCTTCGGGGTACTTCCCCCGTAAACGGAGGAAGGACAAAACTGTTCACCAACCATCTAACCCTCCACTTTATCAAAATCAGCAATCGTCCCGGCCAATTTACGTACCTGCATCAAAAGCCCCAATCTATTATCCCGCTCTGCCGCCACATCAGAATTCACCGTAACCTCATCAAAAAACACATCAATAGGCCCGCGCAACCCCGCCAAAGCCGTCATGGCCCCGGCGTAATCCTCCGCCGCCAAAGCGGTCTCGATAGCAGGCCCCGCGACCGCAAGCGCATCATAAAGCGCACCCTCTTCAACCTGTGTCCCCCGCCCCGGCTCCGCATCAGGCAACGCCCCTTTTTTAGCTTCGGCCTTGAGGATGTTAACGGCGCGTTTGTACCCCGCGAGGAGGTTTGCGCCGTCGTCAGTGGAGAGGAATGCGCCGAGGGCGGTTACACGATTGGTGATGTCAATAAGGTCGTCCCCGCCTAGGGAGAATACTGCGTCTATATGGTCGTGCTTGACACCTTGCTCACGCAGATGAACTTTCAGGCGGTCTAGGATGAAATCCAATAAATTATTAGTTATCTCACCTGCATGTTCTCGAACAACTCGAATGTTATCTACACCGGCGCCATATCCGCCGCCCGTATTCATGGTGCAAAATTCTAGGAATGTTTCTGTTGTATTTTCAAATCCATATCCATCTCGAAACCTTGGTTGTTTGAGTAAAAAATGCCCTTCCAAGGTTTCTTGGAGAATAATAGTTACCCCACTCTCCAAAATAATCCGCACCACCCCAAGCGCCGCACGGCGCAACGCATAGGGGTCCTTACTCCCCGTCGGCTTCTCGTCTATGGCCCAGAAGCCTACTAGGGTGTCTAGTTTGTCGGCTAGCGCTACCGCTACGGCGACCGGGTTGGTTGGCACGCTGTCGCTTGGGCCTTGGGGTTTGTAGTGGTCTTCTATTGCGGTCGCTATGTCCTTATCGCCGCCCTATGCCTCGTACCTCAACCGCCCGATTTTGCCTTGCAGACTGGTGAATTCTACTCCCCTCTTGGTGACCAGATCACATTTGGCTAATCGCGCCGCTTGTTCAGCCATGTCCGGGTCTGCGCCTACCTTGGGTGCTAGCTCTCTTGCTAGGGCGGCGACACGTCCGGATTTGTCTTTTATAGTGCCCAAACCCTTATAGAATTCGATGCCGTCCAGTTCGTCGTAGCGGGACTCCAGTGTACGCTTGGCGTCTTCGGCCTGGAAGAACCTTGCATCATCCAGTCGTGCTGACAATACCCGCGCATTGCCCCGCGCAATCTCAACACCGCCGTCCGGGGCTTCTTGATTGGCGACGACGATGAAATTTGGGGCCAGGTTGCCGGCCTTGTCTTTGAGGGCGAAATATTTCTGGTGGGTGCGCATGGACAGGCGGATTACGTCTGCGGGCAGCTCCAAAAACGCTGCGTCCATATCACCTAGAATAACCACGGGCCATTCGACCAGTCCCGCAACCTCGGCTAGCAAGCCAATGTCCTCAACCAGTTCCAATCCGGCCTTGGCGCACACCGTTTTGGCATTGCGTAAAATTATGTCCGCCCGGGCCTGTGCCGACAAAATCACATGGCCTTTGGTTTGCAATGTGTTTTTATAGGCTTTGAAATTGGTAACGGAGTAAGGCCCGCGTCCCATACGGCGATGACCTTGGGTGATATTGCCGCTGTCTATGCCCCCGACACTAAAGGGCACGATTCTGCCGTCTGAAATACATAATATTGAGGTTAAAGGCCGCACCCAGCGAAAACTGCTATCACCGGACTTCATGGACTTTGGCCACGGGAATTTACCCATGATTTCGGGGACTGCCGCCGCGATTATATCCGAAGCATCCCGTCCCGGTTTTTCCAAAATAGCCACATAATGCTCGCCCTTTTTATCGCTGCGGATTTCGGCCTCGGATATATCGTTCAAGCCCGCCCCGCGCATAAATCCGGCCAAAGCTTGCTGCGGCGACCCAACACGCGGCCCCTTGCGTTCTTCTTTCACGTCCGGGCTACGCAGCGGCACATCGGCCACAAACACCAATCTTCGCGGCCCGGTGAATGTCTGCACATTGTCCACATCCAACCCGGCTTTAGCCAAGGCATCCGAGAGCATACGTGCCAAATCCGCCCCGGCCTTAACCTGCATCCGCGCCGGAATTTCCTCGCACATGATTTCCAATAGAAGTTCAGACATAACTTCGTTTCCCCCAAATAAATCTTACCCTCTCACCTTGTTCCTCTCCCCAAAGGAGAGGAGACGGCGGATTGTCTATCTGTGGACAACGAGAAATACCGTAGGGGTGCGCCAACCTTAGCCTCTCCTTTGGGGAGAGGCGCGCGATAGCGTGGTGAGGGGCTTTAATGGTAGTATGCATCACCCTGCCTCCCTCTCACCCGCAACCCAAGCCTCGGCGCAACCTTTCGATAAATCACGCACGGCTTTGATATACCGCGCCCGATCCGTGGGGGAGATTACACCGCGTGCATCCAACAAGTTAAAACAATGCCCGGCTTTTAAGGCGTGGTCATAGGCGGGAAGTGGTAGAGGTGGGTCTAACGCCAACAAGGCTTTGCATTGTTCTTCGGCACCTTTGAACCAATTTTCCAACCGCTCTACATTGGCATGTTCAAAATTAAATTTGGATTGCTCAATTTCGTTTTGGTGAAACACATCGCCGTAAGAAACACCCGCATCATTATAAGCCAGATCATAAACATTATCGACGCCCTGCACATACATGGCCAGACGTTCCAGACCGTAAGTAAGTTCGCCCGATACCAGTTCCACATCCAGACCGCCGACTTGTTGGAAATAGGTGAACTGGCTGACTTCCATGCCGTCGCACCACACTTCCCAGCCTAACCCCCAAGCACCGACCGTCGGGTTTTCCCAATCGTCTTCAACAAAGCGGATATCGTGCAAGTCCATGTCAATGCCAATGGCCGCGAGCGAGCCAAGATATAAATCCTGAATGTCCGGCGGGTTGGGTTTTAGAAGTACCTGAAACTGGTAATAATGTTGCAAGCGGTTCGGGTTTTCACCGTAACGACCATCAGCCGGGCGGCGCGACGGCTGCACATAGGCACATTTCCACGGACTTTTCCCGAGCGAGCGCAAGGTGGTCGCCGGGTGCAAAGTCCCCGCCCCGACCTCCATATCGTAGGGCTGGAGTATAGCACAACCTTGCTCGCTCCAATAATGTTGGAGGGTAAGGATTAAATCCTGAAAAGAAAGCGGCGCTTTTTTTGATTTTGGGCCCATAAGAATCTCTAATAACTATAGTCGTATATGGCGCAAACCTATGGAGTGGTGAAGTTAAAATCAAGCCGTGATTACGCTAGATTGAGCCTAGTTTTGCCGCTGAGGATTTTTGCGGCCTCTGGTGCGTACCGGGCGGCACCACCGCGATCATGCATGACCAAGGCGGGCAACAGTGCACTTTCGCTTTTGACGCCTTTACGAAACTGGACAATTATGCGTTTTGCGGGCTCGTCGGCGTAAGAATGTATGGGCAAAATCCGCAAGCGTCCTGCTTTGCCCACCAAGCTTGAACATATTTTCTCCAAACCATCCGCCCGGTAAATCAACGTGCCGAGACCGCGTGGTTTCAGGCATATCAACATGGCACCGAGCCAATCATCCAATGTCAGACCTTTATTGACGAACGAGCTTTCTTTTTCCGCCGACATCCGCACAGCCCGGCGGTTGTCAAAATAAGGCGGGTTGGCAACCACTTGATCATATTGCAAATGCCAATCATGGGGGATGCGTCTGATGCTACCGGAAACGATTTCGATATTGTCATGGCCCGCCTTATTTGTGCGCGACAGCGCCAACATGTCTTGGCTCTTCTCAAGCCCGGTACATTGCACATCCGGTAAATGATGGGCCGCCAGCAGCATCACCACGCCCGTGCCGCAACCAAGCTCAAGTATTTTTTCGCCCGCGCCCGCATTCAGTGATGAGGCTAGCAAAATAGCATCGGTTCCCGCCCTATAGCCTTCGCCCGGCTGGGTAACGCTAACCTGTCCACCGAAAAACTTTACGTCTAAAGCCGGCAAAATTCGTCTTCCAAACCTGCCGCAGCCAATAGTTTTCTGGCCTCCACAACATCCTCTCCCAAGACCATAAACCGCCTCGGAATAGCCCCTATGGAACCTTCGATAACACTGGCATGTGTATCGGCGACGAACCAACCTATGTCGTTGTCATTGAGAACCGACTGGGCATAACTGAGCGTCACCGGGTTATTGGTTTTTATAATGGCAATCATTGTAGCCCTATATCACCTGAACAATAAAATTACCATAGCTACTTGCCGCCTTAGGTCTATCCGCCTAGATAGAAGCCGAAACGAGAGCAATGTGACCATAAAAACAAAGACAAAGCCTAGCACTTCCTCACCGATCGAGCACTTGCTTGCACTGGCGACAGACGATATGGCCCAAGTTGATGCCATCATCCTTGAGCGTATGCAAAGCCCGGTCGGCATGATCCCGGATTTGGCCGAGCATCTGGTCGGGGCAGGCGGCAAGCGGTTGCGGCCTTTGCTGACCATAGCGTCCGCGCATTTATGCGGGTATCAAGGCGAACATCATTATAAATTGGCAGCGGCGGTGGAGTTCATCCATTCCGCCACGCTTTTGCATGATGATGTGGTTGACCGCAGTGCCAAGCGCAGAGGAAAAAAAGCCGCCAATCTGATCTGGGGTAATGCGCCCAGCATTTTGGTCGGGGATTTTTTGTTTGCAAGGGCCTTTAATCTCATGGTGGAGACGGGCTCCCTTGTTGCTTTGGGCATATTGTCTGCGGCCTCCAGTGTTATCGCCGAAGGTGAAGTGCAACAATTGGCTGGACTGCGTGATGTAGAAATGACCAAAGAGGTTTATATGCAGGTCATAGGGGCCAAAACCGCCGCACTTTTTGCCGCCGCCGCCGAAGTCTCGCCCGTACTGGCCGGCAGTGGTTCGCAAAAACAAGCCGCCCTTAAGGCTTATGGTCAAGAGCTTGGATTGGCCTTTCAACTGGTGGACGATGCACTGGATTACGGTGGTTTTGAAGCGGCTTTGGGCAAGTCTGTCGGCGATGATTTTCGCGAAGGCAAAATGACTTTGCCCGTGATCATTGCCTACGCCAACGCCAAACGAAAAAGTGACAAACCCGCACTAGGTTTTTGGCAAAGGGTGATCAGTGACCACAAGCAATCATCAGGTGATTTAGAAACTGCCACGGATTTGTTAAAACAGGAAAATGCCCTTGAAGCCACATTGGGCGCGGCGCGTATACATATTAAAACTGCCAAATTGTCTCTGGGTATTTTTCCGGATAGCCAATGGAAGACGGCGCTTATTCGATTGGCGGATTTTGTGGCTGAACGGGTGAGTTAGCCACTAATTTTTTATGAACGGCCAAATAAACCAAAGCCAAAATAGAGCCAAGCAGGCTATGATCCGCGCAATTTGGATAAAACAAAGCCAATATTGTCAGAAACGCCGGCGGAAATCATAAACCCGCTCATAGCCAAAGATATAAAAAAAGAAAAACCGGCCAAATGCAATACAATCATTACCGGAGGTTCAAAGCTCACATTGCGTCCCCGAGCAAGGCCGGAGCACACCACCATTTTGGATGGTTTTGTTGAATATCTTTCGCCGCCCTTTGGGCTTTTTCCAAACTTGGGAACAAACCAAAACAACTGGCACCCGAACCGGACATACGGGCCAAATTGCAGTCTGTTTGGTGGGAAATTTCCTCAAGCACCGTCTCGATGACGGGCTGCAGCCTTATTGCAACCCCTTGCAAATCATTGCGCCCGGCTCTTGCCATATCGAGCAAAGACCCGGCAGGCAAGGTGAATTTCGAAGACATGCCTACAGTATCAAAACTTGCAAAAACCTCGCCCGTATGAAGACCAACCCCCGGATTGACGAGCACGGCAGCGACTTGCCCTAGTCCAGGCCAAGGTAATATCTGCTCGCCGATGCCTTGCATGACACAGGTGCGGGACAGATAACAGACCGGAATATCAGCCCCCAAGGGCAAGAAACCTTCCGCATGTTCCGACCAGCTGACATGCTCCGCCTGCGCCAATATTCTAAGGGCCGCCGCCGCATCGGCACTGCCGCCGCCAATGCCGGACGTAACCGGTAGGTTTTTAGTCAAACTATAGGCAAGTTTAGCTTGTACTTTGTTGTGCTTGGCAACAAGTTTCACGGCTTCCATGATCAAATTTTTATCCCCGCCGGGTGTATCCCCGGCGAATGGGCCTTGTACATTTAAGCTAAATGCACCTGCAGTTTTTGCGTCGACCCTATCTCCAAAATCTGCAAACCCCACAAGGCTGTGTAAGGGGTGATAGCCATTGTCTTGCACCGGGCCTACATGTAATGTAAGATTGATTTTTGCCCGAGCGATCTCGGAATATTTGGCGATTTTCGTCAACGGGGATCAACGCTTATCTGTGACAATGACAGCATCAAGACCGTCTTTAAGTTTGATCTTGATTATCCTAAGCTCCTCCTCGGTCGGGTCAAGACTTGCAGCCCTAGTCCATTGATATCCAGCCTCTTTCTCGCGCCCTAGTTTCCAATATACGTCTCCAAGATGGTCAATAATCGTAGCACTGGTTGGGGAACGCTGGGCCGCCTCCTCCAGATTCACCCTGGCTTGGGCATATCGACCCAATTTATAGTGAGCCCAGCCCAAACTGTCGATAATCGCCCCGCTTTTTGGCTCCAACTCCACCGCTTTTTCAATCATGATAAACGCTTTGGTCAAATTAACCCCTTTATCGACCCAAGTATATCCCAGATAATTAAGCGCATCTGCATTATCTGGTTGGTGTTTGAGGACAAATTCAAAATCCGCCACTGCCTCTTGCCAACGGCCTAACCGCTCAAGAATAATGCCGCGCACATAGTGCGGTACAGGATTGTTCTCAAGCTCGTCTGCAGACATTTCCTCAATCAAAGCTTCGTAAAAAGGGAGCGCATTTTCGTATTCTTCCATGATAAGATAGGCCCGCCCCAAAGACCCCTGCGTTACCCGCGAAGGATGGGACTTTTGTATAGATTCCAATACCGCCAATCCTTCCGTATTTTTATCCGCGCCAAATAAAATGTCAGCCTCTGCCAAACGCGCCGAGACGGAAAACTCGGAAACTTTCGAAATTTGTCTATATGTTTGCAAGGCCGCTTCATTGCGCTCAACTTCCTCTAAAATAGTGCCCAGAAAAAGCTTTGCTTTGTCATTGTGCGGGTCCAACACTAGGGCCAAGCGCAGAAATGTTTCAGCGGAATGAAATTGCTGTTTGGCACCGTAATACCGAAAAGCCGGCTCAGTCATAGCCCGTGAAGCCAACTGAGCAGGGGTCAATTTCCATTCAAGATTTTTGTCCTTTTCAATGGCGTTAATAAATGCGCGGATCGGCCCACTAAGCGACCCATTATTCTCATCAGCATATGTTTGCAATTTCTCAAGGGCTTTGTCTTTTTCACCGCGCAACATCAACCCGCGCACTTGTGCCAAGGTGGATTCGATCGGGGCTAAATTTACCTCGTCAATTTCGGCGAAATATTTTTCGGCCTTCTTTACATTGCCCAAATCCATATCAACAATGGCTCTTTGCATTTTACCCAAATATTCGAAATAACCCCCACCTTGCATATTATCAAAAGTTGCAATCGCCGATTTCTTTTTCCCTAGCCCGTATTTGGCCCAACCGCGCATCATGGAATTAAAGTCCTCGACGCCGATACCCCCACTAGCATTGTCCAATATATCAATAGTTTTTTTGTACTGACCATTCGCCAAAGCTTGTGCGCCCAATACAGCTCGCGCCACGCCGTCCGTAGGCTCAAGCACAATGATTTTGCGGGCCAATCTACGCGATAACCCGGTATCATCATTATTGATCGCCGCCGCCATTGCTTTGCGGCCCAAATCCAAATCTCGCGGGCGGCGGGCAAAGGCTTTAGCATAAAAACTGGAGCGCCTAGCCGCATCGCCAAGATTATAGGCATAGCTACCCGACACATAGTCCGCATATAACTGAGCCGTAGGCGACAGGGTTATGCCCGCTTCAAAATTGTTTTCTTTCTAAACTGTCGTACATGCAGGCAAGCCGAACAGGGCGAGCGTCAATATCGCAGACATAGTTATTAATCTGACTTTTCCCATAATGGTCACACTTTACATATTTGGATAATTGGGGCCGCCGCCGCCTTCAGGCGTCACCCAATTAATGTTATGGCTAGGGTCTTTGATGGCACAGGTTTTACAATGCACACAATTTTGCGCATTGATTTGAAAGCGTTGCACCCCGTTTTCTTCCAATATTTCATAAACCCCTGCCGGGCAATAACGTTGGGCTGGCTCGGCCCATTTCGGCAGATTGACAGTGAGCGGAATATCCGGGTCGGTCAATTTTAAATGACACGGCTGATCTTCTTCGTGATTAGTGGCGGAAAAACTAACACTGGTCAGGCGATCAAATGTCAATATGCCGTCCGGTTTTGGGTAGTCGATTGGCTTGTGCTTCTCAGCCAGATCAAGGCTATCCGCGTCGGATTTACCGTGACCCCGCGTGCCAAAAAGTGAAAACCCGCCCAAAAGACTCGTTGTCCACATATCAAGACCGCCGAGCATCACCCCGAACACCGTGCCAAATTTTGACCAAAACGGTTTGACATTACGGACTTTTTTCAGATTTTTATACACATAGCTAGCTTCATACGCGCTTTGGTATTCGGACAATACGTCCCCTGCCCGGCCCGCGCCAATAGCCGAAAACGCGGCTTCGGCGGCTAACATCCCGGTTTTCATAGCGTTATGAGAGCCTTTGATGCGCGGCACATTCATAAACCCGGCGCCGCAGCCCATAAGCGCCCCGCCCGGAAATGCCAATTTTGGTACGGATTGCCAACCGCCTTCGGTCATGGCTCGTGCGCCGTAAGATACGCGCTTGGCCCCCTCAAACACGTCCTTGATATGGGGATGGGCTTTCATGCGCTGAAATTCTTCAAACGGGCTCAGGTATGGGTTTTTATAATTCAAATGTAGCACCATGCCCACCGCCACATAAGGCGTATCGCCGTCGAGCATATGATACAGGAACGTACCGCCGCCAGTTTTGTTATCCAAAGGCCAGCCAAAGCTATGCTGCACCAGGCCTGGCTTGTGGTTTTCCGGCTTGACCACCCATAATTCCTTGAGGCCGATGCCGTATTTTTGCGGCTCGCTCTCTGCGTCCAAAGCGAATTTTTCGATCAAGGCTTTGGTCAAAGACCCCCGCGCACCCTCGGCAAAAAACGTGTATTTCGCGTGTAATTCTATGCCCTGGGTATAAGCACCGTCCTTGGGTTTGCCGTCCAGACCCACACCCATATCCCCCGTGGCCACACCTTTGACGGAACCATCCGCATTATAAACCACTTCGGCGGCCGGAAATCCGGGATATATCTCGACCCCCATATTTTCCGCTTGCTCGGCCAGCCACCGCGCTACATTACCCAAAGACACAATATAATTGCCGTGATTGCTCATCAAAGGCGGCATCATCAAAGCCGGGAGCGGAATGGCACCGACACTGGTCAAGAAATAAAACTTGTCTTTTGTTACCGCCGTGTTCAGGGGCGCACCCATGTTTTTCCAATCTGGAAACAATTCGTCCAGCGCAATGGGGTCAACCACAGCACCCGACAATATATGCGCCCCGATCTCCGAGCCTTTCTCCAACAGCGCAACATTGATCTCGCTATCGTTTTGCGTAGCCAATTGTTTGAGGCGAATAGCAGCGGACAGGCCAGATACCCCGCCGCCGACGATCACCACATCATATTCCATACTTTCCCGCGCTTGTGTATTCGCTTGTGTATCCTCTGGCATATTCTCTCTCACCTTGCTGAATTACGCAGACATGTCTAAACTGTAGAACAAGGCGCGTAAAGCGTTTGGCAGAAATTATATAAGTGCTTAAACATTGCGCAAAACCTTAAAGTGTATTAACGGTGTTCACATGTTTCAAAAGGGGAGAATATTATGAGCTTGGCAATCAGGATTATAGGAACAATTTTATTCGGTGCGGGCTTGATATTTACGGCCAGCACAGCACAGGCAGGATATGTTGGCAACGACCCCATAAACGCTACCGACCCATTTGGTTTGTTTGCTGATTGCGCAGGTTATACAGATGCAGGAGGAGGTAGTTGTTCTGAAAGAACTCAGACCACAACCCAAACATCTGCGAACGGCACGAGTACAACAACCACTACCATTACTGGGTTAGACCTTTCTGAATTACCTTCAAGAGAATTGCTAAACGACCATTTCACATCTAATGATGGTTTGGATTTATTGATGTGCCCCTAGATTTGTAGACACCTTGTACCTTCATTTTGTTGCCATCTCGAACTGAGCGGGTGACAACATCCCGCACTTACCATGCTTTCGCTTAGAATTGTAGAACATTTCGATATAATCGAACACGTCTTGGCGT
>JAJRSJ010000022.1 GCA_024278855.1 Alphaproteobacteria bacterium | reverse complement strand
TTAAAATCATCAACGGGCTAAGCTTGTTTAAATCCGCCGTCAGTCTCGGCGGCACTGAAAGCCTGGTCAGCCACCCTGCTTCCACCACCCATTCCGGTATACCGGCTGATGTGCGCGCCCAAGGCGGATTGACGGAAGGCCTTATCAGGATTTCCATCGGTTTGGAGCATTCCGATGATTTAATCGCCGACCTGGACGCCGCCTTTCGCGGGGTTTACCGCTAGGGCCTGAGTTTATGAATGTATAACCAGTCAGGTTTTTGCTCTTTGGTAATGCCTGCGGTTTGGCCGGGCTTTTTGGGCTAGCTCCAAGCCTTTTTCATTGGCTTTTTCGGCTTCGCGAAACAATTGAAATTGGCCTGAATGGAGTTGGTTTGGCCAGTTTTGGTTCTTCGTTCCGTAATGGCCCTCCGCTTGACGGGTGAAAAACGGGGTGTTGAGGTGCGGACGGGCCAAGGCGCAGAGATCAGCGCGGCCTGCCGCGATGATGGTGTTGATCTGCTCGGGCAGGGTGATGGCACCAACCGCTATGGTCGGCACATCCGCTTCCCTGCGCACCAGTTCCGACAGCGGGGTTTGCCACATGCGGCCAAACATCGGTTTTTGCCATTTGACGGTTTCCCCCGACGAGACATGCACAATGTCAACACCCGCATCCTTAAATGCTTTGGCAATGGTGACAACATCAGTATCCGAAATACCGCCTTCGGCCCAGTCACAGGCAGAAATACGCACGCTCATGGGCTTGGCAGCTGGCCAGGCGGCGCGAACGGCTTTGAAAACGTCTAGCGGGAATTTGAGCCGGTTTTTGACCGTGCCGCCAAATTCGTCCGTGCGGGTATTGGTTAAGGGCGACAGGAAGCTAGCGAACAAATAGCCGTGGGCGGCATGAAATTCGATCATGTCAAACCCGGCTTTATCAGCGCGTTTCACGGCCTCGACGAAATCGGCTTTAACCGCGTCCATTTGGGCTTTGGTTATCTCGCTAGGTGTGTCTGAAATACCGTCCATATAGGGAATGGGCGATGCACTAAGGAGCGGCCAATTGTCCGCATCCTTGGGCATGTCCATGCCTTTGTCCGGGGTTTTTGTCGAGCCTTTACGGCCCGCATGACCAAGCTGCATACAAACTTTGCTGTCCGTAGTTGCGTGGATGTTTTCGACAATATGTTGCCATTTTTGCATCTGCGCCTCGTTCCATATTCCTGCGCACCCATCAGTGATGCGCCCGGCAGCGGACGGGCAGGTCATTTCGGTGAAGATCAAACCCGTACCGCCCACGGCCCGGGCCGTATAATGCGTAAAATGCCAGTCATTGGGCAGGCCATTGTCTGCGCAATATTGTGCCATAGGGGCCATGACCACCCGGTTGGGCAATGTCATGCCGCGCAGTTTATAAGGGGTGAACATGGGTGTTGGCTTGTCTGCGGAGACATCAATCCCGGTTTGTTTTTTGTACAAATCATAATACTCGGATTCTACCGTTTCCATGAAATTCGCGTCGCGCATTTGCAGATTGTCCCAGGTCACGGATTTGGCTCTGGTCATGACCGAGAAGGCAAATTCATAGGGGGATTTTTGCCAATGGCTATCCATGTTTTCAAACCAGACTAGGGAAACCTGTGCGTTATGTTGAACGATCTCAACAGGGGTGCGGCGCACATCTTCATAGTGGGCGAATACGGCTTTGGTATCGCTCTGGTTTGCCACCACGGCGTCAGACAAACCAATGGCGCAATCCATGGCCAGCTTGGTGCCAGAGCCGATTGACCAATGGGCCGTAGCTTTGTTGTCGCCAATCAAAACGATATTATCCACGTCCCATTTATCACAGGTGATTTTCGGGAAATTGCGCCAAAAAGATTTATTGGTGATAAAGGGGTGGCCCTGCAGGTCGTCCTTGAAAATCACCTCAAGATAATCGGCGCATTCCTGCTCGCCCATATCGGCAAAGCCGGATTTCTCCCAACAATCCGCAGTGGTCTCGATCACCCATGTCGACATGCCCTCTTCATATTGATAGGTGTGCGCACAGAAATGCCCATGCTCGGTTTCGCGAAAGAAAAACGTGAAGGCATCAAGCGGACATTTCGATCCTAGCCAGACAAAATGATTGGGCCGCAGATCGGTTTTCATGCCGAATGCTTGCTTATTGGCGTCACGGATTGGGCTGTTAATTCCGTCCGCCGCGACAATAATATCGCTGTCTTTGAACCTGTCCCGTACCGTAAGCGGGTCAATCATCGCGCCGAAATGCACATTAACCCCAAGCTCTGCACATCTCTCGTGCATTTTTTGCAACAATGTCACCCGTGAACATCCGGCAAAGCCGTTGCCGCCAATGACGATGCGCTCGCCCTTGTGTTGGATAACAATATCAGACCAATGGGCGAACCCCGCCCGGATGCTATCATAGGACTTTTCGTCTGCGTCCTGGTATCCGTCCAATGTTGCGTCTGAAAACACCACCCCAAACCCGAATGTATCATCAGGCTGGTTTTGCTCATACACATCTATTTCGATGTCCGGACAGCGTTTTTTGGTGAGGATGGAGAAATACAGCCCACCCGGCCCACCGCCAACAACCGAAATTTTGTTTATTTTACCGTCTGGCATACTATTCTCCATATTTATTGCATACTCCTCTTACCATAAATATATTACATGTAAACAATAATGTATTACATGTAACTTATTATTGTGTAAAATACATCTTGGACAAATCGGCGGTGTGTTTATACTCGTACTATGACAAAACGCGAGCCCACATCCCTGCGCATCTGGTTGCAGATCGCCAAATCCTCCGCCCATTTGGAGCAAAAGATCAATAGAAAGCTGCGGGAAAACTACGGCCAGTCATTATCACGGTTTGATGTTTTGTCCCAATTTATCAGAACGGGAGAGGACGAGTTGAGCGTTGGTGTACTATCAAAAGAACTTATCGCCTCGTCCGGCAATATCAGCCGCTTGCTCGACCGTATGGAAAAAGACGGGCTTATTACCCGCAGACACTCAGCCACAGACCGCCGCAGTGTGTATATCCGCATCACAAAATCCGGCCACACACTATTCGCCGCAATGGCAAAAGACCACCATGACTGGATCACAGAAATGCTCGCAGGACTACCGCCAAAAAAACAAGCAAAACTCAGCGAACTTCTCAAAGAGTTGCAAACGGTATTAGAGAACAGAGGTTGATACCCTTTTTCCTTCCCCCGTAAGAACGGAGGAAGGAAAAGAAGGCAAACGTCTCTAATAAAACGCCTGCAAACCCGTAATCGCCCGGCCTAATATCAGCGCGTGGACATCGTGGGTGCCTTCATATGTGTTGACGGCTTCCAAATTCATAGAGTGGCGGATGACGTGAAATTCGTCGGAGACGCCGTTGCCGCCGTGCATGTCGCGGGCTTGGCGGGCAATATCCAGAGCCTTGCCGCAATTGTTGCGCTTGATCAGGGAGATGGCTTCAATGCCCAATTTTCCCGCGTCCATCAACCGGCCCGCTTGTAAAGCGGCATGTAGGCCAAGGGTGATTTCGGTTTGCATATCGGCCAGTTTTTTCTGGATAAGCTGGGTCTGGGCCAAAGGCTTGCCGAATTGTTGGCGGTCAAGCGTGTATTGCCTAGCCGCGTGCCAACAAAATTCCGCCGCGCCCATACTGCCCCAGGCAATACCGTAGCGGGCTTTGTTCAGACATGAGAACGGGCCTTTGAGGCCTTTGATATCCGGGAATTTATTTTCTTCAGGCACAAACACGTCTTCCATGACGATCTCGCCAGTGATGCTGGCCCGCAAGCTAAACTTGCCTTCGATCTTGGGCGCGGACAGCCCTTTCATGCCTTTTTCCAAGACACATCCGCGTATGTCGCCTGCATCATCTTTAGCCCAGACGACAAATACATCGGCTATCGGCGAATTGGTGATCCACATTTTTGCCCCGTTTAAAACATAGCCGCCGTCCACGGATTTGGCGCGGGTTTTCATAGCGCCGGGGTCGGAACCAGCGTCCGGCTCGGTCAAACCAAAACAGCCAATATATTCGCCGCTCGCCAATTTGGGCAGGAACTTTTGCTTGGTTTCTTCTGTAGCAAATTCGTTGATCGGGTGCATAACCAAAGATGACTGTACGGACATCATAGAGCGGTACCCGCTATCCACCCGCTCAACTTCGCGCGCGACAAGACCATAGCTAACATAGTTCATGCCCGCACAGCCGTAACCGTCAATGGTCATACCGAGCAAGCCAAGCCCGCCCATCTCGCGGAAAATTTCAGGCTCGCAAACCTCGTTGCGGTTGGCCTCTAAAATGCGCGGCATCAGCTTGTCCTGGCAATAGCTTTTTGCGCTGTCCATAACCAAAATTTCTTCTTCGGACAGGCTGTCAGCTAGGTTTAGCGGGTCTTCCCAGTTAAAGGGGGCGTATGCATTACTCATGGTATTTTTCTTTCCTGTGGCAAAACTGCCGTGGTTTCAATTTCGATGACCGCACGGGGTTCTACTAAAGCGGTTACGGCTACGCAAGCCATACAAGGAAAGACCGTGCCGATTTCTTCGCGCCACACGGTTCCGATTTCTTTCAAATTATTCCGGTAAATTTCCATGTCGGTCACATACCAGGTCATGCGTACAATGTCGGACGGACTGGCATCCGCCTTTGCCAATATGGCCACGGTGTTTCTCAAGGTTTGGCGGAGTTGGTCGAGAAGATCTTCGCTTTCCAGTTTCTCTTCTGCGTTCCAGCCAATTACACCTGCGGTGAATACCATCTGGCCTTCACACAAGATACCGTTGGAATAACCTTTGGGTCTTGGCCAACCGTCAGGGAGTAATGTTTTTCTCATAGATACCTCTATTGTTGTAAAATTTGACGCGCTATGACGATTTTTTGTACATCGGACGCGCCCTCGTAAATCCGCAAAGCCCGATTGTCGCGGTAAAGTTCCTCGACCTTGGAGCCGACCGTTACCCCCAGTCCGCCGAACATCTGCACGGCTTTGTCAATGACGGTTTGGGCGCTGTCGGTCGCATATAATTTGGCCATCGCCGCCTCGCGGGTGACGCGGGTTTTCTTAATGTCTTTCGTCCAGGCTGAGCGGTAAATCAGCAAGGCAGACGCGTCAATATCCAGTGCCATTTCAGCCAACGCCGCTTGCGCCAAAGGTAAATCCGCCAAAGTGGCACCAAACATGTTACGACTTTTAGCCCGCGTAACGGCCTCGTCCAAAGCCCGCCGGGCAAAGCCCAGGGAGGCCGCGCCGACAGTTGTGCGGAAAATATCAAGCGTGCCGAGCGCGGCCCGAAACCCTGCGCCCTCTGCGCTTAACAGATTTTTGGCAGGCACTTTGCAATCTTCAAAACCTATGCGGGCCAAAGGGTGGGGCGCCATGACTTGGATGCGTTCGGAGATTTTTAGGCCGGGCGTATTGGCGTCAACAATGAGGGCGCTGACACCCTTGGAGCCTGCGCCTGTGCGGGCAAAAACGCAATAAAAATCGGCGATACCGCCGTTGGAAATATAGGTTTTTTCGCCGTTTAAGATATATGTGTCGCCGCGCTTTTCCATGCTTGTGGTCATGGCGCTTACGTCTGAACCTGCATCAACTTCTGTGAGTGCAAAGGCGGCGATGTTGTCGCCGCTAGCTACAGCGGGCAAGTAAGCGGCTTTTTGCTCGTCGTTGCCGTAAGTGGAAATTGCGCCCGACCCAAGCCCTTGCATGGCGAAGGCGAAATCGGCCAGCCCGCTATGATAGGCCAAAGTTTCACGAATGATGGCCAGTGAACGAACGTCCAGATTTTCAAGCGCACCACCGTAAGCGGCAGGTACGCAATAACGTAGCCACCCACCTGCACCCAAGGCTTTGACAAGTTTACGACAGGTGGTATCGGTGTCTCTATGGGCGTCCGGCGCATCAATAATGGCAGGCAAGTTGGCGGCGGCCCAAGTGGATATATCGCCCGCCAGTGCGCGGTGATGGTCTTCTAGAAATGGCCAGTCGAGATAGGTTTTGTCAGCCATTTAATTGCCCTCAAACACCGGTTTTTGCTTGGCGACAAAAGCATCATAGGCCCGCTTGAAATCTTGTGTTTGCATACAAATGGCCTGGGCTTGTGCCTCGGCTTCTATGGCCGTATCCAAACTCATATCCCATTCCATATTGAGCTGATTCTTGGTGATGGAATTGGCGAATGTCGGGCCGGACGCGATTCGCCCTGCCAGTTTCAAAGCTTCAGCATGCAGGTTTTCCGGCGCAACAATTTTATTGAAATAGCCCCACCGTTCACCTTCCTCAGCGCTCATGGAACGACCTAAAAATAATAACTCCGAGGCACGGCTTTGCCCAATTATGCGCGGCAGCATCGCGCAGGCCCCCATATCACATCCGGCCAAACCAACCCGGTTAAACAAAAACGCGGTTTTGGCGTCCGGGGTGGCTAGGCGCAAATCTGACGCCATAGAAATAATCGCGCCGGCCCCGACACTAATCCCGTCAACGGCGGCAATGATCGGCTGGGGGCAGGCCCGCATAGCTTTAATCAAATCCCCGGTCATGCGGGTGAAAGCCAGAAGCTCCGGCATGTCCATTTTCGTCAGCGGGCCGATAATGTCGTGGACATTGCCGCCGGAGCAAAAATTGCCTTCGTTGGAACCAAATACCACGACCTTGACCGAGGTTTCATAGCAAAGATGGCGAAATACATCGCGAAGTTCTGCGTAAGACGCAAAGGTTAGCGGGTTTTTTTGCGCAGGGTTGTCCAGGCTGATGGTGGCGACACCGTCCTTGAACGCCCAAAGGAAATGCTCTGGCTTGAAGCTTTCAGGCGCAAAGCTGTTTGGATTGAAGTTTGAGGCTTTCATAGGGCGTTCCTTGTTTTATCTATAGTATTTCGTGTTCGGTTTGGGAGGATGTTTTTCCTTCTTTCCTTCCTCCGCTTGCGGGGGAAGTGGACGCCTCTTGGCGCTCGATGGAGGACAATCTATCGTCTTGCGTCAGAGTGGAGTTGTTCCCCCCATCCCCCCTTCGGGGTACTTCCCCCGTGAAAAACGGAGGAAGGAAAGAAAGAAAGTTTAAACCTACATCCCCAATCGACCGCAAAACACTAGTGCGTGCGCCCGTCATTGAACGCTCTCCCCGCCGTCAATCATAATGGCTTGTCCGTTGACGGAGCCAGCACCCTCGCCGCACAGCCAGGCAATGCTGTCCGCGACTTCGTCCGGGGTTATCAAACGGCCCGTGGGGTTGTCTTTGGTAAATGCGGCCATTGCCTCCGCTTCGCTGCGCCCGGTTTTAGCCGTGATATTTCCGACGGCACTACGCACAATATCTGTGTCGGTAAATCCGGGGCAAACCGCATTGCAAGTGACCCCGGTTTTGGCCAACTCCAGAGCCAGTGAGCGTACCAGACCAAGGGTTCCGTGCTTGGCGGATGCATAGGCCATTGTGTAAGGATATGCTTTCACTGCCGCCGTAGATGCGACAACAATGAAGCGGCCAAATCCGCGCTCCACCATGCTCGGCAAGGCGGCCTGCGCACATAAAAACGCCCCCGTCAAATTTACTGCAATCATAGTGTTCCACATTTCGAGCGAGGTTTTGAGAGCAGATGCGGTTTGGGCAGAACCTGCATTGCTGATGACAATATCAACAGGGCCGTTTTGCTTGACGGCGGCAGAAAACCCGGCGGCGACACTTTTGGGGGCGGTGACATCAATAACTGTAAATGCAAAGCCGGTTTTCTTTAATTTACTCGCCCCCCGACCGCAAATTGTCACGGCATAACCCTCGGCACTCAAACGCTGCGCAGTGGCAAGACCTATGCCCGATCCGCCGCCCGTTATCAATACATGCCGTTTCAAAGTGCCTCCAATGGGTAGACCCCATACAATTTGGTTGTCTTGGTGTAAACAATATTGTGCCAAATGACAGTATAAAAATCAATTGATTTATCAATTAAGGAAGCGTAAAGCTAAAAATTGACAATAGGGGTAGATACACCGTGGCGGAACGATCCTTTCATAAGGAAGTCCAAGATTTGAAAATCGGCGCAGGCGAAGAATTTCGCGGCGAAGGGATATTGGCTGTGACCAAGGCTTTGCTGCAATCGGGCATATCCTATGTGGGCGGCTATCAGGGTGCGCCCATATCCCATTTAATGGACGTGTTGGCGGACGCGGAGGAGATACTGTCTGACCTTGGCATACATTTTGAAGCCAGTGCGTCGGAAGCTTCTGCGGCGGCTATGTTGGCGGCGTCGGTCAATTACCCTTTGCGCGGCGCGGTGACCTGGAAATCCACCGTCGGCACCAATGTTGCCTCCGACGCGTTGGCCAGTGTGGCGTCTAGCGGCGTCATGGGCGGGTGCCTGATTGTCATTGGTGAAGATTACGGCGAAGGTTCCTCCATCATGCAAGAGCGTAGTCATGCGTTCGCTATGAAATCGCAAATCTGGCTACTCGACCCGCGCCCGAATTTGACCTCCATCGTTGATATGGTCGAAAAGGGGTTTGAACTGTCCGAAGCCTCCAACACCCCCGTCATGCTGGAGTTGCGTATTCGCGCCTGCCATGTCCACGGGCAATTTACGGCTAAGGATAATAAACGCCCGGACTTTACTCTGCGCCAAGCTATGGAAAACCCGGTGCGCGATTATGACCGGGTTGTGTTGCCACCGTCCAATTTCAAACATGAGATTGAGAAGGTTGAACAGCGCTGGCCTGCCGCCGTGAAGTTTATCAAGGACAATAAGCTCAACGAATTTCTCGGCGGGCATAAAGGTCATCAAGGGATTATCGTCCAGGGCGGGCTTTATAATACCTTGATGCGGGCTTTAAAAATCGTTGGGTTGGCTGATATTTACGGCAATACGGACGTGCCGGTTTATTGTCTAAATGTCACATATCCCATGATTGACGACGAGGTGGCGGGGTTTTGTGTGGACAAAAAGTCCGTGCTGATTGTCGAAGAAGGCCAGCCGGAATATTTGGAGCAAAACATCAATACAATCCTGCGCCGCCGGGATATAGGGACGAAAATTTACGGCAAAAATGTTCTGCCAATGGCCGGGGAATATACCGGGCAGGTGATTGCAGACGGTTTGCGCAAATTCTTTAAAAAGCCTGCCGCGAAAACGCCTGCCAGTTTGAGTGCCGCCGACCAAAGTGTATTGGTTGAAACCGTACCCGCCCGCCCGGTTGGGTTTTGTACGGGGTGTCCTGAACGACCCATATTCACCGCCATGAAACTGGTGCAGCGTAAGCTAGGTGATATTCATGTAAGCTGCGATATTGGTTGCCATTTGTTTTCCATCCTGCCGCCGTTTAATATTGGCAATACCACCATGGGTTACGGGCTTGGTTGGTCGGGGGCCAGTGCCTTTAACACCAAATCCGACAAGCGCACCATCTCGAGTATGGGCGACGGCGGGTTTTGGCACAACGGGCTGACTAGCGGGGTCGGCAATGCGGTGTTTAATAAAAATGATAATGTTTTAGTCATCGTTGATAACGGCTATAGTGCGGCCACAGGCGGGCAAGATATTTTATCGTCCCGCGCCTTTAACAAAACCAAAACTACCAATAACCCGATCTCCAGAGCCATTGCCGGGCTTGGTATAAAATGGCAACGCTCGGTCAATACCTATGATTTGGGGGCCATGACCAAAACCCTGACCGAAGCCCTGACCACGCCTGAAAAAGGCCCGAAAGTCATTCTGGCCCAAAGCGAATGCATGCTCAACCGGGAACGGCGCGAGAAACCTATTCGTAATAAAATGATCAAGGGCGGTAAACGCATTGTCCGGTCGCGCTTTGGTGTTGACCCTGATACTTGCACGGGCGACCATGCCTGTATCCGGCTTTCAGGTTGTCCTTCCCTGAGCATAATTGATAACCCTGACCCGTTGCGCGAAGACCCGGTGGCCCATGTCAATAATGATGGTGTGGGCTGCGGCGTGTGCGGAGAGGTTACCCATGCCGCCGTATTGTGCCCGTCGTTTTACCGGGCAGATTTGATTTATAATCCGAATGTTTGGGATAAGTTCCGGGCCGGGTTTAGGGGTAAAGTGATTGGTTTTCTGCAAGCCCGTGCCGACAAGAAACGCGCCCGGCATAGTTTCGGGGAGGTGTGAATATGACTAAGCTGTCCCCCAAGCTATCCAAAGACAAATCCATAAATATCGCCATTATCGCTATGGGCGGGCAGGGCGGCGGTGGGCTGTCCAAATGGATACTCGACACAGCGCAAACCCAAGGCTATCTGGCGCAATACACATCAGTGCCGGGCGTAGCCCAACGCACCGGGGCCACCATATACTATATCGAGCTTTTCCCGGCGCATCTGGCCGACAAACAAAAGCAAAAACCCGTGTTGGCCCTCACCCCTATACCCGGCGATGTAGATATTGTTATCGCGTCCGAAATGATGGAATCGGGCCGGGCTTTGATGCGCGGCTTTGTCAGTGCACAGACAACCTTGATTGCGTCTGATCACCGGGATTATTCCATTGTCGAGAAACAGGAAATGGGCGACGGGCGGCGCGAGCTTTCAAAGGTACGCGAAATGTCCGAAAAAATTGCCGCCCAATATATCTGCTTTGACATGGGCAAAGCGGCCCGCGAAGCGGGCGCGGTCATAAGCTCGGTATTATTTGGGGCTTTGGCGGGTTCTGGCGCTCTTCCAATTGCGCGGGATGTGTTTGAGAAAACCATAACGGAATCTGGTCGGGCCGTACCTGCGAATTTGCGCGGTTTTGCACTGGGTTATGAAAATGTACAGGGTGAGACCAAGGCGGAGATACCCGCAAAAGCACAAGATAAAAAACCGCCGTCCGCAAGTGTTACGCTTTTGCTCGACCACATGAAGAAAGATTTTCCGCCCCGCGCTCATGCTATGATCACGGCGGGTTTGAAAAAAATGGTAGATTATCAAGACCCGGATTACGCTAGGCTTTATCTTGAGCGATTGAGCGAATTTACATCGCTAGATAGCGCAAAAAAAGACTGGCGGTTGACCAGAGACATGGCGAGATATTTAGCCTTGGCCATGAGCTATGAAGACACCATAAGGGTAGCGGACTTGAAAATTCGTGCCGCCCGTTTTGAACGGTTTAGAGCCGAGGTCAAGGCGGCGGAGGGACAGATTGTTAATGTCTCGGAATACATGCACCCGCGCTTGCAAGAGGTCTGCGATATTTTGCCAGCCTGGCTTGGGAAAGTGGTATTAAAAATGCGCTTCCTGAATGTTTTCTTCAACAAAGGTCGCCGTATTACCACAACTCGCCTTCGCGGGTATTTGCTGTTGTCACTCATTGCAAGACGCAAACCTGCGCGGCGCAAAAGCTTGCGCTACGCCGTTGAAACGGTGCGTATCACCACATGGAGCGAACAGGTTAAAACCGCCGCCGCGCACAATTATGATCTGGCCTGCGAACTGGCCGGGCTACAAAGACTGGTTAAAGGCTACGGCGACACCCACGAGCGCGGCCTGAAAAATGCGGCTAAAATCATGGCCGTCATTCCTAGTTTCGAAGCACAAAAAAATGCGGCGAAGCAATTAAGCACATTGAAAATCGCCGCCCTCAAAGATGAAGACGGAGCAGCCTTGGTTGAAGCGCTTAGGTCCGTTAGTTAAAGCCCGAGCTTGCCATTGGATTGCTATGGGATATGGGATATGGGAAATTAGCGCATAGGTCTTACCAAGTAATGGTCGGTAAATGGGGCTCGCCAAAAACGACCAATGTGCTGGCTAAACTACTGCCTAGCCACAAACTAATCAGGTATCCATAACCCGGCTGTATCTTCTTAAAAGCATATATGCTCATAACCAGAAGCATTGCGGTGACCAAAATTGGCAAAGTCCAAGGGCCAAGCCCCAGAGACATACTGACGCGCATCTCGTCATTGGCATTATTCAGACTTACGATCGTCGCAAGCAAACGATGTACAAATGCGACCAAAAGAATGTTGAAGCCCAAACTAGCTCCACGAAAAGAAGAGCGTTTTACGGCCCAAATAAAGCCAAAAATTCCGCCTAAAACTGTCAAAGCTGGCCCTGCTGCCGCAACCCAAGTTGCGCTGTTAGGATTGTTCCACGCCCCGCCGACGGGTCGCACACGGTTGATCGACATAATGGCATTTTCGCCGAGAGCTTTCGCCGCCAAAAGATGCGCCAACTCATGAAACACAAATGTCAATATCATAATGAAGAAAACAAGTATCGATGTTTTGAGTATATTACGCATTAGATGCCTTCAGAGCTATGGCACTAATGCTAGCACCCGCAAGGGTGAGCCTGAGCCGCGCACGATTTTTAGGGGGGCGGCGATAATGATGGAACCTGTGGGGGGGAGTTGGTCTAGGTTGGTTAGACTGGCCAGACCGAATTTATTGGCCCCGTGCATCAGTACATGACAGGGAAAGGCCGGGTCAAATCCGAACGCTTGCCCTGCGTCCGTACCAACCGTTTCCACGCCTGCGCCCAGAACATCACGTTTTTCTGCTAAAAACGGAATAACATCAGGGTGCCAACCGGGCGTATGGGCGCCGTCCTCATGGAAATTTAGAAACTCTTTCGGGTCAAGCCGTTTTGACCAACCGGAGCGAAACAGCACCCACGAGGCGGCGGGGATGCGGCCATGCTTTTCTTCCCAGTCTTTGACAAAATCTATGGTGATGAGGAAATCCGGGTCTGCTTCAACTTGCGCCACCGCGTCCAAAACACAAGCCGGGCCGATAAATTTTTCGACCGGGATAGTATCCGTAGCATTGTTTTCATAATCTTTGCCAGTAACAAAATGGATCGGTGCGTCAAAATGCGTGCCTGTATGCTCGCCGCATTTAAACCAGTTCCAATACCAGGCCGGGCCGCGTTCATCGTATTCGGATAAGTTATGCAGCTCGAACGGCGGGTTTTGTACGAATTCCGGCGGTAATTGTAGCACGGGGGGTTTTGGCTCCAAGGGTTGGGTTAAATCTACGACCTTTACGGATCCGCTAGCCATGGCAGCCACCAGATCGGTTAATATTGTTGCACTCATTACGTCCTCCCGATTATTTTTTGTTTACGGGCAAGACTTACTTGAATTTATTTCCGTTTTCAATTAAATATTCATGCGAACATAAAAATTTTGCATTGGAGACCGTTTTGAGCCCCACATTACCTTCCTCGCCTTTACTTTCCTTGCCCGGACAAGATAGTTTCGTTCTTGACGATTATCCTTTGTATAATCTCAACCGCACCTCGGCGACTTATATTGGCGAAATGGCAAAGGCGCTTAAACAAATCGGCATGGATCAGACCGGATGGCGCATATTGGGGATTTTAGGCGACCATAACCCTAGCACCGTGACTGATATCGCTCGGCGCAGTGTTATTAAAATGCCGACATTGACCCGTATGCTTGACCGGATGGAGAAGGGCGGGCTGATTAAGCGAAAATTATGGGCCAAGGATAAACGAATAGTCCATATCCATATTACGGCTAAAGGACGCAAAAGTTTAAACGAGGCCGTACAAGTTGGCGGCAATATTTATGAGCGGGCGTTTGACGGTATTTCCCAAGCGCAAATTAAGCAGCTTATGAAAACTCTGATAAAAATGCGCGAAAACCTAAGTCGTTCTCCCTACGTCCCGCCCAATACATCAAAAGCAAAATAAGCATATGGAAGCCGCCAGAACGCATACGTCACCAGACCAGTCCCGGCGCGTGGCCAAGTGTAGAGCAAGCGGCGAATTCACGGCTATTCACGCCCTTGGTCTCTGGCAATTTAAGCCTTGAACAGCGCACATGGATACCCGCAATGGTGCCGTGGCGAGCGACGGCGGACGGAGAAGTTACGGACGCGGTGGTTCGCTGGTATGAACGCTTTGCGCGGGGAAAGCCCGGCGTGGTCGTTGTGGAGGCGACCGGGATCAGGGACATTGCATCCGGGCCTTTGCTGCGCATAGGCCACGATAAATATATTGATGGTTTGGCGCGGATTGTGGATGCGGTGCGCCGGGCGAGCGGTGGTCAGACTAAACTATATATTCAGCTGATAGATTTTTTGTCCATGCGCCGACGCCCAGAAAAAGACAAATTTTTCGGGCGTTTTTTGACCATTACAGACGCCCATAAAAAAGCGGCTGGCCATACGGATGAAGATATTGTCCGTGAAGTTTTATGCACATTTGACGACGAAAAACTTGAAGCTATTTTAACCCCGCGTGAGTTTGAAACCTATCAGCGTGGTTACCGTGATCGGGTCACAGATACTCATTTGCCGCATATTGACGAATTGCCGGAAATTTTGCCCGGCTTGTTTGCGGACGCAGCCATGCGGGCTAAAAAGGCCGGATTTGACGGCATAGAATTGCACTATGCCCATGCTTATACCATGGCATCTTTTTTGTCCAAACTCAACACGCGTACAGACGGTTACGGTGGGCGGCGGAGAGACCGGGTGCGTCTGCCGCTCGAAGTTTACCAGGCAGTGCGAGCTAGCGTTGGTGATGGTTATGTATTGGGGTGCAGAATGCTGAGTGATGAATGTATCGAGGGTGGCAGCGGGCTTGATGATGCCAGTTATTTCGCGGTGCAGTTCGCCAAAGCCGGCATGGATTTTCTCTCGTTTTCTAGGGGCGGGAAATTTGAAGACGCTGCAATTCCCGCTAAAGGGCAAGCGGTTTACCCCTATACGGGCCGTAGCGGCTATGAATGTATGCCGCACTTTATATCAGACGAACAAGGGCCATTTGGGCGTAATATTGAGCCTACTGCACAGATCCGCGCACATTTGCGTAATGAAGGTTACGCAACTCCGGTCGTGGTTGCGGGTGGCATTCACGGGTTTGAGCAAGCGGAAAATTTACTGCAAGACGGTAAGGCGGACATCATAGGTGTGGCCCGGCAAACTCTCGCCGACCCGGACTGGTTTTTGAAAGTCAAAACCGGGCAGGGCGCATCCGTGCGCACCTGCAAATACACGAATTATTGCGAAGGTCTCGACCAAAAACATAAAATCGTTACCTGTCAACTTTGGGACCGCGAAAATATGAGTGATGAAAATATCATGAAAACACCGGACGGAAAGCGGCGCATGACCGCACCGCTCTGGACGCAATAAAACCAGAATAAAACCAAAATAAAAGGAATGTAATGGGGAAAATAATTGACGAAAGCGTGGCGGCTGAACCAATTTTGGCGGCTAGCCGCGACGAAATTGAGGCGCTGCAACTGGGGAAATTACAATGGGCGGTGCGCTACGCCTATGATAATGTACCTATGTATAAAGTCAAATATGATAAGGCGGGTGTGCATCCGGACGATTTAAAGCATCTGGACGATTTGGCAAAATTCCCGTTCACCACCAAGGAAGATTTACGCCAGTCCTACCCCTTTGATATGTTCGCCGTCCCCATGCAAGATGTCGTGCGTATTCATGCCTCGTCGGGTACTACGGGGAAGCCAACTGTGGTTGGCTATACCCAGGGAGACATAGATATATGGGCCAATCTCGTAGCGCGCTGCATCCGGGTCTCGGGCGGCAGGGCGGAGCATAAATTGCATGTGGCTTACGGCTACGGCTTGTTTACCGGCGGGCTTGGGGCGCATTACGGTGCGGAGAAACTGGGCTGTACGGTGATCCCCATGTCCGGCGGGCAAACCGAAAAACAAGTCCAGATGATTTTGGACTTCAAACCTGAAATCATCATGGTGACGCCTTCCTACATGCTTTCGCTCGCGGATGCGTTCAAAGCACGAGGACTTGATGCCCGCGAGACTTCATTGCAGGTGGCCATTCACGGGGCGGAGCCCTGGAGTGAGGAAATGCGCCAATAGATCGAGCGTCGGTTCGACCTCGACGCCGTAGATATTTACGGGCTTTCCGAACTTATGGGGCCGGGCGTTGCCAATGAATGCGCCGAGACCAAGGACGGCGCGCATATATGGGAAGATGCGTTTTTGCCTGAAATCGTTGACCCGGATACATTTGCGCCGCTTGCTGACGGCGAAAATGGTGAATTTGTGCTGACCGCTTTGTTCAAACAAGCCATGCCGATTATTCGCTACCGCACCAAGGATTTGACCAGATTACTGCCCGGAACCGCGTTTAGCCACAGACGGTTCGAGCGCATCAATGCCCGCACGGACGATATGATGATCATTCGCGGCGTCAATGTTTTCCCGTCCCAGATCGAGGAAATCATTTTACAAGAGCCTGCATTGTCGCCCCATTACCAGATTACCTTGTTCAAAAAAGGCCGCATGGACGCGATTTCCGTCGCCGTTGAAGGGCGGGTGGAAAGCGCCGAAGATGCTATTTCTAGAGCGGTCAAAGACGTAAGTAGCCACATCAAAGCCAGGATAGGTATTTCGGCTTTGGTAGAAGCCCAACCTCCAGGAAGCATTCCGCGCTCACAAGGTAAAGCGGTTCGCGTGATTGATATGCGGGTTTGAGTGTGACTTTCGTGCAACGAAATAATTTTAACGAAATTTGAAAAGTTAATTGTATTTGCAATTGTTTTGTTTGTTTCATACACTCAAATACATAAAACAGCGGAGAAATGACGCGCAATGGGAATGAATACCGCCATAGGTGAATTTGATGAATGGCAGGATATGCTCACGGCTGTTTGCGGTTTTTTCACCATATCAGCGCCAAAAACATCGTTTAGCGGGCAATTGGAGTTGGGCCGTTTTGGTGCATTTGATATCGCGGGTGTTGCGAGTAATATTAGCAAAATTGAAAAAACCAGTAAAGATGTTTCGCGCTCCGATGATGCCAATTTGTTCTTAATTTTGGGTGTCGAGGGTGAGGCGGTGCTTGAGCAAGACGGCGCTAACGCAAGACTTGGTGTTGGCGATATGTGTTTGATCGACAGTCGCCGCCCATCTGAATTTCGCTATAAATCCGGGTTTAAGCAAATTTCTGTGCATTTGCCGGAAATGCGCACCCGTGAAATGTTTTGCAATCGCGAGCTGCCTTTGGCGAAAATTTTGAAATACCAAGACAATGCTTTACTGCGCGAATGTGTGGTTAATATGTATGAGCGGGCGCAAACGGGGGCTAGGATGACGAGCTCGTCTGTTGAAAGCGCAGACAGGCTTGCGCAAAATGAAGATTGCTTGCGCCTGTTGCGGCAAATGGTGTTCGGGGGGGCTTATAACGCTGAAGATAGCGATCTCAGCGTCAACCAGTACAAGCGGGTCAACCAATATATAGAAGACAATCTTTATGACCCGGATTTAAATCTGGATAAAATCGCCGATGCCTGTTTTATTACGCGCCGTTCCTTGTGCCGTTTGTTCGAACGGGCCAATTTGTCACCCTTTGCTTGGATACGCATGCGCAGGCTGGAGCGGGCCCGTACCGATATTATGAACTGCAAGGACGGGGAAACCTGCACGGATATTGCTTTCGCTTACGGGTTTAATTCCTCGCCGCATTTTTCGCGCGTGTTCAAAAATAAGTTCGGCCTACCGCCAAAAAAACTACAAATGCAAAGCCGGGTCTTGTCCTGAACATAAGTGCGTAACTGCGGCATTTTGGCACGCTAAGGCAAGAAATGTATTTCAAAACAATATAGCTTTATTTCAAGGTTGGAAGCTCGTCCGGGATTCTTGCCCCCGAAAATATAGCAGTTACGCAGCAATTATGCAGTCCGGGATCACGGCAAAAGTGGTTTCACATAAAAGGGGAATACAAATGAACACATTTAGAAAATCATCGTTGTGGGCAAAATCTTTAGCAACAGCCAGTATTGGCGCACTACTAGCGGCTGGATTGGCAATGCCTGCCGCCGCGCAAATTACAGATGAAATTGTTGTTACCGCGACGAAGCGCGCCCAGAACCTGCAAGAGGTTGGTCTATCGGTAACGGCATATACCGGCGATGCGCTCAGAGAGTTTTCTCTTGAAAACAGCGTTGACTTGGCCGGGCAGACACCGGGTTTGAATGTGGGCACGCCAGTGGGTGAGGGGAATAACCCGTCGTTCACATTACGCGGTGTGGGCCTCAATGATTTCAATGATAATAATGAAGGCCCGATCGCCATATATACGGACGAAGTTTATAATGCTTTTTTGGCTGGCCTGACGTTCCAGTTGTTTGATACGGAGCGGGTTGAAATCTTGAGGGGCCCGCAAGGCACGCTTTACGGACGTAACGCTACGGGCGGGCTTTTACATTTTATCTCGAACAAACCCAGCGAAACATTTGAAGCATATGCACGCGGGACTTACGGTAGTTATAACAGTCTGGAACTGGAAGGTGCTGTTTCCGGGCCAATTTCAGACGGTATGCGCTTTCGTCTGGCCGCCAAGCGCAGCAAGGCTGATGGTTATGTGACAAACCGTATCGGGCCTGATTCCAATGAAGCCGACAGCATTGCCTTGCGGGCCATGCTGGACTTTGATTTATCGGAGAAGGGTTCGTTCTTGCTCACGGGTGAGTATTCCAATGCCGATACCCGTGCGCCCTATTATCAGCACGCTGCCAGTGACGGTGTTGCTGATGTATTCGGCTACCGTGACACTGACAATGATGTTTTTGCCGGGGACTATAGCCGCGACGGTGATTTGAGGATTAAAGTCAAGGGGGTGAGCGGCGTTCTGAATTGGGATTTTGGTAATGTACAACTCACCAATATTACCTCCTATAAAGATTTGGTGAAATTCCATGAAGAAGACACGGATGTTGGCCCGATCTCCGGCCTTGAGCCAACTTTTCAGGCCGACAGCAAGCAGTTTTCCAACGAATTTAGATTGTCCGGTGAGACCGACAAGATGAATTGGGTTGCGGGTGCCTATTATATCGACACCGAAGTGGTCGGCCAGCTTGATCTGAACATCAATTATCTTGCAGGATTTGCGCAATTTCTGGACAGTGACCCGAACATATTTGGCGGCCTGTTAAGCGCCTTTACGCCGAGCCTTTTAACGGCTGCGCCAGGTGATTTGCTACCCTTTGCGGTTTTCGATGTTGATTATGTGCAAAATACAAAGTCTGTCTCTATATTTGGTAATGTCGATTATGAATTGTCTGACGCTTTAACAGTTGTGGCTGGCTTGCGTTATACAGACGAATCGCGGGATATGGAGTATTTGGCGCAAATGCCCACTGGTTCTTTGCTCAATGATGCTTTTTTAGGGCTTGGCTTTGTCAATTACTTTGATTTTCGCACAGGCGCGCTAAATGCAGGTAATGGCGCCGGGGCGGTTGGCGATTTGAACAAAATTGACGACGAGAATGTTTCGGGTACAATCGGTCTAAATTATACGACCGATGCCGGTACGTTGCTGTATGCCAAAATAGCGCAGGGTTTCAAAAGCGGTGGGTTTAATGCGGGCTTCCTTGACGCTTCTGACGGTATCCAAACCACGCAAGTTCCTTACAATGCCGCAAAGCTGACATCCTATGAGGCAGGTGTAAAGTGGGCTTCACCTGGCGGCAAAGTGCGGGCGAATTTAAGTGGTTTTTATTATGATTATAAAGACTTCCAGGCTTTGACATTCCAAGGATTGTCCCAGGCTATTACAAATTCTGACGCACAGTTTATCGGCGCGGAAATTGAAGTTGGTGCGACTTTGTCAGAGGGCTTAACTGCGCAACTTGGAGCTAGCTTCTTGGATGCAAGTGTAGACCAAGTGGTGAGCCAGGGTGTTGTCCTTACTGATGTGACGCCGGTTTTGGCTCCTGAATTTACGGCTAACGGGTTTATTCGCTATGAGCGCCCACTAGGGTTTGGTACGGGTAGCGCTATGGTCAGTTTTAACCATCAAGGTGCGCATTATTTCGATATTACGAATACTGATGCTTCAAAAGAAAATGCCTATACAATTGTTGATGCTAGGCTTGCGATGGCTACTGAAGACGATAAATATGAGTTTTCTGTGTTCGCGAAAAACCTGTTTCAGGAAGAATATCGGGTTTACAGCTTTGATTTCGCCGGCCCGGCGGGCTTGTTGCAAAATTTCTATGGCCGCCCCCGGTGGTTTGGTGCTTCGATCAGTGCTAAATGGGGCGGCTAGCCTTAGAGTAAAATCAAAAACCAATTGCAGTAAGCCTGCAATTGGTTAGTTTGAAATTTGATATGACGAATGGGAGAGTGTAGCGTGATGAAAAAATGGCAATCTATTAGCGGTTCCACCGCAATGTTAATTGTTTTGGGGCTTGGTGCGTGTTCGCAAGATGGGCCTAAGTCAACAGAAGCTACTCCGCAAGATGTCAAGCAAGTTGAAGAACCAGCGCAAGCAGTATCTTACCCCACCTCGCTCGGTGAGGAAGAAATGGGTAACAGCAATGTTTTAGCTGTGCCATACGCTCCGTCATGGGCGATAATCCATGATGCTAATTTTCATTCCATGATTGATGGCCGGTTTATTGTCTTTGATAGCACGGCCAAATCCCACGCCTATAAGGGCAGCATGCACGGCGGTACGGTTGGCGGCATTGATGTTGCGAACGACGGCACAATTTATATTGCCACCATGTATCATTCGCGGGGGATTTCCGGGGAGCGCACAGATATAATTGCCATCCACGATCCTGTAAACCTTGAGAAAACCGGCGAGATTATTGTACCGGCCAAGCGCGGCTCTAACATGCCGTTTAAAAACGGGTTCAGACTTAGCGGTGATGATAGCCTAGCCTTTAATTACAATTTTACACCTGCCGCATCAATCAGTGTTATTGATATTGCAGCGCAGAAATTCCTAAAAGAAATCCCTATTCCGGGCTGTACTTTGGCCTATCCTATGGGCGCCAAGGGCTTTGCGTCACTTTGCGGCGACGGAACCATGATGGGGGTGGGTCTGGACGCGGGCGGTAATGTGACCGGGGAGACCCGCTCTGAAAAATTTAACAATATTGATGATGACAGCATGTTTATGAAGCCTGTCCGTTTTGGTGACGTGTTATATTTTCCGACATTTACGGGCAATATACAACCTATTGATTTATCAGGCGATACGCCCAAGCCTCTACCCAAATGGTCATTGGTTAGCGAGGCCGAACGTGCCGCCAATTGGCGTCCGGGCGGTTGGCAATTGATTGCAGGCGATAATGCAGGTGTTTTTTATATCCTGATGCACGCGGACGGCGGCGAGGGGACACATAAAAACGGCGGGCCGGAAGTTTGGGTATTCGATACTAAAACCCAAAAACGCATCGACAGGATCGAGCTTAAAACCTGGGGCGTGTCTGTAGCGGTTGTGGGGGATAGTTTGATCGTCACCAATGCCGAAATGCAGCTTGATATTTATGATGTCGCCAACAAACGCCAATATTCGCACACATTCGGAGACGGCATCTTCACGCCGTTTGTTGTTTATACGGGGCAGGGGCAATAAGGCGCTATGATGGTAGTTGATCCACTAATACCCGTATTTATCCGCACAGGGTTCGCGCTTTTGCTCATGTTGACGGCCGTGCATAAATTGCGGGATGTTGGCGCGTTTAAAGGGATTGTTGCGGACTATAATATTGCGCCGGAAAAACTGGTTCCAGTCCTGAGTATTTGCTTGCCGATAATAGAGATATCTATAGCGGGATTGTTGATTTTCGCGCCCGTGTTTGGCGTGCCTGGCGCGGTTGCACTGCTTGGTTTTTACGGTTTGATTATGGCCTTTAACATTGCACGGGGCCGCACCCATATTGATTGCGGCTGTTCCTGGGGTGGCGCGAAGTCCGGGTTTGCTGTTTTGCATTGGGAGCATGTGTTGCGAAACTTGGTGCTTATAGCCATAGTATTGGCCGCACTTATTCCGGCAGGCTCGCGCCAGCTTGGCATATTGGACGGCATGAATTTGGTGTTTGCTTTGGGCTTTGGCTATGTGGCCGTGAAAGCATTTGGTGTGCTTGGGGCGGTACGCACTCGGATGCGGGAGGTTGGACATGTTTGAGGCAATACTGGTTTCACAAGTTTTGCTCTGGCTAGCGGTGATTGTACTGACGGTTTTGGTTTTAGCCTTAGCGCGACAAGTCGGGGTCTTGCATGAACGTATCGCACCTGCGGGCGCACTGGCCATGAATGCGGTTTTGAAAGTGGGCGAGAAAGCTCCCCATTTGATCGAGAAATCATTGGACGGGCGCACGGTCGAAATTGGTAACGAAAAACAAGTTTCGACATTGGTGTTTTTCCTGTCGCCGGATTGCCCGGTTTGTAAAACACTGCTGCCCGCTTTGAAATCTGCTTTGCGGGCGGAGAAGTCTTGGCTTGAATGTGTGTTGGCATCTGATGGTTCCGTCCCTGAAATCCATAAGGACTTTATCAAGCAGTATGATCTTGAAGCCTGGCCCTATGTGGTGTCGGAAAACTTGGGTAAGCAATTTGGTGTCTCGAAGCTTCCATATGCCGCATTGGTGGACGAAAAGGGTGTTGTACGCTCGCTCGGCATGGTCAATAGCCGGGAGCATTTGGAGAGCTTATTTGTGGCCAAAGAAACCGGCATAGCGTCCATTCAGGACTATATGGCAAAACGTAATCGCGATTAGAAAAGAGGTGAAGGCATGTCTGCTTTTGATAAATTAATTGAACGCTCGGCCCGCAAATTGGCCCACAATACGTCAAGGCGCTCCATGCTGACCAAGCTCGGCGCATTGGTAACGGGCGCGGCGGCAGTGCCGCTATTACCCGTAGCCAGAGCCGCCGCTCAAGAGGGCGGCTATCCCGGCGTTGGCGCGCAAAGTACGGGCAATCCCCAAGACCCCGGCGATCCAACCTCGTGCGATTACTGGCGCTATTGCGCCATTGACGGATTTTTATGCACCTGTTGCGGCGGTAGTGCCAACACCTGTCCGGCGGGTACGGAAATGTCGCCGATCACTTGGATCGGCACCTGCCAAAACCCGGCGGATGGCCGGGCTTATATTATATCCTACAATGATTGTTGCGGTGCGCCGGAATGTTCGCGCTGTATGTGCAACCGCAATGAAAGCGACCGCCCCATGGTGCGCCCGCAAGCCTCCAATGATATTAACTGGTGCCTTGGCACCACCAATATTTCGTATACTTGCTCGACGGCGATTATTGTTGGCGTCGCCTTAACGGAATAATGGAAAGCATAAACATGCGCGTATTGTTTCTATCGGTGTTTTTGGTTTTGGCGGCTTGCGGTGCGCCGAGCGATGAGGTTGAGGCACCCGCTCAAACCGAAATACTGGCCAAGCCCATTACAGCTTTACCTGCGCCTGTAAAAAAACCTAGCCTAAGCCCGCAAGCAAATGGCAAGAAATTTTATAAAAAATGCATCGCTTGCCATCTGGGCGATGGCGCAGGGGTTCCGGGCGCCTTTCCGTCCCTAAATTCTGGCATGGATGTTTTGGCAAGCACTGAAGAGGGGCGTACATATCTCGTCTTGGTTATTTATAACGGCTTGCGCGGCACATTGGAAACCGGGAACGGTACATATCGGGGGACAATGGTCAGGCAGGCCGGGGGTAAATCGCCCGCTGATGTTGCCGATGTCCTAAACCATATCCTAAATGATTTTTACCCGGATAAAGACCTACAAGCTTTTAGTGCTGAGGAAGTCAAATCTATCAATGAAACTCATGGGCGTTTGCGCGGAGATAAGGTTTTGGCCTTAAGGCCCAAAGTTGGCGGATCCAAGGCTGGCGAATGAAATTTATTGCCTTGAAAATTTCTTTGCTGTTTGTGGCCACTTTGGTGGGTGCAAATTCACATGCACAAGAGACAAATTCAAAGGCAAGTCAAACAACAAGCAATGCCCAGTATTTCCAAACTTACAAGGCTAAGAAAGCGCGCCAAGACTGGATTTTAAATTGCCAGGGTTGTCATAAAATTGACGGGACGGGGCGACCCGACAAAGGCTTGCCAAATTTAACCGGGGAAGTTGCGAAATTTCTGACCGTGGACGGCGGGCGGGAATATTTATCCCGCGTTCCCGGCATCACCAATGCCAGTGTCAATGATGCAGATTTGGCCGAGCTGATAAACTGGCTTTTGCCTCGGTTTGACCCGGACAATATTCCGGCGGACTTTAAGCCCTATACGGTTGAGGAAGTCACGCAGTGGCGCAAACATCCCTTGTCCATACAGGCACCGCAAACCCGCGAAAGCTTACTTGCTAAACTATCACACAATAATTCACAAAAATGAGGAGAGAATAATGGGCTATAATCTAAGTATAAACGGTGAGGCGGTTTCCTGTCATGAGCATGTGGATATTTTAAACCCGGCCACCGGCAAGCTTGTGGGCAAATGTCCTGTTGCCACCCGTGCGCAATTGGATGCAGCCGTTGAGGCGGCAGCGGCGGCCTTTAAAACCTGGAGCAAGACCAGCGACGAGGAGCGCAAAAATGCCTGTCACGCCCTAGCCAAGGTTTTGGAAGACAATGCCGAGGAATTGAGCAAGCTATTGACGGAGGAACAGGGAAAACCCTTGGGCGGACTTGGTTCGCGCTTCGAGCTAGGCGGTTGTGCAGGTTGGGCGCACTTTACGGCGGAACTTGAACTGCCAGTCGAGGTTATTCAGGACAATGAAGAGGGACGCGTAGAGCTTCACCGCCATCCGGTCGGCGTAGTCGGCTCGATCACGCCGTGGAATTTTCCGCTCATGATCGCTATCTGGCATATAATTCCGGCCATTCGTACCGGCAATACGGTGGTGATTAAACCATCCCCATATACGTCCCTGTCAACCCTGCGCATGATTGAACTGCTTGCAGAAACTTTGCCCAAAGGTGTGCTTAACATTGTCAGTGGTTCGGACGAGCTTGGCAAATTAATGAGCGAGCATAAAGGCATTCAAAAAATAGTCTTTACTGGTTCTTGTGCCACAGGCGAAAAAATTATGGCCAGTGCCGCCCCGACTTTGAAGCGTTTGACTTTGGAGCTCGGCGGCAATGACGCCGGCATTGTTTTGCCGGATGTGGATGCCAAAGCCATAGCGGAAGGTCTGTTTTGGGGGGCATTTATCAACAATGGCCAGACCTGTGCGGCCTTAAAGCGGCTCTATGTGCACGAAGATGTTTACGACGAGGTTTGCGAACATCTGACTGCATTTGCCAAAAACGTCCCCATGGGTAACGGCCTGGACGAAAACAACGCCCTTGGCCCCGTGCAAAATGCCATGCAGTATAACAAGGTCAATGATTTGGTGAACGACGCTGTAGCCAATGGGGCGCGGGTGTTACTGGGCGCAAACCCGCAAGAGGGGCCAGGGTATTTTTACCCCGTCACTTTACTGGCTGATTGTACGGACGATATGCGGATCGTCGCCGAGGAACAGTTTGGCCCGGCTCTGCCAATCTTGAAATATTCCGATATTGATGATGCTATTGCTCGTGCCAATTCCCTGAATGTTGGTCTTGGTGGTTCGGTCTGGTCAAATGATATAGACAGAGCCAAACAGATCGCAACGCGCATGGAATGCGGCAGTGTCTGGATTAACAAGCACGGTATGATCCAACCCAATGTCCCGTTCGGCGGCGTCAAAGGCTCCGGCATCGGCGTCGAGTTCGGCGTTGAAGGCTTAAAAGAATACACGACTATTCAGGCGGTGTTTTCCTAAAGTTTGGCTATTAAAACCGACAGGGTTTTGCGAAACTTAACCCTGTCGGCTTTGCTGAGAACGGACAAAACCTGATCTTCGTGTTGGGCTGATTTTTTAATCAATGGTTGAACCAGTTTGCGGCCTTTTACGGTGAGGCGCAGGTAAACATTTCGCCGATCCTCAGGGCCTATGGTTTTTTTGATCAAGCCTTCTTGTTCCAATTGGACAATTTGTTTTGTGACACGTGGTTGTTTAAACAATACATGGCGCGCCAATTCGGTGAGGCGCATGTCAGGCTTGCTCCACAAACAATATAAAATACGCCAGGCCACCGGTTTTATCCCCGATTTTGTCAGCTCTGCATGGAATTGCGATGATGCCCCGTGGCTGACCATAGCCAGTTGGTACAGAAGATAATCGTCAAAATGTTGGTCGCTCATAACTGTCTCTAAATAAAATTGTCGCGCGGTAAAAAATTAGTTGCAAAATCAATTAAATTGTATTAAAAAGAATATAAAATACAATAGGGTGAAAATGCAAGCTCCAAAAAACATTATGGTCAAAGTTGCGGACGCGTCTGAAGCTACGCAAGAGATCAAAACGATTTCCCTTGCCAGCAGTGATGGTGCTCCTTTGCCAGAATATACGCCGGGTGCACACATAGATGTAGTTATTGGCGGCGGTGAAACTCGGTCTTATTCTCTGATGCCAATAGCGCGAAAAACCGAGTACAAGCTTGGGGTTTTGCTAGAGGCGAACAGTACTGGCGGTTCCAAATTTATGCACGGGCTTAATATCGGCGACCAAATATCCATAGAACCGCCCAAGAACGATTTTCCGTTACACGAAAGTGCAAGCTTCAGCTTGTTATTTGCAGGCGGTATCGGAATTACCCCGATCATGGCTATGGCCGCCGAACTGCAAAATACGGGCGCGAAATTTGCACTGCACTATGCAGGGCGCTCGCGCGCGTCTCTGGCATTTGTCGATGATTTGCAGGCGCGTATAAATGATAAATTGCACATGCACTATGACGACGAGGCGAGTGCTTTGGATATAAGCGGCGTGCTTGGCGCAGCCCCGGGCCAGACGCACATTTATGTTTGTGGCCCCAAAGGCATGATAGAGGCCGTGCAAAAGCAGGCCGTCGATTGTGGTTATCCTAAGGAACAAATCCATTTCGAATTGTTCGCTACGCTAAGTGCGCAGACCGGGGACACAGAATTTGAAATTGAGCTGTCATCATCTGGTAAAATACTGAGCGTTGGGGTCGGGCAAACCATAATCGAAGTTTTGGAAGCGGCGGGCGAAGATCCGATCTATGATTGTTCGCGCGGCGATTGCGGCATTTGCCAAACCGGGGTGATATCCGGCGAAATCGACCACCGGGATGTTGTGTTGAGCGCGGCGGAAAAATCCGCCGGGGATGTGATGCAAATTTGCGTGTCGCGATCCAAAGGCGGCAAGTTGGTATTGGATTTATAGGAGAGGTTTATGAGTGAAATAAATTTAGATGATTTGGTAAAACCCGGCGCGAGCGAAGTCCACCGCGATGTGTTTTTGTGCCAGGATGTGTTTGCGCAAGAAATGAAAACCGTGTTCAGGAACACATGGGTCTATGTGGGCCATGATAGCCAGGCACCAAATAAAGGTGATTTTACCACGACGGCAATTGGCACCCAGCCCGTGATTATGGTGCGCCATACCGATAACACAATCCAGGTTTTGCTCAACCGTTGCCCCCATAAAGGCGTGCAATTGGTCAATGACCCGAGCGGCAGTACGGGCCGGTTTTTCCGTTGCCCCTATCATGCTTGGTCCTTTAAAACTGACGGTAGCCCGCTGGGTATTCCGTTTAAAAAAGGCTATGAAGATACGGGCTTTGACACATCTTGCGCCAAAAAAGGCATGTGCAAAGTGGCGAATGTCAAAAACTATCGCGGTTTTATTTTCGCCCGCCTTAGCGAGGAGGGTGAAAGTTTCGAAGACTTCTTTAGCGGCTCCTTGTCTAGCATTGACAATATGATTGACCGTTCGCCCGAAGGTCGGTTGGAAATTGTCGGCCCGCCCTTGCGCTATTTGCATCATTGTAATTGGAAAATGTTGGTGGATAACCAGACGGATACTTGCCACCCCATGATCGCCCATGAAAGCTCGGCGGGAACGGTCACCAAAATTTGGAATGCAGTCGCAAATGAAGACACGCCCAAACCAATGGTTGTCGAACTGGTACTGCCTTTCATGTCGTCCTACGAAACCTTTGAGAAAATGGGTATTCGTACTTGGGATCATGGCCATGGCCATACGGGGGTGTCTTGGTCAATCCATTCCGAATATAGTGATGTGGAGGGGTATTTTAGCGCCATGATAGAGGCTTATGGCAAAGAACGGGCCGAAGAAATTATCGCGGAGACCCGCCACAACACCTGTTATTTCCCCAATATGATGGTCAAGGGTGCGATCCAGACCTTGCGTTTGTTCAAGCCAATTGCCGCCGATAAAACCATTGTTGAAAGTTGGATTTTTAAACTTGTCGGTGCGCCCGATACATTTCTCAAGCGCACGGCCATGTATAACCGGATCATTAATGCACCCACATCTATTGTCGGCCATGATGATTTGGAAATGTATGAACGAGCGCAAGAGGGGTTGAAAACCGATGCCAATCCCTGGGTGAATATGCAACGTCATTACAGGGAAGACGAGCTCGGCGGCGAGCGTGTTCACCCCGGAACATCGGAGGTGCAAATGCGCAATCATTATGTCAGTTGGGCCAAGTATATGGGCCAAATAAATGAGAAGGGGGCGGGGTCATGAGTGTCAGCGAAAACGATATAATCGACTTTATATACGCCGAAGCCGCCCTGCTCGACGAGCATAAGTTCGGCGACTGGCTAGAACTATTTACGGATGATGGTGTTTATTGGATGCCTCTTGAATTTGGCCAAACCGAGGAGCATTTGACAACTTCTTTGATGTATGAGGATAAATTATTATTGACCGTGCGGGTTGAGCGCCTAAGCGGCGAACGCACATTCTCACAGCGCCCCAAAAGTCGCTGCCATCATATTTTACAAAGACCACAAATATTGGAAATGGGCGAAATTATCAAAACCAAAACCGCATTTCATTACACGGAAACCCGCCTCGATGAACAGTTTTTCCTAGTCGGTTGGGCCGAGCATGTTTTGCGCCAAACTGATACGGGCCTGAAAATTGTGCGCAAGCAGGTTAATTTAATCAACCCGGAATCGGCTCACCGTAATATCCAACTTTTTGTATAGAGCGACCATGATCCGCGCTTTATTATCACCACTGGAATATGCAAGCGTTGCGCAATTTTTCGCGGCGACCGCTAGTGCATACCCAAACCGGCCGTTCTTGAATGTGTTATCCGAAACGGCAAAGGTGTACGGGATAGAGGCGTGCGAAATCAGCTACGCATCTTTATTAAAATCTGCACAGGAAAAACAAACCGCCTACGAAGATGCGGGCTACGGGCCGGGACATAGGGTCGGGTTGTTACTGGAAAATCGTCCGGAATTTTTCGAACACTGGCTAGCCTTAAACGCGCTTGGTGTATCCATTGTCCCCATCAATCCGGAGCTGCGCGCTACCGAGCTTGACTATCTGGTCGCCCATTCCGAAATGGTTTTGGCGGTTGCTTTAGAGACGCGCCAAGATGATTTACGCAAGGTCGGGCCGGAAGACTTTGCCGTTATCGGCGCGAACGATCCTGTTCCGCCTGCACCCACTGCGCCGCATAAAACTCCAATCACCCCAGAAAGTGAGTGCGCCTTGCTCTACACATCAGGCACTACCGGCCTGCCAAAAGGTTGTGTGCTGACCAATACCTATTTTCTAAATTGCGGGCAGTGGTATCGGGACGTCGGCGGGTATTGCGCATTGTCCGAGGACGGCGAGCGCATGATTACGCCGCTACCGCTATTTCACATGAACGCCTTGGCCTGTTCCAGTATGGGCATGATAGCGGTTGGTGGTTGTCTTAGTTTCCTTGACCGTTTCCATCCCCGCTCTTGGTGGGCCAGTGTGCGCGAAGCGCGTGCTAGCGCCATTCATTATCTGGGCGTCATGCCAGCCATGCTCATGGGGGCGGATCCGAGTGAGAGGGACAAGGACAATGGTGTCCGTTTCGGCTTTGGCGCCGGGGTTGACCGAGATTTGCACGCAAAATTTGAAGCTCGTTACGGCTTCCCCTTGATTGAGGCTTGGGCCATGAGCGAGACTGGCAACGGCGCGGTGATCGTCGCCTCCGAAGATCCGCGCCATGTGGGGACAAATTGTTTTGGTGCGCCCGCGCCTGAGATAGAGGTGAAGCTTATAAGTGATGGCGGCGGCGAAATTGCCCCCGGAACGCCGGGTGAATTATTGGTGCGCCGGGCCGGGGATAACCCGAAATTTGGTTTCTTTGACCGTTATTTAAAAAACCCGGAGGCCACCAAGGAAGCTTGGAAAGACGGCTGGTTTCACACGGGGGATGTTGTGCGGGAAAACAAAGACGGGACATTTGTATTTGTTGACCGCAAGAAAAATGTCATCAGGCGCAGCGGCGAAAATATTGCCGCCGTCGAGGTGGAAAACGCCCTGTCCCAACACAAAAATATTGTTGCTATCGCCGTAGCGGCCACGCCTGACCCTATGCGCGGGGACGAGGTATTCGCTTTGATCGTTACCAATGCCGCCGCGCCCGGACGCTCCCTTGCCGAAGATATTGTCAAGTTCAGCCTGTCGCGCCTAGCCTACTATAAAGCGCCGGGCTATATTGCTTTTGTCGATGCTTTGCCGCTAACATCAACCAACAAAATAAAACGGGGGGATTTGAAAGCCTTGGTTAAAGATTTACAACAGCAAGCCACCACCATTGATGTGCGCGCTCTTAAGAAACGCAGCACATGAGTAAGCCGTACACTGATGTGGTCATCACTGCGCCCGTCAGCGTGCCTTATGTACGCTTCTCCGAACGCCGGCCCAATTACTGGCTTGGCCGGGCTTTGGGCATGTTGTCAGAAGACAGCGGGCTAGGGCCGCAAGACATAGACGGCCTGTCGGTTAGTTCCTTTACTCTTGGCCCTGACAGTGCCGCCGCGCTTACCCAGCATTTCGGTATGTCACCGCGCTGGCTATCCCAAGAGGTCACGGGCGGGGCCAGCGGCATCACCGCCCTGCGCAAGGCGGCGCGGGCTGTGCAAATGGGCGACGCCGATATTGTTGCTTGTATCGCGGGCGACACTAACCCCAAAGGCGGCTTTGAGGGTTTACTGGATAGTTTTTCGTCGGATATGAGCGCCGCCGTTTTGCCTTACGGGGCAGGGGGGCCGAATGTCAGTTTTGCGCTGATCACGCGGGCCTATATGGAAAAATACGGCGCAGTGCGCGAAGATTTTGGGCGGTTGGCAGTTTCCCAAAGAAATAACGCATTGGCTTATCCACACGCCTTGATGAAAAAATCGCTAATGCTAAACCAGTACATGGAAGCAAAACCCATTTCTAGCCCACTGCATTTGTTCGATTGCGTTATGCCGTGCGCGGGCGCGGAAGGCTATTTGGTTATGTCCAAACCCAAAGCAACATCTCTCGGTCTGCCCTACGCACATATCCGCGCAACAACCGAGTGGCACAATGCTTATGCCAACGATGATGTGCAATTGCGCACGGGGCTTGCGGTAGACGCACAGGATTTATGGACACAATCTGGGGTACGGGTACACGATATTGATGTTGTGGCAACCTATGATGATTACCCGGTTATCTCTTTTATGCAGCTAGAAGACTTGGGCTTTTGTCAAAAGGGCGAAGCGGCAAAATTCGTCTACGAACATGATTTAACCGTAAGCGGGAATTTTCCCCACAATACATCCGGCGGGCAATTGTCATGCGGACAGGCCGGGGCGGCGGGCGGCTTTCTGGGGATTGTAGAGATTGTACGCCAGCTTACGGGGGCGGCTCTCGGCGGGCAGGTCAAAGGTGCTCGGCTCGGTTTGGTTTCCGGTTTTGGCATCATAAATTATGACAAAGGTCTGTCCTGTGCCGCCGCCATATTGGAGCGTGGATATGATTAAGCTCCAAGTTTGTACGAATTGCCAAACGGTTCATTACCCAAAGCGCGATATTTGCACGGCATGTTGGCAGGACGCGCTCGCATGGCAACCAGTTTCGGCGCAGGGCAAGGTCAGTAGCTATACTGATCTCCATGTTAGCGCCAAGCCTGAATGGGCGGATAAATTACCCGTGCGCATCGGCTTGGTCAAACTGGAAGCCGGGCCAAATGTTTTAGCGTTTTTAGAGGCAAATATAATCAGCAATGTCTCCGTAGTTCTTACGGACAAGGACGGCGTATTTACGGCGAGGGAACAAGAATGAAAAATTTATGCGCTGTCATCACCGGAGCCAGTAGCGGCATAGGCAAAGACCTGGCGTTGCGTATGCTCGATATGGGCTACACGGTTGTCAATGTTTCGCGGCGCGACGCGGACTTTACCCATGAAAACCTGCACAATGTGAGTTGTGACCTCACCGACGCGAAGGCGACGCAAGCGGCGGCAAAGGACATAGCCGCTAAACATACCGTCACCCATTTTATCCACAATGCGGGCATGATATTGCCTAACTTGTTGGAGGATGCTAGCCACGCGGATATTCAAATCCTGTCGCAACTCCACGCAGGCGCAGCCTTGATTTTTGTGCAGGCTTTCGCGCCCGCCATGAAAGCGAGCGGGTTTGGCCGCATCGTTTTTAATTCGTCCCGCGCCGCCATGGGCGTTCCGACCCGCACCGCCTATTCGTTCACGAAAGCCGGCCTGCACGGCATGGCCAGGACATGGGCGCTGGAACTGGGGCCATCGGGCATCACTGTCAATGTCGTCGCGCCCGGCCCGGTTCTAACCGATAATTTTTGGGACATCGTAGACAAAGGTAGCGAGCGTGAACAAAAACTGGCCGCCAGCCTACCCGTGCGCCGCCTAGGTACCCCGACAGATGTCAGCAATGCGCTTCTCTATTTTTGCGATCCCGCTAACGGTTTCGTAACAGGCCAAACCCTCTATGTCTGCGGCGGCGCCAGCATAGGCGGTGTCACGATTTAGCGTTTGCGGCTATAGGCGCTTCAATAATTGGCACCTATGGTGAACCAAAGCTTGCTCGTATCGGTACTAAACCCGTCGGCTTTGTAATTGGCGTATTTCAAAGACCCGTAAAAGTTTTTGCCGAAGTTCTTTTTGACCAACAGGTTTATTTCACTGCCGTAGCTCGTGCCAACATCGGCGGAAAAATCATGATAGACCGCGCCAAATGTCAAGCCTTTCAGCGCACTATCGCCGCCGACCTTGTAAAATACGGAGCCGTATAAATCCTCTAACCCGCCTGCAGGTGTGCCGAGGAATTTATCAGCCCAACCATTGAATTTGTGCAAGGTGGCGATTGGTGTCTGGAAACTGGCCAAACCATTATCCGAGCCCAAAACCTCATAGCCGAGTTTAGCGGTAAATCCGCCTGCGCTGAGCCCGCCCATAATGTGGTAATATTGGGCCGTGTAATTCAGCGGGCTGTCTTTGTAATCGCTTTGCGTGGCAAATTCCAACTCATAGAGCGCTTTAAGATCACCGTCGCCTAGCTTGTGTGTGCCGTCAAAGCGAACACCAAGGGTCCGTGAAGACAAGCCGAAGACAGGAGCGTCATTGAGATCAATAAACAAGCCATAGGCGGTTAAATTACCCAAACCAAACCCGGTATATTTACCGTTCAAAATAATTGTATCGGTGTCCAGATCACCAAAGGGATGGTCATCACCGAAAATCCGGTTAACATTCCAGACATAGCCACCTATCAAGGTCAGGTTTTCGGTTGGTTTGCTAATAATACCGGCCATATCCCAAGTCTGGTCATTTTGGCGAAAGCCGACCGTGCCGACAAATCTTTGATTGTCCAAATTGAGAGCCGTGCGTCCAGCCAACAAAGTGGTGTTTTTTATCCCAGTATAGGCGATATAGGCCTGATTGACCGCAGTGATTTCTGGATCGGCAATGACCGGAAATTGGCCTTTGCCATTGACGGTGCTGTTATAATCGCTGCTGCCGATTTGCGTGACATTATCAAATTCGAGTACGCCAGAAAAACCTTTAAACACCTTTGTTGAATATTTAAGTTTGGTGCGCAAAGTCGACGCGGTTGCATCTTCTGCAAACCCGTCTTGGGATACATTTTCAAGTCTGTAGCGAAAATTGATATTGGCTTTGCCCTCGGTGATGGCTTCCACAAGTGTTTCGGCTTCATCAGCCGCCAATGCTGGGGCGGCGGCTAAGATTGACAATGTAGCGATTGAGGCGAGAAGTAAGGCACGCATGGTGATTTTCCTGTTTGAGTTAAAGTTATAAGCAGGTTTTATCACGACAGGACAACTGAAATTTGACCCAGGTCAAACGGGCTGTCTTTCGAGATGCGCATAATGTCGCACCTAAGTAAACACATAAAAAAACCTCCCATACAGGGAGGTTTGTTTGTGTTTTTTCGTGGTTTTAACGCTTGCGCACGATTTGGTAACCTGTGCGAAACAGATATTTAATCGGGGCAGAGAAGATATGCACGAGCCGTGTAAAGGGTAGGACGAGAAACATTGTTAGGCCCAGAACGATGTGCAGTTTGAAAATGATGTTTTGGGCCAAAATATGCTCGGCCGCGCCGCCTCTGAAGGTGACAATCTTTTGAGCCCATGCGGCTAGCTCGATCATGGATGAGCCGTCCATATGTTTGGCAGATTGGGGAATGGTGAGAAGCCCCAAAATAAGCTGTGCTAACAACATGAGCAAAATCGCCTTGTCCCAAAAACTGGACGTGGCGCTGACCCGCGCATTGCCAAATCTACGCACAATCAATATGAGCAAACCGACGAGCATCATGCTGCCGAAAATACCGCCCGCAACCATGGCCAAAAGCTGCTTTTGCCCGGATGTCATAAATGGTTCATAAGCCCAGTGGGGGGTCAAAAGGCCAACAAGATGTCCGAAGAATAATAATATAATCCCCACATGAAACAGATTGCTGCCTAGCCTGAGACCTTTGCGGCTCATGAGTTGGCTCGAATCTGCCTTCCATGAATAGGGGTCACGGTCATAGCGCAAAATACTGCCGATAATCATGGTGCCGATTGCGAGATAGGGGAATATGCCAAAGAAAAATGTGTTGAGAAACTCGTTCATTGGCTTGCTCCTATAGTTGAGATGTCTCCTAGGTTGATAGATTGGCTTGCGGGCTCAAGCGGCATGGCGCTCGCCGGGCTACAAACGGTGTTGCACTCATCGCCGAATGCTTCGGGTTCTTGCCACTCCTCGTCAAGCTCGTCCAGAGTTTTGATATTGGGCAGGGCGGCATCTGCGGCTTTTTTGATGTCTGCTTCCTTTAATTTCGCGCCGGACAACTCCACTATCGCCTTAAAAATGCTAGCATAACCGCTTTTTTGGCGTTTCAGTTTTTCGCCAATGGTCGCGATTACGGGTGCGGCTTGGGCCAAAGTTTCCAGACCTTCGTCCGGCTCGCATATGGAAATAAATTCGAGGAAAACCGGTAGGTAATCCGGTAATTCACCGACTCCGATCACCAGACCTTTTTCGGCGTAGCGGTCGGACAGGTCAATCATGGCTTGGCCGCGAAATCGCGATTCGCCGTGGACATGTTCGAACAAATGCAGGCAGTGCGCCCGACCCCGATCGAACAGTTCTACATAGGTTTCCTGGGCGTCCATGAGGTCTGTGCCTGCATATTCGTCCATAAAAACGGTGAGTTTTTTCAGGGTTCCGGCTTTAAGGACCCCGTCCTCGTGCAGCACATCTTTTAATGCACCCATTTGTGCGAGAACTTCGGCGTTCGGATAAACTAACAGCCTTGATAATACACGTAAGCTTCTCATGACTTGTCTCCCATATTTTCCTTGTTTAGGGTTTTCACGCCGCCGTCGCCGGGTGTTTTTGCGCCGCGAAATGCACCGTCCATTGTGTTGGCGTGGCTCTGGGTGCCGAATAAATTGGAGCGTTTAGGTTCGCCCCCCCCCCCATTATCATGGCAGCCATTGCCGAAGCTAAATCCACATTCGGAGCGGGTTGCGAAAGCAATTTCCTGATCGAACGGCCCGTCGCCGGCGTATTCGCGGTGATTGGTCGGGATGACGAACCTGTCTTCATAATTGGCTATAGCCATCATTTGGTACATGTCGTCCATCTCAAATTCGGACATGCCAACGTCTTTAAGTATATCAAGATTGGTCACTCCGTCTACGGATTTACCGCGCATATAGGCGCGCATGGCGAGCATACGTTCGAGCGCAATTGTCACTGGTTTTTCGTCACCAGCCGTGAGCAAATTGGCCAGGTATTTAACCGGAATGCGCAGGCTCTCTACGTCCGGGATCATACCGTTCGTACCTTCTTTGCTTTCCATCAAACCGTTTTCATGGACAGATTGAATAGGCGACAGCGGCGGTACATACCAAACCATGGGCAAGGTGCGATATTCCGGATGTAAGGGGAATGCGATCTTCCAGTCCATAGCCATTTTGTAGACGGGGGAAGCTTTCGCCGCTTTCAGCCAGCTTTCAGGAATACCGTCCGCTTTGGCGCGAGCGATGACGTCCGGATCATTGGGGTCGAGGAATAAATCGCACTGGGCCTGGTATAAATCTTTCTCGTCAGGTGCGGAGGCGGCTTCTTTAATCTGTTCGCTGTCATAGAGCAGCACGCCCAAATAACGGATACGCCCAACGCAAGTTTCAGAACAAACCGTCGGCTCGCCCGCTTCAATACGCGGATAACAAAACGTACATTTTTCCGACTTGCCCGACTGCCAGTTGAAATAAATTTTCTTGTAAGGACAACCCGAAACGCACATGCGCCAGCCCCGGCATTTGTCCTGATCAATCAGGACAATCCCGTCTTCCTCGCGCTTGTAAATCGCGCCGGACGGGCAGGAGGCTACGCAAGACGGGTTGAGGCAATGTTCGCACAGGCGCGGCAAATACATCATGAATGTGTTTTCAAACTCGCCGTACATTTGTTCTTGTATGTCTTTGAAATTATAATCGCTTCGGCGTTTTTCAAACTCGCCGCCGAGGAGTTCTTCCCAATTGACACCCCAATCCGGCTTGTCCTTGGTCTTGCCGGTAATGACGGATTTCATTCGCGCCGTGGGGACGGTTTTGCTTTCGGGTGCAGACTTCAGGCGGTCATATTCGTAAGTATATGGGTCGTAATAATCGTCAATTTCCGGTAAATTTGGGTTGGCGAAAATTTGCGTCAGTAAACCAACCTTGCCGCCAGCCTTGGGTTTTAGCTTGCCGGATTTTGTTCGCTCCCAGCCGCCTTTCCACTCTTCCTGATCTTCCCAATTGCGCGGATAGCCAAGGCCCGGCTTGGTTTCCACATTGTTGAACCACGCATATTCGACGCCGCCTCTGGACGTCCAGACATTTTTACAGGTGATTGAACATGTGTGACACCCGATACATTTATCCAGGTTCAGCACCATACCTATTTGCGCACGAATAGTCATTTTGCCGCTCCTAATTTAAGATCAATGTTGCCAAGGTCAATGTTAATGGGCTGGCCTTCTTCGTAAGCCTCTTCCATCCAGTCGAGTTTCTTCACTTTGCGGACGATGACAAATTCGTCGCGGTTGGAACCAACCGTGCCGTAATAGTTAAAGCCCCAGCTAAGTTGCGCATAACCGCCGATCATATGGGTCGGCTTGACTACGGCTTTGGTGACGGAGTTGTGAATGCCGCCGCGCTTGCCGGTGACTTCATTGCCCGGCGTATTCATGGTTTTTTCCTGAGCGTGATACATCATGCTCATGCCTTCGGGCACACGCTGGGACACCACGGCGCGGGCCGAGATAGCGCCGTTAACATTATAGACCTCAATCCAGTCATTATCGATCACGTCGATTTTGGCGGCGTCGATTTCTGAAATCCAAATGATTGGCCCGCCTCTGTTCATGGTCAGCATCAGCAAGTTATCGGAATAGGTCGAATGAATGCCCCATTTTTGGTGCGGGGTGATCCAGTTCAGGGCGATTTGCTTGGTGCTGTCCCCACGGGTTTTGATGGCGTCATTGATGGTGCGGGTGGATATTGGCGGTTTGTAAACACATAATGTCTCACCGAAATCGCGCATCCATTCATGGTCTTGATAAAATTGCTGACGACCCGTCAAGGTGCGCCACGGGATCAACTCATGGACATTGGTATAGCCGGCATTGTAGCTGACATGCTCGTCCTCAAGCCCTGACCATGTGGGTGAGGAAATGATCTTGCGCGGCTGGGCCTGCACATCCCTGAAGCGGATTTTTTCGTCCTGTTTGGGCAGGGCCAGATGCGTATGTTCGCGCCCGGTAAATTCACCCAGCGCCTTCCAAGCCTTGACCGCGACCTGACCATTGGTTTCGGGGGCCAGACTTAAAATCACTTCGCAAGCATCAATGGCGCTTTCAAGCTTCGGCTGTCCCTTGGAGATACCTTCTTCGCGCACCACTTTATTAAGTCCGCGCAGCAGATCAATTTCGTCTCCGGTCTTCCAGCCAATGCCCTTGCCGCCATTGCCGAGTTTTTCGAGCAGTGGGCCAACGGAGGTAAACATTTTATGCAGGTTCGGATAATCGCGTTTCACAGGCACAAGGTTCGGCATAGTCTTGCCGGGTACGGGTTCGCACTCGCCTTTTTTCCAGTCCTTGACGCCAAATGCCTGACCAATTTCGCCCGGCGTATCGTGCAGGATTGGTACGCTGACCAAATCGTCTTCCACACCTAAATGCCCGTCACATAATTCAGAGAATTTTTTGGATAAACCTTTGAAAATATCCCAGTCCGAACGGCTCTCCCAAGCCGGGTCAACGGCGCGGGATAGCGGATGGATAAACGGGTGCATGTCGGAGGTGTTAAGGTCGTTTTTCTCATACCATGTGGCGGCGGGTAGGACGATGTCTGAATAAACCGCCGTGGTGGACATGCGAAAATCAAGGGTGATGACCAGATCCAATTTGCCTTCAACGGCTTTGTCGTGCCATTTGACTTCTGATGGTTTAGCCCCGCCCGTTTCGCCAATATCTTCGCTCATCAGGGAGTTGGACGCGCCGAGCAAATGCTTCAAAATATACTCATGGCCCTTGCCGGAACTGCCCAAAATATTGGAGCGCCAGACAAACATATTGCGCGGATAATTGTTTTCGTGGTCCGGGTCTTCACAGCAAAACTCCAAATCGCCGGACTTGATCCGGTCAACTACATATTGCTTGATATCCTTGTCGCCAGCTTTAGCCTTAAAGCCGAGCGGGTTGTCTTTGAACTGGGGCGAGGAGGGGAGCCAACCCATACGCTCGGAACGGACATTACAATCAATCAGCGAATAATCTGCCCATTTCTCTTTGTCGGCCAGAGGCGAAAGAATTTCGTCCACGCCTAGTTTCTCGTAACGCCACTGGTTTGAGTGGTTATAAAAATACGATGTGGAATTCATCTGGCGCGGTGGGCGCGTCCAGTCGGTTGCAAAGGCTAGCGGTATCCAGCCCGTCTGCGGTCTAAGTTTTTCCTGCCCGACATAATGAGCCCAGCCACCACCGGATTTCCCGATACAGCCGCACATCATCAGCAAATTGATAATGCCTCTATAGATCATATCCATATGATACCAGTGATTGATCGCTGCACCCAAAATCACCATAGAACGCCCCCGGGTCTTGTCAGCATTTTCAGCGAACTCTCTGGCCACCTGAATAACCTTGGCCCGGTCAACCCCGGTAATGGCTTCTTGCCATGCGGGGGTGTAGGGTACATGGTCGTCATAAGACGCGGCCACATTATCACCGCCAAGACCACGGTCGATAGCATAATTGGCTGCCATCAAATCATAGACGGTGGCCACATAGGCAGTCTTTTTGCCTTTTAATGTGACTTTTCTAACCGGAACATTACGGACTTGAATATCTTCGTGGTCGGTATGGTTGAACAGTTTCTGGTCATGGGGTTGGTTGGCGAAATAGGGGAAAGCTACGCCGAGAACTTCGTCCCGATCATCAATGCAAGTGAGCTGCGCCCAGATATCCTTGCCAGTAGCCCGGTCTTTGGCTTCAAGATTCCAATTGCCCTTATTGCCCCAACGTGAGCCAACCGTGCCGTTGGGCGAAACTACGGATTTCGAGGTTTCGTCGTAAACGGTCGGACACCAGTCGGGATTATCGCTTTTTTTAATTTTCAAATTTCCGGTAAAATCGGATGCTCGCAAAGTGCGACCCGGCTTGTAATACCCGTCTTCTTTTTCCATCATAATCAGCATAGGCATGTCGGAATAGCTGCGGATATAATCCTCGAAATATTCGGATTTTTTGCCAAGGTGAAATTCTTTGAACACCACATGTCCCATAGCCATGGCCATGGCGGCGTCCGTGCCTTGGCGCGGATTGAGCCAGATATCGGTCAGCTTGGCGACCTCGGAATAGTCCGGTGTGACGCTGACGGTTTTCGTGCCTTTATAGCGAACCTCGGTAAAGAAATGCGCATCGGGTGTGCGGGTCTGCGGTACGTTTGAACCCCAGGCTATAATATAGCCTGAGTTAAACCAGTCCGCACTTTCCGGCACGTCCGTTTGCTCCCCCCAAATTTGGGGGGAGGCGGGGGGAAGATCGCAATACCAATCGTAAAATGAAAGACACGTCCCGCCCATCGAGGACAGATAACGTGTACCGGCCGCGTAAGAGACCATGGACATGGCGGGAATGGGCGAGAAACCAACAACTCGGTCAGGGCCGTAGGTTTTGACAGTATAGATGTTGGCCGCCGCAATCAGCTCGTTCATTTCGTCCCATTCGCCGCGTACAAAACCGCCAAGCCCGCGCATTTTTTTGTAGTCATTGGCCTTTATAGGGTCGTCCATAATACTGGCCCAAGCATTGACAGGATTGGGATGGACTTGCTTTGCGGCCCGGTATGCTTTTAAGAGCCGTGAGCGCACAAGTGGAAATTTCAGCCGTGCAGCGGAATACAAATACCAAGAATAAGACGCGCCCCTTGAACACCCACGCGGTTCGTGATTGGGCATATCGGGGCGGGTTCGCGGGTAATCCGTCTGCTGAGTTTCCCAGGTGACAAGGCCGTTTTTAACGTAGATTTTCCATGAACAAGACCCGGTACAATTAACGCCGTGGGTCGAACGCACAATTTTATCATGAGCCCAACGATCCCGGTAGGCCCGTTCCCAACTTCGGTTCTCTTTGGTAGTGATACCGTGACCACCCGCAAATTTGCCGTCGATTTTGGAAAAATATGTAAGTCTGTCGATAAAATGACCCATCTTGGTCTCCTGCAAAATAATTAGTGTCTGCCTACCCCTGCCGAAACAGGGGTAGGTTTGGTTTACGGTTTAAGGATTTTTCACATATGCGTTAGGTCGCAAATAGAACCACCAGTTAATGATGATGCACAACACATAAAATGCCGCGAACCCGTAGAGCGCATATTCCGGTGTTGTGGCTTTGATCTGCTCGCCGAACACTTTGGGAATGATAAATGCGCCGTAAGCACCAATCGCTGCCGTCCAGCCAAGTACAGGCCCGGCTTGCTCTTTGTCGAACACCACCGCAATGGTCTTAAAGGTCGAGCCATTGCCAATGCCGGTAGCGGCAAACAAGATCAGGAACAAGATCATGAACGGTACGAAATAGTCCTGAGGTGTTTGTGAAACATAGGCTTGCTTCATGAAATAGGCTACACCAAGCGCCGAACCGACCATGATGAAAGATATGATCTGCGTCACTTTCGCTCCGCCGATTTTATCGGAAACCATGCCACCAAGAGGTCGGATAAGTGCGCCGATAAACGGCCCCGTCCAGGCAAACATCAAAGCCGACGGCCCGTCCGGGTTTGGAGTTCCGTGAGTCATAATGCCGTCAACCATAATGTGCTGGAAGCCGAATATGACTTTGATAGCAAGTCCGAAAGCCACCGCATAACCAATGAATGAGCCAAAGGTCATGGTATAGATTATGGTCATGGCCCAAGTGTGTTTGTTATTGAAGATTTTATATTGGTGTTTGAGACTGTGCCCGATAGTGCCGGGGATCATGCGTAGGGCAAAAACCGTCAAGATAACAACGATAGGCAGGACAAGCCATTTGGACAGCATGATACCCGAACCGCCCACGTCCGCAGGCAACATCAACCACAGGCCAAATGTTGCGGTGATAAAGCCGATGAGCAACATGCCCAGGATTTTGGCAAAGGCACCAAAGGGCGATTTGATATTGGGCGAAACATGGTCAGCCTTGATATTATTCATACCAATCCAGATCGCGATGACGATGGGGATAAGAACCGCTGCCCAGATAAACCCGGCATTGTGCAGGTAAGTATCTGTGCCTGCTGCAATTTTACCGATCAATGTGCCGGATGTGGCTTTCAAGGTCAAAGCCGTGCCGCCGAACATGCCAACAGTCATCACAAGCGGGATAACAATTTGCATGGTGGTGACACCAAAATTACCTAGCCCCGCATTCATGCCCAGCGAATACCCCTGAACTTTTTTGGGGTAAAAGAAACTGATATTGGACATGGAGGCCGAGAAATTACCGCCGCCAATACCGGACAAGAGTGCCATTAGCTGGAACTGCCAGATAGGCGTATCAGGGTTTTGTAGTAAAAACCCGGTACCAAGTGCCGGAATGATCAATAAAGCAGTGGTCAAGAAAATCGTATTTTTCCCGCCTGCGAGGCGAATGAAAAAGGTTGAGGGGATGCGCAATGTTGCGCCGGTCAGCCCGGCAATCGCCGCCAAAGTGAATAATTGGGATTTCTCAAACGGGTAACCCAGATTGATCATCTGCACCGTGATAATGCCCCAATATAGCCAGACCGCAAAACCGCACAGCAGCGCCGGAATTGAAATCCATAAATTTCGCGTGGCAATTTTCTTGCCGGTCGCGTTCCATTGGGCCTCGTTTTCCGGGTCCCAGTCATATAAGTCTTTTGCCATTGCTAGCTCTCCCTTTTCAAATTGATAGGCGTCTGCTTCGGCCTATTAAGCCGTCACCTTTATGCCGGTTCTTGAAGAGCGCGTGTTTGACCTATGTCAATACCTCTCATTTTTCGAAATCATATTTTATTATTTTTATGGATAGAAATGCCTATAGTTTCCATAGCCTCCTAGGCTAGGTTTGTGTGCGGCACTTTGGCGCATTGTCATTTATAGCCCGCTATGTTCTGGCAAATATTCTACGTTGGTTATTTAGAATACGGAGGCGCAATCATGGGCATTATTAGATCTATAATAAGGTACGGTGTCACGCCGATGTTTTTTATCCTTGCCTATATCAATTTTATGGCGGAGCGAAATGGTGGCGGACATGCACTGCACAGCAATATGGGCCACACGATGGAAATGGCTCCCGCGCAACCAAGCCTGCTGACCAGTATGTGGTTGATGTATCTGCTCATGGGGTTTGCTCACATACTGCCCTATATCTCCAAGAAATCAGAAGATATAAGTTAGGGGGCTGTCTTGCTTCATTTTCCCACTTAGTCATTTAAGATGATAGGCGTATGCTCTGGCCTAATAAGTCGCCGCCTTTATATACCTAAGGTTGGGCAATCCATATTTGACTATACACAAAACCCGTCATATTTGGAGCCGGCATAAAAAAACGGGGGCAAAACCCCCGTTTTCCGCATGGTTCAGAAAAATCTAGTCGTTTTTCAATTTCAAATTTGTCATATCGACCCCCAATGTTTCGAGGCGTTTATATGCATAGGCTTGGCGGCTGCCAAAGATTTTAACATCGTCAATATCCTCGTCGCTCATCCCCAAAACCTCAAGATGCTTGCGGGCGGCTTCTTTTCTGTGCTGTGTATAACCCTTGTCAAAGCGCTCTTCAGCTTCAATTTCGTCTTGTTTAGTGAAACGAATGAACAGGGCTGAAAATGATGCAATCATGACAAATGCGCCCAGAATAAGATAGGCGGTGTCCCAACTGATATCACCTTTGAACAAAAACCCGAATGTAACCGCGCCGACATTACCGCCCGCGCCAACAACACCGGCGACCGCGCCCAAAGATTTTTTGGAAATAAATGGCACGACCGAGAAAGTTGCCCCTTCGGACATCTGCACAAACAATGAAAATAGTAACAGGGTCGGAATGGCAAGAAATAACACATTCATTTGTGAGAACAACATTAAGGCTAGACCTTCGATGAACAAGACAATAAACAGCCATGTGGCGCGGCCTTTCAGCCCCCACAGCGAGGCGCAGTTATCGCCAAAAATACCGCCTAGGGTTCTGGCAAACAAGTTCATCAAACCAAAACTTGCCGCTACCAGACCCGCTGTCACCAAGCTTAGGCCAAAATAATCAAACATATACATGGCCAGCGTACCCAAAATCGTCAGCTCAATACCAAAACATGCTGCATATATAAAGAACAGCAACCAAACCCGGTAATCTTTGAGTGCGTCAGCGAAATTACCTTTCGCCTGACCGGCAGGCGGCATTTTTCCTTGGGCGCGGAGTTCCTTGTAACTACCGTCCGGTGCGTCTTGTGTGAAGAAGTAATACACAAAGCCCATGACAAAAATCGCCATGCCGGCCACCACCATAGAGGCGCGCCAGCCAAAGGCTTCATTGACACCAAAGCCGACAACAAAGACCGAGAAAATCATGGGCATAATGAATTGTGTGACACCACCGCCTAAATTACCCCAACCAGCACTGGTCGCCTGGGCTTGGCCGACCACATTTGGTGCGAACATATTGATTGTATGGTATTGGGTGATGACAAATGAAGCACCAATGACACCGATGAGGATTCTAAAAATCAAAAAAGTGGTGAAATCGTGGGCAAACCCGATACCCATAACCGGGAAAGCGGCGAAAATTAGCAACCAAGTATAGGTTAATCGCGGCCCGTAACGGTCACAAAAATAGCCGATCAGTATTCGGGCAAAAACCGTGGCGGAGACCGCGCCAATAATTGTCCAGCCGATTTGATCTTTGGTCAGGCTAAGCTCTTCGCGCACAACCACCATTAAAGGCGCAATGCCAAACCAGGCAAAGAAACACAAAAAGAATGTTAACCACGTCACGTGGAATGTTCTAATTTGCACCTTATCTACGCGTAAAAAATCACCCCAAAGTCTTGTGGCTTTGTTTTGAAGTTCCATGTCAACACCCTCCGGTTTAATATCGACTCCCAACGAGCCACGCACTTTATGGCGAAGCTGAACGGAAATAAGTTTGACCTATATCAAATTAAGCCAAATTTACTTTTTTTTGAAAAACTATAGCCTCGCGTCAATTTTGCCAGTAAACATAATTCATGAAAATTGATGTACCGCAAGAATCGGCAACCATATTGTTACTTCGTGCATTAGGCGGTCTGACACACCAACTACAAATTGAACGCGGGCTTACGGCATTATTTGCTGATAGTGATGGTGAGATCTTTCCTGACGAATTGCGTGCGCACTATTGCTCAACAAATGACAGCATTGCCGCACTTGAACATATCTTGGGCGCGGTACCAGAATCAGAGGCGAAGCGTTGGAGTAAGAAACTTGATGCGGTTAATAAAAATAAACACAATCTTATGGCGCTGCGCGAAAGTATTCAAGCGGGAACAGCCGAATTTGCTCAAGCCGTTAATGCCTACACCTATACATTCATCTACCCGACAATTGAACTTAATATTGAAACCGCTCTTTTTATAGAAAATGTCAGCCCGGCGAAAGTCACCGCCTATTCCAATTTTTTACAGTGGAAAGAACGGGTAGGCCGCGAACGGGCCTGGGGGGCGCATGGATTTTGTTCCAAGGTGTTTAAAAACCGCGAATTTACAGAACGTATGCTCTCGCTCATAGAAGAACAATCTGCCTATAAGCGCGCATTTATGTCACTGGCAACAAAGCGCCAAAAGCGTGAAGTCAAAGATAGCCTTGGCGGATATGTGATGGAAGTACTGGAATCAATCCATACCCAGCTTAAAGACGGCGAAAAGGCGAAATATTTGGAAGCTTTGTCTCCCATAACCTGGTTCGAACTTCTAACCGGAAAAATCGACAGGATGCGTTGTGCGGAAACCGACCTTGTTAACAGCTTGCCCCCCAAAGCAAATCGGCCCAAACCAACTAAAACCCGTACTGAAGTACCAATCAAACTTGAACAGCATATAGCAGTTATTAAGACATTGCCGATTTTTTCCAAATTGAATGAGAAAGACCTTACCCAATTGTTGGGCCATGCAGCAATTCTTAAATATGAAAAAGGCAAGCTCTTGTTCATGCAGGGTGAAATACTGTCGCGCTATTACCTTATATTGGGGGGGTGGGTTAAACTCTATAAAAGCACAGAAGCGGGCGATGAAGCAGTTTTGCAAATGTTGTCAGCTGGGGACAGCCTCATGGAAGCGGCGGTATTTTTAGATACACCCTCATTGGTCAGTGCCCAAGTAGTTCAAGATGCTAAAATACTATCTTTACCTGCCCCAGTTATCCGGCAAAGCCTTGCTGACAATCGAAGCCTTGCTCTGAATATGATTGGTGGTTTGTCAATGCGTTCCCAAGGGCTGATCCAACAAATTGAACATTCGCGGCTTAAAACTGCCACCGAGCGGGTTGGTTGGTTCTTGCTAAAACTGGGTATGGAACAAAGTGGCGGTAAAGGAAATGCGGTCACCCTGCCGTATGATAAATCAACAATAGCGTCTTATCTGGATATGACGCCCGAGACGTTTTCGCGTACTTTGAAGCGCTTTAAAAATAAAGGCTTTCGCATCCAAAACGATAAAATCACCAAACCCGACCCAAAAGCTCTTTGTGCGTTTTGTGATGCAACCCTGTCGGAGGCCTGTGTCTTCAAAGACAAAGAACTTTGCCCACAAACATATTTGACATAATTTAGACGCCGGGAGACGGTTCACATTCTGTGCCCAGTGCGCCTAAATTATGTCCTTTATTTGACTATGTTTTATTTAGTCGTCATCTGGGCTTTCAATGGATAATTCGCGTGCATCCATTGTGTTTGCGCCAGTCTTGGTGCCTTCAGCTTCGACCACATCCCCAACCCGCAGCAGGTTGAAAAATGCTGACCGGGAGAGATTGTTATCATTGGCATCTTCATAGCGTGTGCTTGCATTGGTTGACACGGTAATACCTAATACGATCAAGCTGTCGGCTGTAAAGCTTTCGACAGGTGCTTCAACTTCGCTTTCATTGCCAGCTTCTGGATCGTCACGTTCAATTTTGGATGCGTAGAGTATGCTGCCGCCCCGGTCATATCCTTTGACTTCAAGATAATCACCAGCCGCCAAATTAGATAAACCAAATGTGCGTAGGTTTGCGCGGCTGTCATCTTCATAGCGTGTGGAGGCATCAACCTCGAAATCCACACCGAAAATAGTTACCGTATTGCTTGCGGTACTGACTGCATCAAGAGTTGTTTCGACCTTTATATCGGTATTATTGCTGGAGCTGCTACTGCTTGAGCTACGGTTTTTAAACTCGATTTCTTCGGCAACAAGTGCTTGGTCCGCGTTATAGCGTCCCTCGGCTTCCAATCTGACATTCAGCGCAATATCTGCCGCAGTGCCGTATTCATACCGGGTACTGGCATTGGTGATGATCGTAACCCCGGCCAGTTTGAAATTGCTGCTCGAGCTAAATTCCGTGACAATGCCGTTTATTTCAGCTTCATCATTTTCATTGCCGACACTATCATCATCGCGGCCATCCGCACCTTCATACTCAACTTTAGTCGCGATAAGCGCGTCCGCATTGTTTAAGCTAGTGCCTTCGGCGTCAACCAGAAGTCCGTTCACCAATGTATTTGTGCCAAAATCTTCAAGCACGGCCTGAGAGTAATCTATGGTCAGTTGATTGATTTTGAAGGTTTGGGCATTGGTGTCCAAATCGGAGACGACACCGCGTATTTCATATTCGGAACCCGCAGGTTCGCGTTCAACGCGGCTGGCAATGATGTTGCCATCAGCATCACTTGTGCCGCTAATTTCGACAACATCACCAACGGCAAGACCCAGAAGTGATTTTGGGGTGATTTGGTTGTCAAATGAGGTGTTGGCGTCAATAATAACAGTTTGGCCCAAAACCACCATACGGTTGTTGACGGTATCAATAGAACTGATCGGCCCTTGAACCTCGTCATTATATTTAACCGATTGCGCTGTGGCGTTGCCACTAGAATCCACACTGGCTTCAACTGTGACATAAGAGCCAACCGCCAAATCGGCTTGCGTCCCGCTTTTGCCGTTGATAACGAAATCTGCATTGTCTGTGTTGTAACGCACCCCGTTAACGATGACACTGCCAAAGCTAGAAATTGGCCCTACAGCCGTTGTTGGCGTCGGATTTTGTCCAACCGGCGGCGGCGGCGGTGGCGCACCAACGGGCTCAGGCGTAGCGCTAGTGCCGCCGCAGGCTGCAAGTGTAATACTGGCACCGAGAAGTGCCGTAATTGTAATTGTTTTCATTATAATCTCCATAATGTTATGCCCCCCAAATTGGGCTGTTGTATGTTGAGCTGGTGTTAGTGATCGTTATCATTGTCGTGGGTTGAGTCGTCGTCTTTATCATCATTGCTTGCCAGGGCCATTGCGGCACCTGCCGCTAACGCGCCGCCTGCAATCATCAGTATTACGTTTTTTGTTATGCCGGTACCAGCGAGATCCTGACTGTTCTTTTGATGCTCTTCATTGGTTGATAAAGGCGTGAAAAGCGGCGTATAAACATCAGTGCCGCAAAATAGCATTGTTGGTCGCCCGTCAAAACCCCAGCCAAAATCCAGTAAATTTGTATTGACTTGCCTAGTTGTCGCAAAGCCTTGGCGGTTATTTACATGTGTTAAATCCAGCATGAAACCAAATCTGGCCCGGTCTTGTACCTGGGTGTGTTGCCCGCCAAAGGGGATGACAATATGAAATCCGGCAGTCGTGCTGATTGTGTTGCGGTTGTCCAGCGCGTTATAAGACGCATTTTGTGCGCTGGCCAGATCAGGCAAACCAAGCCCGATCACGAGGAGGGCTGCCGTACATAAAAACTTCATGGGTTTTGCTCCCGCTTGGTTATTCAATAAGTAATGTGTCGTTATTGAATAGACGACACCAAATATGGGGGACTGCCATATAACACTGTATTTTTTATAACAATGTACTGGTTTTTGAATTGGCGCTTACATTGGCTCAGAATTGCTTCCTGAGACGCATGCCAACAGTGCGCGGACGTTGCGGTGTTAAATGTTCTTGTTGGCGAAATGTGAAAGGATTGCCAAAAGCAAATGTATTGCTTTTGTCGTCCAGAATATTATTGATATAGCCTTCGACTTGCCAAGTATCGTTGGCCAGATTAACACGGGCATTGAGCGAATGGTTATTGCCCATAGCAAAATCATCTGTTGTGGTAAAACTAAGTTGTGAGGCTCCGGTAAAGGCATAATCAACTGACCAGGTTGAGCGTAAACCCGTATTCCCGATTGGGCGACGGTAGCTCAATACAACATTCGCGGACAGATCAGGAATGCGCGGTAGGTGTTTTTCGTCGATATTCGGCCCCAAAACCGGGTTGAAATTAGTCACATCCGGGTTGTTGATCGTCATATTTGCCTGCATGTCGAAATTGTGTGCTGCGCGGTAGGCAATTTCAAATTCATAGCCCAGATTGGCCGCATCGCCTGCATTCAACACACTGGAAAATCCGTCCATCAATATTTGTTCCGATTGAATGTTTTTCCAATTCACATAAAATATACTGGCATTTACGGTCAGTTTGTCGTCCAGCCATTCGGTTTTTCCGCCAAATTCATACATGATGACAATATCAGATTCGAAAAATGAAATATCATCATCATCGTCGCCGCTTCCGTCAGTGGCCAAGGGTAAGTTAGCAAAGCTCAATTTTCGCCTGGGTTTGACGACGGCGAAAGAATTAACGGCATTACCCGTATTCAGCCCGCCGACACGGTAGCCCACACTCAAGAGGGCGTATAAAAATGCATCGGGTGTAAATTGATAACCAAGATTGAGGCGCGGTAAAAAATCACTATCGGATATATTGCCCTCAATTTCTTTTTCAGGATCATCAAAATCGTCGATCAAAGTTTCGGTTGTCAACGATTCGTCAAACCATCTCATGCCCGCACTGAAATTCAATTTATCAGATAGTTTGAAGTCCATCTCGCCAAAGCCGCCAAATTGGGTTGAAATATCATTTCTAACCTCACTATAAAAAACTTCGGAATTTTGGTTGCTAGCCGCGCCAATTATTTTGTATTCGGACTGGTAATTACTATTGGCATGGGTAACAAATACGCCCGCCAAAATATCTATCCAGTCATTTAAATCAATATTAAGCGTGGTTTCGTGAGATAGAAAATCGATGTTTCTACTTTCAGTAAAACTAGCAGGCTCAACGGGGCGGTTCAGGTTTTGCGGCAGTGAAAGGGAGGCATCAAATTGATGGGTGATATCGCGTTTGATGCGAGATGAAGTTGATTTTAATGTCCCCCATTGAAAATCCCCGACAACATTAAAATGCGTATGTAGCAAATTATCGGAATGGGGCTCGGCGACATAGTTCTCTCTTTGCAGACGCGGGAGATTTGCCAACGCATATTGGGTATCGTCAGCTTGTACATCTTGATAGGTACCCCCGGCCACAACGCTCCAGTCAGGCGTGATTTGCCAATTTGCACTCAAGCGCCCGCCCATGTTTCTGGCGGCATTAATGTTGTCTACGTTCAAGCGAATATCGTCAATATACCCACTGCTATTGATCTTATACCCCACGGCGCGTAGGCCGAGACTGTCTTTGAGAATTGGTACATTGACCATGGCCATAAGCTCAGTATTACGCCCACCGTCGTGTGTTGCAGACAGGCCGGCCTGCAACCAGGCTTCGGTCTTTCGCAGATCAACCGGATTGGGCGTTATTTTGAAAATACCACCAATGGAGCCCGTCCCGTAGAGGGAGCCTTGGGGGCCGCGCAGAATCTCAATGCTCTCAATATCAAGCAGGGGTATTTCCGGATAAGGCGAATTATAATTGATGGGGCTATCATTAAAATACACGCCGACCGTAGATTGAACCCGCCCATTGAAAGCACCGTCCGATATGCCGCGAATTGACATTTTATTGCGGTTTAAACCAAGATTGGTCATTTCCACACCCGCTATGTGCAGGGACAGGGACGGGGTGTCAGCTACGCCCAAGGTTTTGAGCTGCTTTGCTGTAATAACACTTGCGCTATAGGGGGCGGATTGCAGGATATCGAAACGTTTGCGCTTGTTGGCGGTGACAATAATTTCGTCTTTGGTCTTGGCAGTGGGTTGGTTGAGCCCGGGGTTTTTTGGCGCTAGCTTATCAGTGTTGGGCCGGGTTGGAGAGCTGTCACCATAAGGTTTGGGGCTTTGCGCGTTGGGTATTCGTTTAAAAATGCGGACCGTGGTCTCATTGACAAATTTGAAATCATAATTTGTATCTTTGAGCAATATGTCCAAGGTTTCGCGCGGTGTATAGGAACCCAAAATTGCCTCGCCGTCATATTTTTTCAAGGCGCGGCGCGAATAACTAATGGTGATGCCTGCTTGCCTGGCTAAATCCCGAATGTCGCGGTCAAGGGATTGGGCCGGCAGGTTTATGGGTATAGCTTGCGAAGCATGGGCGGGCATAGAGCAGGCCAAAGCAATACCTGCCAAAACAATAGCTTTTGGGGTAAATGCCATTTTCCACTGGTGTCCAGATTTGGATTTTTCCACACTAAGCCTCGCCATAGACGTTTACTGCTTGCCAGAAAGTAATATTTGTCTGCCGTCATCCATTACCCGTACTGGCAAAAGTGCCTCAATGGAATTGATCATTTTATCTTGATCACTTATGTTCAAAACGCCTGAAAAGGTCAAGGCCGCAGTCTGTTCGTCCATGAGGACAATTGATGTTTTGAAATAGCGGTTCAGCTCGGGGACAATGCTGGACAAAGGTGCGTTTTCAAACACCAACACCCCGTCGCGCCATGTGGATATATTGTCAATTTCCACAGACGCAATTGTCATTGTTTTGGCCCCGCTTAAACGAACCGCTTTTTGCCCTTTGGTTAAGCGGACTTTTTGCACTGGAGACTGCATGTCGACAATGCCGTGGGCAACTGAGACAGACAAAGTGCTCTCATAAAAGTTGACGGAGAAAGCCGTGCCTATATCCGTGATTATTGTGTCTTTGACATTGACGATAAAACCGCGCTTTGTGTCTTGGGCAATATCGAAATATGCTTCGCCGCTATACAGGGTCACGGCCCGGATTTTCTTGCCCATTTGCACACTCAGCTTTGTATTGGTGTTGAGATTGATCCGCGTACCATCGGATAAAACAATGTTCTCATATTCGCCAATATTGGTCGCGTAATGTTGAATGTTTGCGGGAGATTGGAAAATATTCGCAGAAAAGAGCAGGGCCAGAGCCGCGATAAAAGTCGCAGCTATGCCCGCCAGATATGAACGCGGGATTGGTTTTAACAAGCGGCGTTTTTCTTGTAAGACAATAATTTTATCTGAAGGGTTTTCTTCGGGCTTTCCGACCGGGTTGTTTAGCACGCCGCTCTTGGTTTCTTGAGGGGAAATGTCTAAAAGGGCAAGCTCTACGCGGTCATAGGCATCTATGTGCTTGGGGTCGGCTTCTAGCCAGACAGTAAAGTCGTGCCAATCATCTGCGCCGGCCTGTTCACTGCCCAAGCGAACATACCAGGCGCGGGCCTGTTGATTAATTTTTTCGCCAGTTGCGGCATTATCGTTCATTTATCCAGCCTGCTTAATTGTTTGTGCCCCTCCGTGAAGCACACAATTGCTCTCATCTGTATAGACGTCGCCAAACCGGGCGCACCCCCATATATTGGTTTAAATATCATGCGTATTCTCTAGGTTTGCTTCCATGATATGCTTGATGGCCTTGCCCAAATGCTTGCCGACTGTGCCGACGGAGATGTTCATATCTTGAGCAACTTGTTTATAGGACTGGCCACGGAATTTATGCCGCTCAAAGGCTTCACGGGACTTTGGCGACAAGGATTGAAGCCGGGCCTTTAGGGCGGCGAGCCGCTGTTTGGCAATCAGGGCATCATCAGCGTGGGGTGCATCGGCCAAATATTCATTGCCCAGCTTTTCGCGGTTCAAATCACTCCAGGCCCGATCCCGTAAACGTACCCGTTCATTTTTACGAATGTGATCAAGCGCCAGATTGGCGGCCATGCGAAACAAAAACCCCGACGGGTTGTCTATTTGTTCAGGCAGGTTTGCTTTGGTCAGCTTGATATATAAGTCTTGCATGACATCTTCAGCAATGTCTCTATTGCGCATGCGTGCCACCAAGAACCGCAACAATGCCGCCCGTTGCTTAAGATAATGTGCCGTTAGACTATCTCGCGGACTGTCGAGCATAAGCTAAGCCTTGTTAAAGTGCAGATTGCCGCCGTAAACTATGCTTTTCGCGCCTGCTTATCAACGTAAAATAACTTTGTTTGTTTTAAATATTGTCACTTGTGTCAATAGATTGGGAGATGTGTGCAGATAGTTCTGTTTCTCACCACGGTTTAGCCAGAAAGCTATAAGCTAGAAAACCATAAACAAGTGCAGTTTCTTAGCTAATTTTTAAATGATTTTCTCTACTGTGGCTAGGATAGAGTGGGGTAATAAATGACGTCTGCGCCTAAGGTTTATAATGCATCTGATATACCGGACGAAATGTGGGTAGCGTTTCGGGCGCTTCGCAGCGGTCAAATGGCTTATGCAAGCCCGTTTTTTGACCCTGATTTTGCGCACTTAGTTGGCAAGCTTCGAAATGACGTGTCTATTTGTGTAGAGCAAGACCAAGACGGGCTGTTGGCCTATTGGCCCATGCATATTGGCATGGGGGGCTGGGCGCGGGGCATCGGCGGTACGTTTAGCGATCGCAATGGTCCTGTCGTGCGCGTTGGCGCAAATATTGATATTTCCCGGTATTTACACGACCATAATATTTCCGGATTTAGAACAACCGGGCTAGTCTTATGTGACCAAATAACGGTAGATCCGGTGGAAACCGTAACTGCAAATATTTCTGATTTAAGCCAGGGTTGGGCGGATTTTTCCGCGCACCAAACCCAAGCCCACAAGAAATTTTTCAAAAAAGTTGGCCGTCTTGACCGCAAGCTTGAAAAAGAACACAGCGAGGTCGTATTTACATTTGACGATAAATGCCCCGAAATGTTCAGGCGTTTAATCACCATGAAAAGAGAGCAATACGCACACAGCAAATACCATGATGTCCTGCGACCGATCTGGGTCAAACAAATGCTTGAGCAATTGCGCGGCGGTGCTTGTCCGGGTCTAAACACGGTGCTTTCAACCTTGCGGGTTGACGGAAAACTGATTGCGGCAGAATTTAATCTACGAAGCGGCACGCTCTTACATGGTTGGCTTGTGGCATTTGACCCAAAGTTCGGTAAATATTCGCCGGGCATGTTGCTGACCCATAAAATTTTGCAAGCCATACCCAAGCACGGGCTGGCATATTATGATGCGGGTTCGGGCCACGGGCATTATAAAAAATACTTCACCAATATGACAAGCACCATCGCCCACGGGCCAATACATGCCCAAGATAAAACCACCAATCTGGTCAGCATGTTGGGCGAGACCTGGGCATTTATGGAAGATAAAACCCCGGAAAATATTTCAAAAAATCTGGGACGTGTCCGCAGACGTACCGAGCAAATATTATCGACAGAAACCTCCACCAAGCAGCGGGTTTTAGGGTTTTCCAAAGCCGCCTTTCCTTTCTTGTCCAAAGCCTCATGACCCGCCATACTATATTGTTGATTGGGGATGCGCGCATGGCATTTCCTGTCGCCCGCGCCCTGTCACGGGCGGGGCATAAGGTGCACGCCGGGGTTTCAATTTATAGCAATTATCTGGAATGGTCGCGTTATGTAGACAAATCTTTCTGGCACGCGCCTTTGGAACCGGGTACGGACGAACCATTTGCACCTATTCGCGACTGGCTGTTGGCCCATCCTGAAATTGACAGTATCCAACCGGTCAATGAAGCCGGTATCCGTTTTGTGACCCGCCACCGGGACTTTCTGGAAACCCAGGCGAAATTGATACTCCCGAGCCGCGAAATCATTGCGGCGGCAACAGATAAAACCAATATGTTTGATCTGTGTAGCCGCATTAACGGCCCTTTGGCAGCTTACAAAAAAATCACCAACATGGCGGATATTCAAGATGCAATAGCCGAAATCGGTTATCCATTTATCATCAAACCATCCATTGTGGACGCCTATATATTTGGCCGCAAAGCGCTGATCTTAAAAGACAAGGCCGCATTTGAAGCTAGGTTCCCTCATTGGCCGACAGAACATCCGGAACTGGTATTACAAAAATATCTGTCCGGGCCGCGCCATAGTGTGATTTATTCGGCCCAAGCGGGCAAGATTCTGGGCGCGGTGGAAATCTGCGCGGCCCGTACCCATGAAAACGACGGAACCGGGTATACCACCTACGGCATTACGGTGAAACCTAACCCTATCATCAAAGCTTCGGTGGAAGCCTTTGTAAAAGAAATGAACTATTCATATACGGGCTGTTTGCAATATATTGTCGAACCGGGTACAGGCGAAGTGACATTTATGGAGCTAAACCCCCGCGTCAGCCTGGCCCGCATTTCTGAATGCGCCGGACTAACCCACAGTGTTTGGGGGCTTAATATCGCCCACGGCGAACCGGTTGCGGCTCTTAGCGACCCGTGGAATTTGAAAATCGGGGTGGAATATACTTGGACGAAGGGCGAACTGACCATGTTGGGCAGCTTGCTGAAAAACCGGAAAATCAGCGCTTGGGAATTTACGACCCGTCTGGCCCGTGCCTTTTGGGACGCGGCGCGTTGCCATCACGCTATATTCGATCCCTTAGACCCCTTGCCGACACTGGGGGTTTACGGTAATAAAATTATTGCGCCTATCCGAGAAAAACGCCGCCAAGCAAAACGCGGTACTATGCCCGGCATTGCCCCGGTTAAGTAATCCGGCCAAGTAATCCGGCCAAGTAAAAAAGGGGCAGACCCTAAAAACCTCACATCTATTTGAGCTAGAAATACAAAGCTATTTTCGAAAATATTATAATGATTAAACTAATTTAGTCATTATAAACTTCGCTATGATTTTCCGCGCAAATTGACGTGTATTTGCCACATTGAGCATATAGATCATGCTAGCGTAAACACTGCCGCCTGCTGCCGCTTTGACAAGCAATTCCGTCCAACTACCATAAGCAGGCACGAGCGCAATCACCGGCCACATGGCGGCGCAGGCGATTATGATCAGTACTGTATTTTTTACAGGGATACCGAGACGGACATATTGTCGCCCGACCATGCCGAGCAAGACCACTGCCGTAATATAGCACGCCAATGTGGATATGACTGCGCCCATCACCCCGTATATGGGGATGAGGATGATGTTGAGGACGATATTCATCACCAAAGGCACGAGCATTAACAGGGCTCTGGTGCGGGTTTTGTGAGCGAGATTAAAGCTCTCGGAGAAATAATGGATCAGCAGGCCGTTGAACAGGCCGGCAAAGGCAATCCACGGAATGATCTTCTTGGCTTGTGCGCGCACATTTTCGCCGATCATAGCCTCCGCTAATGGATCTGCGACCAGAGCCAACCCCGTAGCAGCGGGAAGCCCGACCAGTAACAACATAGTGACGAAATTCCTAGATTGCGCTTGAGCCGCAGCCCGCCCGCCTTTTTCATAGGCCGCCATCATCAAGGGCGAGCCGGCCATAGCCACCCAGGCACACAAGACAAGCACGGTTTTATCGGCGACCCCATAGCCGGCCGCATAGCCGCCGACCGCCGCCTCGTCGATAAAATAAGCAATGAAAAACCTGTCCCCGGAGGACAGCAGCATATCCAACATCAACGCAATGGCCGTAGGGATGCCGTATGATAACCAGGCGCGGCGTGTCTTCTTGTCAGACTGTCCGCCGGCCGCTTGTTTGAGCAGCCACCGCCCTTCAATAATAACCAGAAAGGCCGAGGCAAATAACAGGCCCGCAAATGGTGCCACAGCCCCCAAGCCGGCTTGCCAGGCCAGCAAGGCCCCGACCATAAAACCCAACAGCATTTTTGACATGGAGACCAGTGCATAATGTTTAACCCGCTGGCTTGCCTTATGGGCTTCCATTGCAATTTTAATCATGGTGTTAAAGGGCAGTAAAAGTGCAATATACGGCACGAAAGCGCGGTAATTTGGCATGTCCCATGTTATGATGAGCAGAAGAACAACCAGAAACAAACCAAGGCCCAAAGCCCGCAACAGCAAGATGAGAGATGTGCGGAAATGGTCCGGTAAATGCCCCGCTTTTTGCGCTTTGGCGGTAAACCGGTAGGCGGCAGCCTAGACCCATGTCAAACTAAATGTGTGCATCAGTGCCATGACCGAAAACATCAAGGCATAACGGCCATATTCTTCGGCGCTCAGCAGGCGGGTGAAGACATATATGCCGCCAAAGGCACACAGGGCGGCGACAAGTTTTACCGGCGCATAGCCTAATAAATGCCGCGCCAGTTTCATTTTGCAGACCTTTGTTTTGCAGCCCCTTGTTTTACAGGCCCGTGGTTTTGCATCGCGACAACCAACGTCGTGGCGTGAAATGCGAACCAGAGAAACAAGCCGAAAAACTTGGCACTGTCTTCTATAATGATCACGGTCTGGTCTATGCTGTGCAGGATCACATCAACGCCAAGGCTGAGGCTCACACCAAATACGGCCAAAGCCAATATCCAATATTCAGACGACAAGATCACCCGCCAAGACGACAGAATATAACTAAGCGCCAAGAGAACATAAATCGCCAGCACAAGGTTTTGCCCAATGCCTAGCTTGGGTAGGACGGTTTCGTGCAATAAAAACCCGTCGTCCAAAGCGAGCCAACCCGAAAACAGCCCGGACGTGAGCGCAAATCTGAACAGGGCTTTATCGCTTTTCCAGTTGTAAAATATCATGGCCGCGAACAGGCTAATCGCCGCCGTTGCCACCCAGAGAAATATGCCCAGATTGGACATAAAGCCGTAATAAACATGGCAACAATCATCAGAAAACTCTGCCGCCGTCAACATATCCAAAAACATCCATTTCGGTTCAACCCAGGGCTGTGCCAATACGGCTAGAAGCAACAGGCCAGGCGCGAGTATGACCACCAACGCCAATATCAGCCGTGTTTTAGGAGGCACAAGCAGGTTAAACCCGCCGATTTTATTGAGTGCTTTTACCAATTTAAATATGGGCGTCATTTGTTTCCCCTGCGCAATAATATGAGAAAATTATTACCGCACGGGAGTTAATGTACGAATAATTTAAACGCACTAAGCGCTCTATACGCTGCTCCATTTTATACGCTGCTCATGAGAATAATGACGGCAGTGCCCAAAAGTAGCACACCCATGATAATATTCAACACCACCGCAGAGCGTCCTTGGGACATGGCCCGGCTTAATGTGCTGCCTGCCAATGTCCACACTGTTGTGGCCAAGAACGCGAAAGCTATAAAGGCTGAGGTAATGAGCACGGCGCGCATATGAATGTTGGGAGACAGGGATACAAAAGCCCCTGATGTGGTCAGGGCCATGAAAACGGCTTTAGGATTGGCCCACTGAAATAAGGCGGCTTCGTAAAAACGAAATGGGCGGGCGCGGTTGGCGGGTCTGGTGTTTACGTCTCCGCCATGTTTCGCTAAAGCTATATGGCGGGCCGCAAGAAGAAATTTAACCGCCATCCACGCTAGCCAACCCGCCCCGATTGTTGTTACGATAGTGACCAACCAAGGCAAACGCTCCAGTAATGCCCCCAACCCGTAAATGGTGGCAATCAGCAAAGCCGGAAACCCGAATGTAACACCCAAAATATGTGGCATTGAGCGCTTAAAGCCAAATAATGCACCAGAAGACATCAACATAAAATTATTTGGCCCAGGTGTCATGCTAGCCACAAACACAAGTCCGATCAGCGAACCAAATACTGCCCAGTCAATCACGGCGGTTTATCTACGGCCAACGGTTTTAAAAGGTGGGCGTTCATAGCCCCACAGGCTGGCGGCGGATTTTATCAGATCAGACTCGTCCACATGATATTCCTTGTCGGAAATGGAAATGGCCAACATAGAATCGTACATGGCTTCAATGGCCATATCATCATCTTTAAAGCGGGTTAGAGCCGTGAGGACATAGGTGTTTTTGCGGGCGTCTTTAATGCGCGCCACGAGTGCCGTTTCGTGTTCATGAAACCAGGCCAATATATCCTTTGCGGTCAAGGCATCGCTATGGCCGAGTAAATCCAAAATACCTTCCGCTTGGACGATAAAGGACGACAATTCCGGGTCACGGATTTTGTTGTCAATAATCACCGTTAAAGCGAGCGGCTTAAGCAGGTCAATAATGCTATATGTATTGGTCATAAGCTAAACTTTTGATAAGCAAATCCGAATGGTGGATAGTCAATTATAAATTGGGTTGTTGGGTAAAATCAAGCTATACTCTTTCCGCAATCAATTAAAAGTGGAGAATATTATGATTGGCTATCAAATGGTGGGAACCAATAATTTCGAGAAATCAGCGGCGTTTTATGATGCGCTCATGGGCGAAATGGGTGCGTCGCGCATGATGCAGGACGATAAATTTATTGCCTGGGCCGGATCCCCGACCGAAACCGCATTTTGTATATGCAAACCCCATGACGGCGAGCAAGCAAGTGTCGGCAATGGTGCCATGACTGCCTTTATGGTGGAAAGTCCGGCAATGGTTGACAAAATCTACGCCAAGGCTTTGGAGTTGGGCGCAACCGACGAAGGCCCGGCCGGCCCACGCGGAGACGGTAGTTTTTACGCCGGGTATTTCCGCGATCCGGACGGCAATAAATGCAATATATTTCACATGGAAATACCGTCAGGATAATGTGCTTGCAGGTAGGTGAAGGGCTGTAATTGCACTGCATTGTGATTTTTACTTTTGGATGATTTGGTGTATAAGGGCGCGAACCAAATGCTTCAAAAGGGGCTGAGCTATGAAAAACATATTTTTATCCGGAATTGCAATCATGTTGTTAGGGGCGTGCGCCACAGGGCCGACCGCCTACGGCCCGGCGCAAAATACCGGGCTCGGCTTTGCAAGCCAACAGATTGAAAGCGACCGCTTCCAGGTTAGTTTCACGGGCCGAAATGCAGATGAAGCCCGCAGCCTGGCTCTTTTGCGGGCAGCCGAGCTGACCAAAGGTGCAGGGTTTAGCCATTTTCGGGTGATCGGCAGTGCGACCAATAGCCGTAGCCGTAGCGGTTCGCCGGTTTCGACCAGTGTCGGCATCGGGGTTGGCAGTGGTGGTTATGGTTATGGGCGGGGATATGGGCGCGGCTCACGCACAAATGTAGGCGTGGGGATTGGCATCAATGATATTGCCGGCGCTTTGCAAGGCTCAAAAATCACGGCCAGTATGGAAATCATCCTGATGAATGCGACAGATCATGTGCCCGATAATGTCTACGGCGCCGACAGCATCATAAGCTCCATCAAACCGGGTGTTTATACGGAGTAACTAATCTAGGCAAAACTGCTGCCCAGTTTTGGCGACTTTAAACCCGGCTTCTTCTATGGTTTTGGAAACAATGGTTATTTCGTCCTGGGCCGGGTTTGTGTGGTTTAGATGGGTGAAATGGATTTGGCGCGCTCCATTGGGGGCAGGGCTTCAAGCCGCTTTACGGTGTGGGTAATGGTCGGGTGCGGAATTTTTGACATATCGCGTCCCGGCAATTCGTCGCCGCTGTAAAATGTTGCATCCAGAAACAGATAATCATTGGCGGCGACAATATCTTCTAATTGCGTCCCCATTTCGTCCCATTTTTCCCAACTATCAATATCCGGCAGATAAATGGCCGATTTCCTCGCCCCTTCAATGCGAAACCCAACGGTTTCAGTGTATTCGCCCCTATGCGGCACTAAGAAGGGGGTGACGGTAATGTCACCGCCGAGCTTGACCGGGTTTTGGTCGGTTAGCGGTTTGATATCAATGTTACCGAGTTTGACAAGCAAATCCCACGGCCCGTTGGTTTCCAAAAAACTTTGCATCTTGGGCATGGCGTAAACGGGGATATTCTTGGCTCCCATAGCTTCGCGGCCAAGCTGGGCTAGCCCAAGATAATGCCCCATATGACCGTGGGTCAGGAAGACGGCAGCTAATTCCATGTCTGCCTGCTTGCTATATTGGGCCAAAGCATAAAGCTGAAATTTGATGTCGGGGGTCGCATCGAACAGGTAGAATTGATTGTCTGCTGTGTTCACCAAGGCGAGCGAACTGGCCGTGCGGATCAAGCCGCCGTCGCGCCAGGCCGGGTCGGCGTGTTGCCCGATTTGCGGCTTGCCCGCATCTTGGGCCGTACCGAGAACGAACAAATTAGCGGTGCAGTTTGCAATCGGAGCTGTGTCTGCGCAGGCCGCCAAGCCTAGCACTAGTCCCAAGCCATATACCAAGTCGGTAATATTCGCAAATTTGATACCCATATTGATGACCGCTTTGAATTTGTTTAATTTTTCTGCCGGGACAACCACACTAGGGCTAAAGCAATAAGCGCAGGTGCCGCCTGAATAAACAGAATGGATGTGCTGGCCGTAAGCCCGCCAAAAATCCCGGCGACCACAATACATAAAAGAAAGAAAATCTTGAGATCAGTGCGTTTGGACATCAGGCCCCATATCAATCCGGCGGCCAAGAACCCGTTATAAAGCCCCTGATTGGCGGCAAGAACTGCCGATTGCTCCGCAAATTCCGGGGTTAAATCAAATATTTTTTGCCCCAAAGCGGTTTTCCAATAAAACATTTCCAACACCAAAAACCCGATATGGCTTAGAGCAACAAAAGCGGTCAATAAATTTGCTAATAATTTCATGGCTATCCCCTGAATTTGTGCAACTAAGAAAAATTTGTTGAGTAGCGCATTATACCCGGTAGTCAGGCTTTATGCTACCAAATTGTTGACATTGTAGTACGGTATGGGCTTACCGACATTGGATTTGGCCAGTCGCACGGGATGTCGCACGGGATCAAGGCCTGTCCAGAGGACAGCTATACAGGGCGTTACAATGTTCAAACAACTATCTTTTTTATTGGTTTTAAATCTTCTTTCACTTCCGTTTTATGGGCAAATAGCAAAGGCGGCAGACTTTCAAGACCCTGCATCTGTTGGTTGGAAATTTCGCTATAACCAATCAGACAGTAATTTTTCGAGCATCTGGCAAACCTATAAAAACCAAAATTATATTCCCGTTGATATTGAAACGGATATGCTTGGCGGTTTGAAATTTTCCGGTGTTTGGCAAAAAAATACCGACGGTCGCAAGTGGCGAAGTTACCGCAATCTAACGGGGCAGCAATTTGGTCAACGTTGGAAAAATTTAAAAGACAAGGGTTATCGTCCCATTGATATTGATACGGAAGTTATCAATGGCAAAGTGCGTTATTCGCTGATTATGGTGCAAAACAAAGAAGGGTTAAAATGGGCATCCAACCGAAATTTAACGTTGGCACAATTCACGGAGAAATTCAACGCCCGTAAAAACAGTTATAAACCGGTTGACATAGATGCAGTCGAAATCGACGGTAGCTTGCGTTACTCCGTCATTTGGCTGGAAAACAAGCCAAAACAAGGATGGTATTTACACCGCAATATGACGCCTGCAGCTTACGGCCAAAAGTTCCAACAATACCGCCGTAGCGGCTACCGTGTCACGGATTTGGATTGCTACCGCAGAAACGGAAAACTTACCTATGCAGCGGTTTGGGAGAAGAATAAACCGGGCCGTGGTTGGGCCGCAAACCGCGAAATGTCGGCGCAGGGTTTTAAGAACCAATGGAAGCGAAACAACGACAAAGGCATGCGGATTGTCGATGTTGAGATGTGTCCGGCGAAGTCCGGGGGCGGGGTTGAATTTGCCGCTATCTGGCGGGAGAACAGCGCCCGTTATGATTGGGCAGGGCGCAGGGATGCGCAAAAATTGTTGTCAGATTGTGTTCGTAGCAATCGTGCGCCCGGCGTATCTGCGACCGTGATTTCCAAGGGCAAAGTCGTGTTTCGTAGCGGCTCTGGTTTTGCGGACAGAGAAAAGAACATCAATGCCCATAGCGGTACCATCTACAGATCCGCATCCATAGCCAAGGCGATTACGGGTGTTCTTGGTTTTAAATTGCAAAATATGGGGACAATCAATCTGAACCAACGCACCGATACATTCCTTCCAGAACTTGCCAGTCAGCATAATCACACGGTTTTACAATTGTTGCAAAACACGGGATGCGTCAGCCATTATAGCGGCGTTCCGGGAGACGAAAATGCAGACCAGACACAATATATATCGGCCCAAAGGGTATTATCCGAAAAGCAAAACGGTGTCTTGCAGTCAAATAGCGCACTCTACGGCCCTTGCACGGCCGGGAATAATTATAGATATAGCACCCACGGTTACACAATTGCGGCGGCGGCCCTTGAAGCAAGGGTTGGGCAAAACTTCAGTGCATTGTTACGCCAAAGGTTTTCTGGGCCGCTTGGTCTGTCAACTTTAAGGGCGGAAACTAGGACTAGCGGTGCGTCCAGTGGTGATTTAGCTAAATTGTATACAACCACTGTACGCGGCGGTATCACGGCGGTCACGGATAGTCAGTTCCAAAACAATAGTTGGAAATGGGGCGGCGGCGGCATACAGGCCTCGCCTTTGGATTTGGCAAAGTTTGGTAATGCTCTCCTTGATAACAAGCTATTTCCACAATCAGTTCGCGATCAAATGTGGTCAGGTTCCAATACCCGCGCCAGCTACGCTGCCGGTTGGGATACCAACAGCACGTCAGCACCAACTCTCGTGCAAAAGGCGGGGCGTCAACAAGGCGCTCTAGCCCATATCCGCATAAATGTGGATGATGATATCGTCGTGGTTGCCATGACCAATAGTGCGCTAGCGCGCGGTCAAGGTGGTGTTGTGACCAGTTTAACATCCGATCTAATGAATATTGCCCAAGCGAACCCGTAGAGATTTATTCTTCGACGGGTACACCGAAAATAGCAATCATTATGGCCAGGGCGGCCATAAGCGCAAACAAAAATGCGCGTGCATGTTGTGCGCTTCGCCGTGCCGACAATGCTGCGATGAGTGATTGCAAGGCATAGTAAAGTGCGAAAGCCCGCGAGGCATAGCTGATGATTTCAAACACATTGGCGCTCCAGGTCAAAGCGATACCCACGGCAACCAGCAGGGCGTAGGCCTGTGTGGGTTTGAGCTTGTTCTTGGTCAATTCCCCAAACAAGCCGCCCGCGCCGCTAGTGTCAGCAATAGCGGCGCTGAACTGGGCGCTGAGGGCTGCGACGACCAGTAGGACAGGCAATATTGGCGCGACGATGGCCATCATGTCGATGATCGCCGTCTCATTGAGTGTAATGGTGTTGTGGTGAAATACATAGGCGAGCAACACGATATAAATCATGTAAATTGCCGCCGAGATATATTGGGCCCGGCGCATGGAGGATATACGGATTTTGGCACTGTATTCATCACCAAGATACCGTGATGTTTCAAAACCTTGAACCGTGACAATCAGACCAAAGGCAAGGGTTATACCGGCCCAACCCGTCTGCGTCGCCGCATTAAACGCTAGTTCGCCGCCGGTTGCTGTTTTGGTGAAAAATACAGCCAACCCGACCAGAAGCCCGGCAATAATAGCTAATTTTATGCCGACAAACACCTGCTCCATACGCTCAAGTGCGCCGTAACCCCGCGTCCAGCCAACCATTAAAATCAACAAAAACATGGCCGTGGTCAACAGATTGGCGTGGTGGGCATTGCTAACATTGGTCAGGCTCACCCCAAAGGCACCGAACAGGTTGAGATAATAGGCCACGGAAATAATATAGGCAAAGGCTAAAACCCAGGAGGCGCATGTCTCAAGTTTGAGCACCAACGCGTGTCTGGTCTTCGGATTTGCATCAATGTCCGCAATATTAAAGCGAATAGCGGCGCCAAATAAAAATGCCACCCCGCACAGTGCGGCCATGATGAGCGGCGCATATTTGCCGTAGGATGCGTTTAAAATTGGCCCCAAAACCAAAAAACCGCTACCGATAATCGAAGCCAAAGGCGTAATGGTCGCCCGCCAGTCCCTCGATTTGACCAAGCGCGGTAGCATCAAAATAAAAGCGGCAAACAAAACCGCCGCCAATATGAAAGTGTTTTCTATCATTTTATATGCTTACAACAAATTTACCGGTTCCGATATCTCTGTATCATCTGCGGGGTTATATCGGCGGCATAGCAAAGGGGTTCCGCGCCGCCGGGTTTTGAGTACGCTGAAGATTTGCCGCAGCGTCGCCCGCTCCGTTTAATGCTGTAAGGACACGGGCAAACACCGCTATAATTGGCAATGCTTTCTTTGATAAGGGTCTGGATGATTTCTGCATCGGTTTTGTCGCTCGCGGCAAAAGCCGGAGACATTAGCCCAAACACAGCCCCGATTAGCAGGGTAATTAGAAAGTTTTTTGGTTTTAAGGCGGCTTGCATATTGCCAGACTAGCACATTTGGTCGGGTTTGAATACGCCCTAGTCAATGGTCGCAATCTTGAGCGTATCTGTCGTGCCGGGCCGCCCGAACGGGATGCCGGCGGCAATGATGATTTTATCGCCGGGCGTTGCATCGGCTTGTTCTTTGGCGATGGTTTGCGTGCTAGACAGCATTTCGTCAAAACTGTTGGGGTCGTCCATAACCACCGGGCGCACCCCCCAAGTCAGGGCCATTCTTGATGCTACGGCTTTGTCGGGCGTCAGGCCTAATATAGGGCAGGGCGGGCGCTCGCGGGCTATGCGCTTAACTGTGGAGCCGGATTTGGTATAGCCCAACACCGCCTTGACGCCCAGCACTTCGGCAATGCCGCGAATGGACTGGCTGATCGCATCATTGATGGTGGCTTGCGGGCGCAAATGGGTGCGGCTATTGTCCGGATAGCTCGGGTCGCCCTCGGCGGCTTTGATAATCCTGTCCATAATGGCCACAGCCGTAGCCGGGTGGCGACCAACGGCGGTTTCGGCGGACAGCATCACTGCGTCTGCGCCCTGGTAAATGGCGGTGGCTACATCGGATGCTTCGGCGCGGGTCGGGGTCGGGGCGTCGATCATACTTTCCAACATATGGGTGGCAACAATCACCGGCTTGCCAAGGGCGCGGGCCACGCCAATGATTTTGCGCTGTACTACGGGGACTTGCTCCAAGGGTAGCTCAACCCCCAAATCGCCCCGCGCCACCATGACCGCATCGGCCAATTTCACGATAGCTTCTATGTCATCAACTGCTGACGGTTTTTCGATTTTGACAATCAGACCGGCTTTGCCCTTAATGATTTTTTGTGCGTCTAAAACGTCCTGAACGGTTTGCACAAATGAAAGCGCGATAAAATCGACCTTTTGTGCCAAGGCGAAATCCATATCTATTTTATCTTTATCGGTCATGGCCGACATGGGCAGGACGGCGCCTATGACATTGACGCCTTTTTTATTTTTGAGGACGCCTGGCACATCCACACGGGCTTTTAGGCCTGTTGCTGATTTTCCGATAATTGTCACCATCAGCTTGCCGTCGTCAAATTTCAGGGCATCGCCAATGGACAATGCGCTCATTAGCGCAGGATGGGGCAGGCGGATGAGGCCGGGTTTATCAGAGCTGTCGCCGTGCTCCAAGCTGACCGTTTCTGCGTAGCGCAAAGTGATTTCCCCGCCCGCGAATGTCCCGACCCGGATTTTTGGCCCTTGCATATCCGCGACAATGGCCACGGAATTTCCGCTGGATTTTTCAATGGCGCGAATATATTTGATGGCCCGGGCATGGTCTTCGTGGCTGCCGTGGGAGAAATTTAACCGAAACGCATCCACCCCGACCTCGTGCAAAAGCTTCAAAGTATCCGGGGCCGCACTGGCCGGGCCGACAGTTGCAAGTATTTTGGCAAACCGTTTACGCATGAAATATCTCTCCAATAGACTAGCAGTGTTTTTTGCACCAGACTTTAACTGTTCCAGACTTGCGCATTATATCAACTTGCGCAACAATGGATATGTAATTCTTGGCCAAATTTACGGCCCAGATATGACTTTGGAGCTAACCTTGGGTTTGCCAACCAATAACTGATAGGACATGAAATATTATGAAATTTATACTCTCCATTTTCGTCGCTTTAATGCTCATCCCCGCCAATGCCTGGGCTTGGGGTAAAACCGGCCACCGGGTCATTGGCCAGATTGCACAAAAACATTTGGATACGGACGCACAAGCGGCGGTCTTGCGCATTTTAGGCGTAGAGGATTTGGCCGAAGCTTCGACTTGGCCTGATTTTATGCGGGCCAGTCAGGATAAATTTTGGCGACATGAGGCGGGGGCGTACCATTATGTCACCATCCCCAAAGGCAAGACATATGAACAAGTCGGCGCCCCCAAGCGAGGCGATGCCATCACCGCCCTTGAAAAATTTACCGCAGTTTTGAAAGACCAAAAATCCAACAAGGAAGACAAGAAGTTGGCGCTACGGTTCGTCATCCATATTGTCGGCGATCTACACCAACCCCTACATGCAGGAAACGGGGATGATCGCGGCGGCAATGATTTTAAGATGACATTTTTCGGCAAATTGACAAATCTGCACAGAGTATGGGACGCAAGCTTAATCGGTCAAGAGGAGCTGTCCTATTCTGAATTGGAAAATTGGCTGTCCCGGCGCATTACACCCGAGCTAGTTAGAAAATGGACGGAGACCGATCCGGTGGTGTGGGCGACTGAAAGTGCGCAGATCAGAGAGACAATTTACCCGGACCCGGAGCATGATGTAAAATGGAATTATGTCTTTGAACACCGCGCTACGGTCAGAACCCGCCTGAGCCAGTCCGGTATCCGCTTGGCGGCCTATTTAAACGAAACCTTTAAAGAGGCGGATTAGTGGCATTTGGGGTATAGAGGTGCGCCCTATTGTATGCACCTGCCGCTCGGCACAATAATATCGTCGTCGGCGCGGATGTAGAAATCCTGGTTGATTGCGTTGAGGCGCTGAATTTCCGCGACACTGCTGCATGTGGTTCGGGCCAGGGAATACAGGGTATCGCCGGCGATAACCCGGTGGCGACTGGTGCCGGGGGGCAAAATTTGGGGTGGTGCGTTAAAATTTGTCTGGGTTGAAACCGGGGCCGGGCTAGAGGCTTGAGGGCTATTTGGCTGAATTTGGGCAAATTGGGGCCGGGTTGTTTCGGGTGCAGGTGCGCCGCCGTTGACCGCATAATAACCCGGCGTACCCGCATCGCCCGGACTTTGGGTGGTTTCCTGTATGGCTTGAGCAGGCGGAGTTGGTGCGTCGTAGGACACGGCTTGCGGGGCAGTTTGCGGGAAAGTTTGGTAAACTTGAGCGGGTTGGCGAACGACTGCGGGCGGGCTGACCCGGTCACAATGAATGGTTTTATCGGCAATGCCGTAGCCTGCCGCGCCGCCGAGCGCTGCGCCTGCAACTGTGCCGAGGGTTTTGTTGTCGCCGCCGATTTTACGGCCAAGTAAACCGCCGACAACTCCGCCTGCCGCCGTACCCATAATTTTTCTATTGCTCTGTTTGGAGATACAGTCCCGGTAGGCTTGTTGGTTATTGGTTGCGTAAGTCACTGGGGCCGGTGCCTGGGTCTCAACTTGTTGGCCTTGATATCCGGCTTGCTGAACCACGGCTTCATTACCGTAGGGGCTGCTGCCCTTATATTTGGTGGTTTGCTGATAATAGGGGTTAACGGCCGTGGTGGAACAGGCACCAATTGCCAATATTGTTGTTGCCATCAAAACACTAGATAAGATACGCATTATGCTCTCCGCAGATAAAAACTTATAATTGAGGCGTATTGTGCGAAAATATGGCTAATTTTGTCTTAATAAATCTGCATGTTTTACGGCAGGCCTGCCGTTCCCTTTTGGTCAGGGTGTTTTTCAATAAATTCCGCTTTGATCTCTGCCACGGTTTGGCGGGAATTATCGTGGGAATACCTCGGTGGGGCGAACAGATATTTAAGCCTTTGGCCCAGTGTTAGCCCGCTCCTAAATATGTCTTGGCCAATGGCGTAAAATTCGTGAAATGCAACCACAAACGGGTTGTAGGACTTAAGCGGTTTGACGATACCGTAATCAACTTTTTCATCGTCCAACTCCGGGACAAATGTGCCGAACATTCTGTCCCAGATTATCAGAATTCCGGCATAATTGCAATCCAGATAACGGGCATTGCGCCCGTGGTGGACGCGGTGATGGCTGGGGGTGTTGAAGATAAACTCAAACCACCGGGGCATTTTATTGACGGTTTCGGTGTGAAACCAAAATTGGTAGATCAAATTGATTGCCATGACAAATACGATAATGCCGGGGTGAATACCTAACAACACCAAAGGCATTTTAAACAATACCGCGCCGGATATGCCGTTGGTCCATTGTTGACGTAGCGCCGTGGTTAAGTTGAAATGTTCAGAGGAATGATGCACCACATGGGTGGCCCAGAACCAACGGGATTTATGATAGGTGAAATGGATCCAGTAATAGACGAAATCCGTTGCGATGAGCGCCAATAAAATAACCCAAATCGAAGCGCCCAGATCAAAGAACCGAAATTGCCAGACCCAAAACATACTGCCCACCAATAGCACTTTGAGCAAAATGTCGCTTATGGTTGAGCCAAGCCCCATGAGCAAAGACGTGCGCGCATCTTTAAAGGTATAGGCGTTTTTGATCGGATGGTATTTAAGCCATAATATTTCCAAAGCAATACAAAGAATGAAAAACGGAATGGCCCACAGCAGCAGGTCTGGAAATTGTGGGTTGCTAATATTGGTCATGATTGCTCCCTCGTTTTATTGCCGTTGTAACAGGCCGCAATAGTAACGCCATGTGACAAATTGTAAAATACTGTCCCATTTGTAATTTGCTATATTTGTAGTCATATTTTATCACATCGCAATACGTAAATGGGCAATACGCAAAACGGGGAACTTTAATGATCTTTACAAGCACAAATTTCAAAACCTTGATGAGTTTATTCATTGGTTTTATTGTCCTCGCGGCACTATTATTCACCGGAGCTTCTCAGGCCAACGAAGCCAAAACCGAGGTGAAAAGCGCCGCCTTTATGGAGGCACAAACTTTGATGAAGGCCGAAAACTACAAGCAAGCCGCAAAAATCATCACAAAGGCTCAAAAAAACGGCGAAGACACCATAGACATGAGCTTGCTGCTGACCAATGCCTATGCAGCAAGGATCAATCAGGTCGGGAAACTTAAACAATTGGGCCTGGCCAAGAAGATAAAAGCCTCCACCGAACATTCCCTAAAACTGGATCCCAAAAACATTGGTGCTTTGGAAGGTTTGATCCAGTTTCATATACAAGCACCGGGCATTGCGGGCGGCGACAAAGATGAAGCCCGAAAACTGATCGCACGGATGATCGAGCTTAAACCGGTGCGCGGTCATGTCATCATGGCGACGATGTCTGCCAAAGAGGAGAAATTCGCTGAGGCGGAGGTGCATATCAACAAGGCACTTGCGATCGACCCGACAAACAGCCAAACATTATTGGTCAAAGGGAGCGGATTGGGGCAGCGCCAGAAATACGCAGAGGCTATCGGGGTTTTCGAGACATGTTTGGAGCATGAACCAGACAATCAGGATTGTCGTTATCTGATCGGTAAAACCGCGCAAGTCGGAAAGGTCGAATACGAAAAGGGCAAAGCGGCATTCGAAGAATTTATCAAAATCGGCCACGAAAACAAAACTTATATGGCCTTTACCCATTACCGCCTCGGCAAAATTTTTGCGCAAATAGACGACCCCGATACCGCAAAAACCCACTACCGAAAAGCCGTAGACATAGCCGGTTTAAAACAGGCTAAGAAAGCATTGGCGGCGATGCAGTAGTATGGTTTTTAAATAGGATGATTTTTCATATAATCCTCTAGCATATTTTTTTATTCTGGCTAAAACTCGAATTGAAATTTATTGCGAGTGGAAATATGGGAAAAGTTTATAAAAATGCCGCCGATGCACTCGAAGGTCTGACTTTTGACGGTATGACCGTTATGTCCGGCGGTTTCGGGCTGTGCGACATACCTGAGAATTTAATCGCAGCCCTTAGGGACAGCGGTGCGCAGAACATCACCGCGATTTCCAACAATGCCGGGGTGGACGGGTTCGGGCTTGGGCTGTTGCTGGAACCCCGCCAGATTAAAAAAATGATCTCAAGCTATGTGGGCGAAAACAAGGAATTTGAACGCCAGTTTTTGGCCGGTGAGTTGGAGCTTGAGTTTAACCCCCAAGGCACAATGGCCGAGCGTATTCGGGCCGGCGGGGCCGGGATACCGGGGTTTTACACCAAAACCGGATACGGCACGGTGATCGCCGAGGGCAAACCGACCCGCGAATTTGACGGCGAAACCTATATCATGGAAACGGGCCTCAAGGCCGATGTGTCTTTGGTCAAAGCATGGCGCGGCGACACCCAGGGCAATTTGCAATTCGCCAAGACGGCGCGAAATTTCAACCCGATGATGGCGACGGCGGGCAAGGTGACGGTGGTCGAGGTCGACGAACTGGTCGAGGTCGGCGAACTTGACCCAAACACTATCCACACGCCGGGCATTTTTGTGCAGCGCATCATAGAAGCCAAATGCGAGAAGCGCATAGAAAACATGACGGTTAGGGAGCGGAACTAATGACCCAAAGAACAGGATGGACACGTGACGATATGGCGCGCCGCGCCGCACAGGAACTTAAAGACGGGTTTTATGTCAATCTTGGCATTGGTATCCCGACATTGGTGGCCAATCATATCCCGGACGGGGTGGATGTGACGCTCCAGAGCGAAAACGGTATGCTCGGCATGGGGCCATTTCCTTACCCGGACGAGGTAGACCCAGATTTAATCAATGCGGGCAAGCAGACCATCACCGAACTGCGCCGCTCCAGCTATTTCAACTCGGCAGAAAGCTTCGCCATGATACGCGGCGGCCACATAGATATTTCAATCCTGGGCGCTATGGAGATTAGCGAGGGCGGCGACATAGCCAACTGGATGATCCCCGGCAAAATGGTCAAAGGCATGGGCGGTGCCATGGATTTGGTCGCCGGCGTAAAACGCTGCGTAGCCGTAATGGATCACACCAATAAAGCCGGCGCGAGCAAGTTCCTGCCCCAGTGTACACTTCCGCTAACGGGGCGTGATTGCATAGACATGGTAATCACGGATCTGGGCGTGTTCTCGCGGGGTGAGGGCGAGGGCAGGTTCCGTGTAACGGAGTTAGCTCCGGGTGTTGAGATGGACGAGGTTAAGGCGAAGACCGAGGCGGATTTGCGTTGGGGGTAGGGTAGAGAGAAAATATGAAAAATAGTATTTCGAAGTTGATTTACGTCTTGGGCGTTCTTTCACTTCTTTTTGGGATATATGTTTTCACGTTTTATATTGTACAAAATAAAATTGTCCGCCCATTCGAAGTCAAAAACAGAAATGAAACCCATTTTATCCGGCCAGTATACAATGTAATTTATTACCCCATGCGTAAGTTTGTTGCGAATGGTTCGTCTTTTAGCCAAGAAAAAATTGATGTTTATTATGGTGCTTTAGAAAACCCCTTGTGGACGAGTAAAAAAGAGCGAGGTTATCGGTCTGCCAACATTGATACGCCTGGCTCTTTGGTGATGATAGGCTTTACAGGGAAACAGTCCGTTCTAGAAGAGTTTGATAGCATAGAAAGTGGTAGTTATGTAAGAATGGTTTTTGGCGTCGCGTTAACGAAAGAGCATGACCGTTTCATCAATCGACTAATCAGTTTTGAAGTCATAGACTTAATGGATGATCCAAGAATAAAAGATGAGGATTTATCAGAGGAAGCAATTCAGCTAATACGAGATGCTTATTCTGGTTTGAAGGGCGACCCAAAAGTTTGTGCTAGAAAATTTGTTCGTGGCTATCAAGACAAAGTTCTTGAACACTGTTTGCAAGCAGGCTACGCACAAAATATTGGTGGCGGATGTTTTCATAATGTACCCTACTCAGTTACAACTTCGGTTCGCAAACGGGCGTTGGATAAGTGTAGTACAGAAAACTAAAACCCCCTAAAACCCGCTCATCCGCCCACAGAACGGTGTCCATTTTTTGGTTTAGTGCGGTACTCACAATGGATGCCGACCTGCGTAGGTATGAGCGGTTTTTTTTGGCGACGATGAACAGTATCCTTTTCCATAGCCACACCAATCCACACACCCCGCTCACCCCTGCGGATGCAGGGGTCTATATTCCAAGTTTTAGGGGGCGCAAGAACGTTAAATAAATCTGCTTGCGGACAGCACTAAAATTCTGTATGTTCATATAATGTTCTATGTTTATGTTTGCACAAACAAACTACGCGGTATATTATATACGGGCCATACGGATGATCTGTCTGCGCGTATGGAGCAACACAAGCAGAAAATATTTGTTGGCTTCACTGCGAAATATGGGTGCGACAAGCTGGTTTGGTTTATGGAGTTTCCAAGCCGGGAGGCGGCGTTTAAAAAGGAACGGCAAATCAAGAAATGGAAACGCGCCTATAAATTAAATGTGGTAGAGTTAGAAAACCCGTTTTGGTTGGATATCCATGAGCAGCTTGTTTGGCCGCCCGTTCATGGGCATTTGCCTGTTCCGCCTGCCCCCACTTGAAAACCCTGCGATAGACCCCTGCATCCCCGGCCTACGCCGGGGTGAACGGAGACAGGGGTGAGCGGGAGGAAATAGGCAGGGGCAGTAAAAAATATGATTAGTGTGTGGGGGTTAGTACCTTCAACCATTGCGCATAACTCACCCACACTCTATAACACCCGCAAATCTACCAAAACATAAGGAAACCCATGAAAATACTTGTTCGAAATTTGGCGCGGGCTACGACCGAAGAAAACCTTGGTGCGTTATTTGCAGCCTTCGGAGACGTGCAGTTTTGTAATCTGGTTTTGGATAAGGACAGCGGCGCGTCCAAGGGTTTCGGGTTTGTGGAAATGCCCAAAGCCGGTGCTGCCAAGGCCGCGATCAAGGCACTCAACAATACCGTAGTTGACGGCGCAAAAATCCGTGTGAAATTGGCGCAGACTAAATCACCTGCCCCGCAAACACCCTCCTAACACCGAAAATTTATAGCAATAAGGAAGCCCCATGAACATCACCACCAAACCTTTCGAATACAAAGACGGTAAAACCACCTGCACCGGATACTTGGCATGGGACGAGACATATGCCGATCCCAAGCCGTGTGTAATGGTCGCCCATGCTTGGGGCGGGTGCGACGGGTTTGCCCAAAGTAAAGCCGTGCAAATGGCGGCCCAAGGTTATGTTGGTTTTGCTATTGATGTTTACGGCGGCGCCAAGTTAGGCGCAGACCCGGCCGAGAACGAAGCTCTGATGATGCCGTTTTTGGATGACCGTAAAATGTTGCTAAAACGTCTAAAGGCGGCCGTGAAAGCCGCCAAAGCCCTTGACCAGGTGGACGAGACGGCGCTAGCCGTGATGGGCTATTGCTTTGGCGGGCTGTGCGCTCTGGATTTGGCCCGTAGCGGCATTGATCTCAAGGCTGCCATCAGTTTCCACGGACTTTTCAACGGTAACGGCTTGCCGGCCAAGAAAATAAAAGCCAGTGTTCTGGCCCTGCACGGTTGGGACGATCCCATGGTGCCGCCCGCCGCCGTCACAGAACTGGGCGAGGAACTAACCAAGGCCAAATGCGACTGGCAAATCCACGCTTACGGCGACACAAAACACGCTTTCATGGTCGAGACGGCCAATGACCCCAAAAACGGCGTGCAGTATAATGCCAAAGCAGAAAAACGCGCCTGGGCCGCAGCGTTGGGTTTGCTGGCTGAGAAGTTTGATATGCACGGGGTGAGTTAGGGGTATTGCTTTGCAAAAAAAAATGTAGGATAAATAATAACACGGTTTTGGGGAGAACATTATGAAGAAAATTGCTCTTGTATTGGTAGTAGTTTTTGCTGCGCTTTTTGTTGCTACGTTCTTTTTTGGCAAGGATTTTGATGTTCGTATTTCCGAGACGTCCGCGCAAAAAATGATCGACGACAGCATGATCAGTGCGCCAGTATCTTCCTTGGGGGTCAAATTGGATATTAAATCCGCGACCATCGATTTCAAGGCTAACAATACGGCGTCCGTCAATGTGGATTTCAAAGCCGCCGGATTTGGCTATTCGGGTGTTGCCCAGGGAGAATTTGCCACCGGGATCAATTACCGCCAACCGAAAATCTATCTGGCCAATCTTGCGCCCGTGGACATTGTTTTGGACCTTGATAAGGCAACTCAAGGCAAGGTGGATGATGTTAAACATGTCGCCAAGGATTTTGTGCAAAGACAGCGCAATAAAATGCTCAGCGAAGAAGCTAAGCACTCATTGGACAATATTGTCGGACGCAATCAGGAGAAAATTAAAGAGCTTGCCGTAATTGCCGCTCATAAATTCTTTGAGAATCTGCCGATTTACGACTTAACCGATGCGGGGCTGAAAGGCTCTATAGCTGCCATGGCGCCCAAAGAGGTCCGGTTTACCGAAACCGAAGCCATAGTCACCCTAAGCCCATCGCGGGTCGTTGTTCGTGTGTTGACAGCGATTTTCACCTTTTTGGCAATAATGCTCTATTTATCCGGTGGTGCACTGCTTCTCTTAATACCAGACTTGTTTGGGCGCGGAAAAAGCAAAGACACTTAAATAAGGTTTACCCCGCCTCTTTTCGCCCCTCTTGCCGCCAAGCCCAAAACGCCAAGACCAGTGCGACGGCTTCCATGCCCAAAAATATATACGCATATGTGTTCGGGTCGCCGTCTACGGCAATACCGAGTATGCGGACGGCTGTGATGCTTGTTAGTGCCAAGAGGGCGGCGAATAGGCCGATTTTCAAGTTGTTTTTGAGGCAGTAAAACAAAAACAAGCCAAAGCCGAAACTAAAGCCGCCGTAAGTGGTGCGCACATCAATGGCGGCACTGGTGGTCGGGAATGTTGCATCTGTGAAGATCTCGAAAAACATATGCGGCGCAACAATAAAGCTGAGCCCGAAGGCCGTCGATATCAGAGCTATAATACATAAAACTAATTTTCCCATATCTGCATTTTGCGCGATTTTGGCGAGCAGGGCAAGTCCGGAATAAAGTATTGATTTGTCCTTGACTAAGCCCGTTATTGCAGCTAGAACAAAGCAAGAACATGTAAATTGGGAGTAAATTATGAAACAAATAGTTATGGACATTACCCGTGGTGTGGTACTTGCAGGTGCAGTGGTTATGATGAGCGTCTGGATGATGGTTCTGGGCGGCTAGATTCTGAGGGTGATGGATGCCGGATAAGCAGAAAAATAAAAGACCCAATAAAAGACAAGTCAAGTCAACACGCGTATCTGGGTTTGTGCCTTTGCGGTGTCGCACGCCCTATTCCTTGTTAGAGGGGGCAACCACGATTGACGAGCTGGCGGCACGACTTCGCGAATGGCGTATTCCGGCCGCCGGGTTGACCGATACCAATAATATATGTGCGGCGTTGGAATATTCACAGGCCATGTGCGTAGCAGGTATTCAGCCGATCATCGGTTGTACGCTGATGGTGGATTTGGGCGTGGTTGAAGCGCAAAATAACCTGCACCACCAAGGGGAGAAACAACTGTCAGGCACGATTGTGTTTTTGGCCCAAAACGAGCAAGGCTATAGCAATCTTTTAAAGCTGTCCTCCTCGGCTTTTCTTGATGCGGCGGCTACGGACTTGCCCCATATTAAAATCACCCAACTACAAGCGTTAAGCGAGGGCTTGATTGTGCTGACCGGCGGTATGGACGGTTTTATCAATAAATTGATTTGCGCAGGCCATGCGGAGCAAGCAAAGGACTGGCTGGCAAAATTGTCAGATTGGTTCCCAAAGCGTCTCTATATTGAATTGCAGCGCCACGACTTGCCCGAGGAGAAAAAAGCCGAGCCGATTTTAATCAATTTTGCTTATGCTATGGGCCTGCCGCTTGTGGCAACCAATGAGCCATATTTTCTCGACCCGGATATGCACAAGGCCCATGATGCATTACTCGCCATATCAGAGGGCAGTTATGTGTTGGAGCCAGACCGCCGCCATGTCTCGCCCGAACATTATTTAAAAATGCCCGAAGTCATGGCTGAATTGTTTAAAGACATTCCCGAAGCTATAGAAAACACGGTCAACATTGCCAAAAGATGCGCCTTTCAAAGCCCGAAGCGCGAGCCAATATTGCCGGGGTTCGGCGACGGAACGATTAGTGAAACCGATATGTTGGCCGACCAGGCCCGGGCCGGGCTGGAGGCGCGGCTTAAGCAAGCCGAACCTGCCACTGCACGCGAAGACTATTTTGCGCGGCTTGATTTTGAGCTTAAGGTCATCAATAAAATGGGCTTTCCCGGATATTTTCTCATCGTTTCTGATTTTATCAAATGGGCCAAGGACGAGAAAATCCCAGTCGGGCCGGGGCGGGGTTCCGGGGCCGGCTCGGTTGTAGCCTGGGCCTTGTTGATTACGGATCTGGACCCGCTGCGTTACGGCCTGCTATTTGAGCGGTTTTTAAACCCGGAACGCATATCCATGCCCGATTTTGATATTGATTTTTGCCAGGAGCGGCGCGGCGAGGTCATTCGCTATGTGCAAGATAAATACGGCGCCGACCAGGTTGCTCATATTATCACATTCGGGACGCTGCAAGCTCGCGCCGTGGTGCGTGATGTCGGGCGGGTATTGCAAATGCCGCTCGGCCAAGTGGACAGATTGGCCAAATTGGTGCCGTCCAACCCGGCCAACCCGGTCTCCTTGTCCGAGGCCATTAACATAGAACCGGCCTTGCAGCGTGAGCGCGACAATGAACCCGCCGTACAGGAACTTCTCACCATTGCTTTGCAGTTGGAAGGTCTGTACCGCAACGCTTCGACCCATGCGGCGGGGGTGGTGATTGGTGACCGGCCATTGGCGGAATTGGTACCTTTGTACCGCGATCCGCGCTCCGATATTCCTGCCACCCAATTTACCATGAAATGGGTCGAGAAAGCCGGACTGGTCAAATTTGATTTTTTGGGCCTCAAAACCCTGACGGTGATTGACCGTGCCCTTAAATATCTCAAAAAGCAAGGCATAGATTTGGACTTGGACGCGGCTAATGTTGACGACGAAAAATCCTATAAACTCCTGGAACAAGGTTTGTCCCAAGGTATATTCCAACTGGAAAGTTCCGGAATGCGCGATACATTGCGCAAAATGGCCCCCAATTCTATTGAAGAATTAACCGCGATTATTTCGCTGTATCGTCCCGGCCCCATGCGCAATATCCCGGAATATATTGAGCGTAAATTTGGCCGTTCACCCATCAGTTACCCCCATGATAGCCTTGAAGAAATTCTCAAGGAAACCTACGGGATTATAATTTACCAAGAACAGGTGATGCAAATCGCCCAGGTTTTGTCGGGGTATTCACTCGGCGAAGCGGACGTGTTGCGCCGGGCTATGGGTAAAAAAGACAAGGCCGAAATGGCGCGCCAAGAAGCAAGATTTGTCGATGGGGCTGCGAAAAACGGGGTTAAAAACGTGTTGGCCCGGCAAATATTTGAACTGGTCAATGAATTTGCCGGCTACGGGTTTAACAAATCCCACGCGGCCGCCTACGCAATGATTTCCTTTCGCACGGCTTATCTCAAAGCCCATCATCCCGTAGAATTTATTGCCGCTTCCATGAGTTTGGAAATATCCAATGTTGATAAATTGTCACTGTTCGCAAAAGAGGCCGGGCGTATGGGGGTCGAGATCGCGCCGCCCTGCGTCAATCACAGTTTTGCTGATTTCGAAGTGCAAGCCAATGTTGAGGGTAAGGGCGGCAAGATATTATATGCGCTCGGGGCCATAAAAAATGTAGGTCTGGAAGCCATGCGCCATTTGGTTGTGGTGCGCCAAGAAGGCGGGGTATTTACGGATTTGTTTGATTTTGCACGCCGGGTGGATGCGCGTATTGTTAATAAACGTGCCTATGAAAATCTGGCACGGGCCGGCGCATTTGACGGTTTGCAGGCCAACCGGGCCTGTACCTGGTCATCTGCCGCCCTTTTGTTGTCAATTGGTGCACGCGCCTTCGAGGAACGCAATTCGGCCCAGGTCAATTTGTTCGGCGATACCCAAACGGCTATGGCGGAACCGGAATTGCCAATGGTCGAGCCTTGGGGCGTGGTCGAGAAGCTGGACCAAGAACTGGGCGCCGTTGGTTATTATCTTAGCGGACACCCACTCGAGACCCAGCAAGAGGCACTGAAACGGCGAAAAATCGTCTATATAGAAGACACAGACGCGGTTTATGTGCGCGGCCAACGCATCGTCCGCATGGCGGGTGTGTTGCATAAACGCCAAGAGCGCATATCCCAGCGCACCAAAAAACGGTTTGCCTATTTGAATTTGTCAGACCCGACCGGTGAATATGAAGTGTTTATCGGCGAGGATTTACTGGTCAAATCGAGAGATTTACTCCAGGCGGGGACGTTGTTGGAATTACAGATTAAGCTGGATATGCGCGACGGCGAAATACGGTTGAGCGCCAATGCGCTGCACCCTTTGGCGGCGGCGTCCGGCGCAAGTATGTCCGCAAAAGTCCGGGGTCTGGATGTCTATATTCGGAATGCCGAAACTCTGGAAGCACTCAAAAAATGTATAGCCGGGCTTGAGGGCGCCCCTGTAAAAAACAAAGGCAAAATGAATATCATTGTCCCCATAGAGAACGCGCGCGAAATTGCTCTGAAGCTACCGGGGAAATACGGTCTTGATGCCAGTTACCAAGCTGCCCTCAAAGCCGTAAACGGGGTAGAGAAAATATCTGACTTTTAGAGACTGTTTTTCGTTCGTTTTTCCCTTGCCAGTCGTGATTTTCCTGTTATATAGCGCACAAATTCGCAGAGCGGGGAATGGCGGCTACACATATGTAGTTTGTCTTTCCGGTGAAAGTTGACAATTATGTTGGTTTTCTCTCCCCCGTTCGAGGCCAACCGGAGAAGGAGAAACCCATGGCACTACCAGAATTTTCCATGCGTCAGCTATTAGAAGCAGGCGTGCATTTTGGACATCAAACCCATCGTTGGAACCCGAAAATGGCACCCTATATCTTTGGGTCACGTTCCAATATCCATATTCTTGACCTGTCCCAGACGGTTCCGCTTTTGCATCAGGCTATGGTGAAAATGCGTGATGTTGCTGCCGGTGGTGGCCGCATCCTATTTGTTGGCACCAAGCGCCAGGCATCTGACGCGGTCAAAGAATCCGCGACACGTTGCGCCCAATATTATGTCAATCACCGTTGGCTTGGCGGTATGTTGACCAATTGGCAGACCATTTCCAATTCAATCGCCCGCTTGCGTGAGCTTGAAACCAAGTTGGAAAGTGTTGAGCAGTCCGGCTTGACCAAGAAAGAACTGCTGAAGCTTACCCGCGAGAAAGACAAGCTTGACCGCGCCCTTGGCGGGATCAAAGATATGGGCAAAATCCCAAATTTAATGTTTGTCATCGACACCACCAAAGAAACCATCGCCATTAAAGAAGCTCGTAAATTGGGCATTCCGGTGATCGCGCTCCTAGACACCAATTGCAATCCTGATGATGTTGATATGCCTATTCCGGGCAATGATGATGCGGTGCGTTCCATATCTTTGTTTTGTGATTTGATGGCCGACGCCATTTTGGACGGTATGACCGAAGGTGCCATTGCTGCCGGTGTTGACATCGGCGCGGCGGAAAACCCTGTCGAAACCGCGATTGCAGTTGATGTACCCGCGCAAGCTCCTGCCAAAGAAGACGTGAAAGCGGAAACACCTAAAACAGAAGCGCCAAAAGAAGCGGCACCTGTAGAAGCGCCTGAAGCAGAAGTCCCAAAAGAAGCGGCACCTAAAGCAGAAGCACCTGCATCAACGCCGGACGATATTTCTTTGATTGACGGCATTGGCCCGATCTTCAAGAAAAAACTGGAAGGTGAAGGCATCAAGACTTTGACACAAATCGCAGAGTTTGATGCAAATGCTATTGCAGCACTGGACGAAAAACTAGAGCTTAAAGGCAAAATCGTTTCGGGTGAGTGGGTAGAGCAAGCCAAAGAAATTTTGGCTGGCAAACCGCCCCGCGCCAAAAGCGATGCGGCCAGAATTTAATATCTGGGCTTAAATCCTGCGTTCAGCTTCTTTGAATTGCGGGCCTATTGAAAAATAGGGCAAAGACCCCCATCTTTGCCCTAAACCAATACATTTACGGAGAGTAAAATGGCTATGATTACAGCTGCGCTAGTCAAGGAACTGCGCGATAAAACATCTGCAGGCATGATGGACTGCAAAAAAGCCCTGACGGCTACGGACGGCAATATCGAGGATGCGGCAGACTGGCTACGTAAAAAAGGTATTGCCAAAGCCTCCAAGAAATCCGGTCGTGTGGCCTCCGAAGGTCTAATCGGCCTTGGCCAAGACGGCACTACATCCGCATTGGTTGAGGTGAATTCCGAAACCGATTTTGTTGCCCTCAACGAAGAATTCCAACGCATGGTACGCGAAATTGGCGCATTGTCAGTGGGTGCGGATAGTGATGTTGAGGCTTTGGCCGCAATGAACACATCTGCGGGTAAAACCGTGGCGACAACGATTACCGATTTGATTTCGAAAATCGGTGAAAACATGAATTTGCGCCGCACAGCATCCCTGAGTGTGGATAAAGGCGTGGTTGCGGGCTATCTGCACAACAGTGTTGCGGATAATTTGGGCAAAATCGGTGTATTGATTGCGCTCGAATCGGACGGTGATGCGGAAAGCTTGACTGCCCTTGGCCGAAAATTGGCCATGCATGTTGCAGCGACGGCGCCTTTGTCGCTCAGTGTTGACGATATGGACGCTGCCGTCGTGCAAAAGGAACGCGATGTGTTGTCCGAGCAAGCCCGTGCATCTGGGAAGCCTGAAAATATCATTGAAAACATGGTGGATGGCCGTATGCAGAAATTCTTCAAAGAGTCGGTTTTGCTCAACCAGATGTTTGTGATGGACCCGGACCGAAATGTTGCCAAAGTTATTGAAGACGAAGCTAAATCTTTGGGTGCGGCGATTAAAATGACCGCATTTGTGCGCATGCAGCTCGGCGAAGGCATTGAGAAAAAAGTTGAAGATTTTGCTGCTGAAGTGGCGGCAACTTTGGGTGACGCTTAAAATACCTTTGCGCATTTGCCAAATATTTTGCCCGCGTTTATTTTAGACATCTTTATTTTAGATATCTTTACTTTAGACGGGGGCATAAAACTTCGCTATAAAGGCGGTACTGAGTCGCGAAATTTTTGGGAAAAACGAGGGGACGAGCATGAGCGCCAAGCTGAAATATACCAAGCTGAACTATAAGCGTGTTTTACTGAAAATATCCGGCGAAGCTTTGATGGGTAAGCAGGCTTTCGGGATTGATGTAGACGTGACCGCTCGGATCGCCGAAGAAGTGGCTAGCGCCCATGCCAAGGGACTTGAAATCGGGTTGGTGATTGGCGGCGGCAATATTTTTCGCGGTCTTGCAGCTTCCGAAGCCGGAATTGAACGCACAACCGCCGATTATATGGGCATGTTGGCCACGGTGATGAATGCCCTGGCCATGCAAAGTGCTTTGGAGCATATTGGGCTGGATACGCGGGTTATGTCTGCCATTCCCATGACCACCGTATGTGAACCCTATATTCGCCGCCGTGCTAGCCGCCATATGGCCCGTGGCCGGATTGTTATTTTTGCGGCCGGAACCGGCAATCCGTTTTTTACCACAGATACGGCCGCCGCCTTGCGGGCCGCCGAAATGGGCTGTGATGCGCTTCTAAAAGGCACCAAGGTTGACGGGGTTTATGATAAAGACCCGGCCAAATATGCTGACGCAGTGCGTTATGACCAACTTAGCTATATGGATGTGATTACCAAGGACTTACAGGTTATGGACACATCCGCAGTGACATTGATGCGTGACAACGCAATCCCGATCATTGTATTTTCCATAGCTGAAAAGCGCAGATTTGAAGATGTAATGACAGGAAAAGGTATCTGCACCATAATAACGTCATAATCCTGTTTTTAGAGGTTTTGACCACCAAAGGAGTTGAAAATGGCAATACAAGAATATGATCTCGCCGATTTGGGTCGCCGCATGGACGGAGCGATTACGGCAATGAGAAGTGAATTTAACAGCCTGCGCACCGGGCGGGCCCATACGGCTATTTTAGACAATATTACGGTTGAGGCCTACGGCGCACAAACCCCGCTTAATCAGGTCGGTGCGATCAACGTACCCGAGCCGCGCATGCTTAGCGTCAATGTTTGGGATAAGTCCCTGATTGCGGCGGTTGAAAAAGCCCTGCGCGAAAGCAATCTGGGGATAAATCCGGTGGTTGACGGCCAGACCATCCGCATTCCCATGCCTGCCCTAACCGAAGAACGCCGCCAGGAGCTGACCAAAGTTGCGGGCAATTACGCCGAAGCGGCCAAGGTTGCCGTGCGCAATGTACGGCGCGACGGTATGGAAACCCTGCGCGATTTGGAAAAATGCGGTGATATTAGCGAAGATGACCACAAACATAGCTCCAGCGATGTTCAGGACATTACCGACAAGCATATTGAGGATATTGACAAGGCTTTGGCCACCAAAAACGAAGAGATTATGCAGGTTTAGATAGAGCATGACCACAAGCGCCCCCGATCACAATTTTCCGCAACATATTGCTATCATTATGGACGGCAATGGTCGTTGGGCGCGCACGCGCGGTAAGCCTCGGGTTTTTGGGCATCAGGCCGGGGTCAAGACGGTGCGCAAGGTGGTGGAAGATGCGTCCGAAATGGGGGTTAAATGTTTGACCCTCTATAGTTTTTCTACGGAAAATTGGTCGCGACCAAAAACCGAAATTTCGGCACTGTTCGCCCTGATGCGCAAATATATCGACGATGATTTGCAGACCTTGCATAAACGCGGTGTTCGGGTTCGGATTTTAGGGTCGCGCACCGGGCTGAAGCCGGACATGTTGGCCATACTTGATAAAGTGGAGACCACCACCAAGGGGAATGACAGATTTTTTCTAAACATCGCCTTTAACTATGGTGGCCGGGACGAAATTTTGCGGGCCGCCCGGGCCTTTGTAGATGATGTGAACGCCGGGCAGTGCGCTAGTTCTGATCTGGACGAAGCCAAATTCGAGACCTATCTGGATACACGCGGTTTGCCTGCGCCTGATCTGGTTATTCGGACTAGCGGCGAAAAGCGCATCAGTAATTTCTTGCTCTGGCAGGCGGCCTATGCGGAATTTGTTTTTACCGATGTGTTGTGGCCGGATTTCAGCAAATATGATTTACGCGCCGCCGTAAAGGTTTTCCAAAGCCGGGATCGGCGATTTGGCAATCTTGCATCTTCATCTGCCCCTGCCGAAGAGGTGGCTTAGAAGTATGGCTGATCTTTCAGAAAAAACGGGTAAAGGGAATACGGGTAAAAGTGCGCGCTGGAAAACCCTTGGTATTCGGGCGCTTTCTGGTCTGGTGTTGATGGCTATTTGCGGCATCCCTATTTATTTTGGTGGTTGGATTTGGGCCGCTTTCATTGTCTTGGTCTGTGCGCGGGTGATCTATGAATGGGTGCGTATGAGCGACAGTGCTGCGGGTAAATTGGCGCTTGCTCTACCTATTGCGGGCTTGCTTGTGGTCATGGGTTTGGCGCAATTCGGCCATTGGCAAGAGGCTTTAATCTCGACCTTGTTCATTGGGGCTTTGGCCACCTATGAACGCTCCAAACGTGGTGGGGGGCGTGGTGGGGGGCGTGGTGAGCGCGGGCGTGGTTTGTGGGCCGGGTTTGGTATCTTGTATGTTTTATTGCCGAGCTTAGCGATGCTATGGTTGCGCGGTGATGTGGTCGGTTTTGCTGCTGCCGGCTTTGCCAAATTTTTGTTTATTGTAGTTGTGGTCATCGCGGCGGACACTTGGGCCTATCTGGGTGGTTCGACGATTGGGGGGCCAAAACTCGTGCCAAAAATTAGCCCCAATAAAACCTGGTCAGGTCTTGTTAGCGGCTTTGTCTTTGGGGCAGCGTTTGGCGCATTTGCGGCTTGGGTTATCGGATTTAGCCCGGCCTATGGTGCTTTATTGGCCGTGCCGATTGTGGTTTTTGCCGTGGCTGGTGATCTACTGGAATCCATGATCAAACGGCATTTAAAGGTCAAAGATGCAGGCGGTCTTATTCCGGGCCACGGCGGTATTCTGGACAGAATAGACTCGCTTTTACTTATTGTGGTGGTGGCGGCTGGCGCCTTGATAGTGTGGCCCAATTTGTGGCCTATGGTGTAAAGACCAATGGCAAAACGTGTCACCATATTAGGCTCCACCGGTTCCATCGGGCAAAGCACACTGAGCCTGTTACGGGCCGCAGGGCCTGATGCCTATAAAGTCGTTTGTTTAAGCGCACATACCAATGCCAAAAAATTGGCAGAGCAAGCATTGGAATTTAGGCCAGAATTTGTGGTGCTGGGCCATGAGGGTGACCGGGGGGCCAACCGCGATATTTTGCAAGACGCATTATTGGGCAGCGGCATAAAAATTGGTATTGGGCCGGGGGCTCTGGTAGAGGCCGGGGCGTGGCCTTCGGATTTTATCATGGCGGCTATCGTAGGTGCGGCCGGGCTAGAGCCGACCTTGGCGGCAGTGGGCCAGGGGGTTACGCTCGGCTTGGCCAACAAAGAATGTCTGGTCTGCGCGGGCGAATTGTTCATGTCAGAAGTGGCCGCATCGGGCACGGTTTTATTGCCGGTAGATTCTGAGCATAATGCGATCTTCCAGGTTTTAAACAACAAGCGGCCCAAAGACGTACGCCGGCTGATATTAACCGCGTCCGGCGGGCCGTTTCGCACATTTACAGACGCCCAATTAAACTCTGTTACCCGCGCCCAAGCTCTTAATCACCCGGTTTGGGATATGGGGGCCAAAATTTCCATTGATTCTGCCACCCTGATGAACAAAGGGTTAGAGCTGATTGAGGCTAGCTATTTGTTTGATAGACCGTCCAAGGAGATTGATATTATCGTCCACCCCCAGTCGATCATTCATTCCATGGTTGAATATGTGGACGGTTCGGTATTGGCACAAATGGGCGCGCCCGACATGCGCACCCCCATTGCCTATGCTTTGGCTTGGCCAAAACGTATGCAGACCGACGTTAAGACCCTGGATTTAACCGAAATAGCCAAATTAGAGTTCTTTGCTCCGGATGCGCAAAAGTTTCCGGCTTTACGTCTGGCCCGAAACGCCCTTGAAGCAGGCGGGATGGCGCCAACCGTCTTAAATGCGGCCAACGAAATTGCCGTGGCGCGATTTTTGCAAGGGGATTTAAGTTTCTCAACCCTTACAAAGTGTATAGAAAATGTATTGGAACACTTCCAAGGGGAGAGAAGTTTTGCTAAAGCCCCACTGCGCTTAGAAGACGTGTTGGATATGGACAAACGTGCGAGACTAAAAGCGGCCGATACGGCGAAAGAAATGGGCGGAAAATCCTAAATGGTGCAATTTTTAATAAATGCGGTGATTACCATTCTTAGCTTCGGCTTTGTGCTTGGCTTGTTGGTGTTTATTCACGAGCTTGGCCATTACGCTATGGGGCGATTTTTCGGCGTTGCGGTTGAGCGGTTTTCCGTCGGTTTTGGCAAACCCGTGCTGCGCTATAAGGCCAAATCCGGGACAGAGTGGGTGGTGTCGCGTATTCCGCTGGGCGGTTATGTGAAATTTCTCGGAGACGCCGGCGCTGCTAGCAACCCCGACACCGAGGAGTTGGCAAAAATTAAGTCCGAAATGGACAGCAAACACGGCCAGGACGTATGGAAATCATGCCTGCATTTTAAGCCGCTGTATCAACGGGCTTTAGTGGCATTTGCTGGCCCGATGGCCAATTTTATATTGGCAGCGGTTTTGTTTGCAGGACTTGCCTGGGGTTTTGGAATTTACAAAAACACGGCGGAAATCCAGGCTGTCACACCCGGCGGCCCGGCGGCGCAAGCCGGTTTTATGACCGGGGATAAAATATTGACTATTGACGGCAAACAGGCCCGCAATGTCAATATGGTCATACAAATCATAACCCTAAATAGCGGCGAGCGGCTTGGTGTCGAGATACTGCGCGGCGACGAGACGGTGGATCTGGTCGTAACGCCGCAGCGGCGCGAGAAAAAAGACGGTATTGGCGGGAGAATGTCCGGCGGGGTTATAGATGTGAAAATTGGCGGTACAATTGTTCACCAGACCTATACTTTGCCGCAAGCGGCCAAATATGGGGTGGAGGGTGTCGGCAATACATTGTCGACGACACTGTATTATATCGGGCGGATATTCCAGGGCAAGGAAGACGGGAAAGCTCTTGGTGGCCCCGTGAAAATCTTGGCGTTTTCTGGAAAAATTGGCGTGATGTCCTCGCAGGTTGAGGGCGGTATTGGCGTCAAAGCCCGCGCCCTGTTTTACAACCTGCTCTCGCTCGCCGCCGCACTTTCTGTCGGCTTAGGTTTCGCAAATTTAATGCCAATTCCTGTGTTAGACGGTGGACATTTGATGTACTACGGCTATGAAGCTGTCATGCGACGCCCTTTAAGTGCACGGGCGCAAGAAATAGGGTTTCGTATCGGTTTTGCCGTACTTATAACTCTGTTTGTTGTTTTAACATTCAATGATATCGGGTATGTCTCGAGCTTATTTGAAAAAACGGGATAAATTGTAGGGGTTATGAGTAAAACCGATACCAGTTACAGTATAGGCGCATATCTGCTCGCTTTGCTCTTGGGGGGGCTTTTGAGCCTTGGTCTGGTATATGGGCCTGTTGCTCAGGCTCAAGATGCACAAAATGCCCAAACCCCGCCTGCAAACTTACAAACCCGCCCCGATTTTATCCAGTCCATCAGAGTTATTGGCAATCAGCGGGTCGAGGCCAATACGGTCGCGTCCTATTTGTTGATCGCACCGGGGGACCGTTATAGTGATGAGCGAATTGATATGTCCATCAAGACACTGTTTGCTACGGGACTATTTGCTGATGTTTTAATTGAGCCGGGCGACGGGAATTTAATTATCCGGGTTGTGGAAAACCCGATCATTAACCAGGTGCTTATTGAGGGTAATAAGGCGCTCAAAACCGATAAAATTACCGATGAACTGGAAGCCGCCCCGCGTTCGGTATTTACCCGGTCGCGTGTACAGGCGGATGTGCAAAGAATTATCGATCTCTATAGTCAATCGGGCCGGTTTGCGGCGCAAGTTGTGCCTAAAGTAGTACAGCAAGAGCAAAACAGGGTTGATTTGATCTTCGAAATCACCGAGGGGCCAGTCACAGGCGTCAAGCGAATTAACTTTATCGGTAATAACGAGCTTTCCGACAGACGTTTGCGTACACAATTGGCCACCAAGGAATCCATTTGGTACAAATTTTTCTCTTCTAATGATAATTATGATCCCAACAGGTTGGAATATGACCGGGAGCAAATTCGGACATTTTATACGGACAGGGGTTTCGCCGATTTTCGGGTTGTGTCTGCGGTAGCAGAATTGGTGCCCAACCAGAAAGATTTTTATATCACTTTCACCGTGGATGAAGGTTTGGAATACACATGGGGTAAAATTTCTGTAGAAACCGAGTTGGAAACCTTGGATAAGCAAGTCTTGGAAGCTATCATACCCATAAACACGGGCCGGATTTATAAATCCAGTGATGTAGAAGACGCTATAGATACGCTGACATTTGCGTCCGGCGCGGCAGGTTATGCTTTCGTGGACATCCAACCGCAAATTAAACGTAACCGGGATACGAAAACCGTTGATTTGGTGTTTAATATGGTTGAGGGGCCGAGGGTATATATTGAGCGCATTGATATTGTCGGGAATACCACCACGCTTGATTATGTTATTCGCCGGGAGATGGAACTTGTTGAAGGGGATGCCTTTAACCGGATATTACTGGACAGATCTAAAAACCGCATCAGGGCCTTGCGGTTTTTCGAAGAAGTTGAGATCACGGAAACCCAAGGCGTCACGCCGGACCGGGCCATTGTTGAGGTAAAAGTGACCGAACAACCCACGGGTGAATTGTCGTTTTCCGCCGGGTTTTCGTCCGCCAGTCGTTTTTTGGTAGACTTCACGATTAGCCAACGGAATTTGCGTGGCCGTGGGCAACAATTACGGTTTGCAATTCGCGCCAGTTCATTTCGCCAGGAAATTGACTTGCGTTTTACCGAGCCGCGTTTTTTGAACCGAAATTTGGCCGCCGGGATAGAATTGTTCAATATTACCAATGATTTCACCCAACAAGCAGGATTTAGATCGACTCGTCTTGGCACGCAAGCAACTCTGGCTTTTCGGGTGACGGAATTTACCAGCTTGCAAGCCCGCTATGCCATTCGACAAGAATCCGTGCAATGCTCGGCTAGTTTGTCAAGCACAAACCCGCAACTTTGCCGGCAACAAAATAACCGGTTATCGTCAGTTTTAGGCTATACATTTAGTTGGGACCGTAGAAATGACCCGATTATGCCAACGCGTGGTTTCGATGTATTTCTGACACAGGACTTTGCCGGTGTTGGCGGGGATGTGAAATATTTGCGGACTGAGTTCAGAGCATCGACTTACCGCGGTATTATCAAAGATGTTGTGGCGACGGCCAAACTTTCCGGCGGTTATATTACTGGTTGGGGGGGCGATTCTGTGCTAATTAATGACAGGTTTTTCAAAGGCTCCCAGACATTTAGAGGCTTTGACCGGGCGGGTATTGGGCCAAGACAGGTGATACTGGATCCGACACCCGGAGCCGCTTACCCCGTTCGGCGCGGCAATGCCTTAGGGGGTAATGCTTATGGACATGCTGTAGCCGAGGTGAGTTTTCCGCTTGTAGCATCTCTCACGGGCAGTATATTTATAGAAGCGGGCACAGTTGGTTTGCTCGACGATGAATTTAAAGTGGTTCTCGATCCAACTAGATTGGTCATACGTGATGATTTGTCCATCCGTTCAATGTATGGGGCAAGTGTGTTCTGGGACTCGCCATTTGGCCCGATCCGGTTCGACTTTACCAATCCAATTCTTAGAGAAATTTATGATGAAACTGTATCTTTCCAGTTTAACACAAGTACAAGGTTTTAAAATGAAAACGCCCAAATATATTACGCTCATATTTGTTACTATGATCACAATGGTTACAATGCTTACAATGGCCAATTCGGCTCTGGCACAATCGACGGTATTGGTCATTGATCAAGGACGGGTTTTGATCGATTCTGATGTGGGAAAACACGTCAAACGCCAAATCGCATCTATCGGCAAGCAAATGGAAGCCGAAATGAAAGCGCAAATGACGCCGGTTTCGTCTGAACGCGCTTCTTTACTGACGGAATTGAAAGGTATGGGCGCCGAAGCTTTGCAAGGGCGCCCTGATTGACAACAACGCGCAGTAAAATTGCAGGAGCAAATGCAAAAAAGCCAACTTGAAGCGAAATACAAACAAACCGAATTGCAAATAACCGAGCAAAAAGCCATAGCTAAAATCAAAACACAGCTTGAGGTTATAATTCAAGCCATTGTGGCGGAAAAACAGGCGGACGTGATCCTGGACCGCTCAATCGTTGTCTTTGCCGGGCCCAAGGTTGATATTACAGACACGGTCATTAGCCGCTTAAACAGCCAACTTAAAACCGTCACAGTGGTTCGTGAACGTTTGGCGCGCAAACCTTTGCCCAAACCTGCCCTGCCACCCAAACAGTAAGACTGGCGAGCGGGCGTGGTCATGGTGAAAGAGCGATTTTATCAGCACCTTGGCCCGCTAAGCTTGATTGATTTGGTTGGTGCAATAGATGTAGAGTTTCCCGAGGGCCAGTTTACGGACATCCAAATTCATAATGCCGCCCCTGTTGATCAAGCATCCAGCGTTGATATTACCTATTTGGAGGGCAAAAAATCCCTCAAGAGAAGTGCCGCCTGTGTTGCTGCGGTTTGTTTGGTGCATGCAGGTAAAGCCCATCTTGTCGGCGGCAAAAATATACTGGCACTGATATCAAAACACCCTCGGGCAGATTTCGCCAAAGTTTTACAGCGCATGTATGTGCCGCTGGGCTACGGCGAGGAGCAGACCACTGATTTTGCGCATGTGAAACTGGCCCAAGGCGTTGTGGTTGGCGCAGGGGCGGAAATTGGCGCCGGCACCAGTATAGGGCCAAACTCTGTCATTGGCCCTGGGGTCAAGATTGGTGAAAACTGCCAGATCGGTGCCAATGTGGTTATGGAATTTTGCCAAATCGGCGACGGATGTAAAATCCACCACGGGGCAATCCTTGGCGGCACAGGTTTCGGGGTTGCGCTTACTGACCAAGGCGGGGTGGATATTCCCCATGTGGGCAGTGTGGTGCTTGGTGACAATGTGAGTATCGGGTGTAACACCAGTGTTGACCGGGCTTTGTTTGGCGAAACCAGAATCGGCGACGGTAGTAAGCTCGACAATCTTATCCAGATCGCCCATAATGTAACAATTGGCAAGAACTGTATGTTTGCGGCGTTTGTCGGCATTGCAGGCAGTGCAAATATAGGCGACGGAGTTCTGATGGGCGGCGGTGCCGGGGTTCCTGACCATATATCAATTGGCGACGGCGCTATTTTGTTGGCGCAAGCCGGACCAATCCGCAATGTGCCACCCGGGGAAATATGGGGCGGCGCGCCTGCGACACCGGTGCGTGAACAATTGCGGCAATTGAGCGCTATTCGTAAATTGGTCAAGAAAAAACCATCTGCAAAATAATGTGTGCAAAATAAGGGAGCGGCCATGCAAGTGCCATTTGGACAAGAGGTTATCGAAGAATATCTCCCCCATCGCCGCCCCATGCTGATGCTTGACCGGGTTAGGGCGTACGGCGAAAATTCCATCACAACCGAGATAGATGTGCGCCATGATGCGTTTTTCTTTGCCGGGCATTTTGACGGTAACCCGATTATGCCAGGGGTCATCATTATGGAATGTATTGGCCAAACCGGCGCGTTATTGGCGGCGCTTAAGGGCGATTTTGACACAGAAACCCATTTATTAGCCTTTACCGGGTTTGAGAAAACCAGATTTCGTCGATTTGTGAAGCCTAATGAAACCCTTTGTGTTTATTGTAAATTGGTGAAAGTGCGTAAACATCTCTATAAATTTTCCGGCCGGGCGCAGGTGGGTGATGAATTGGTGATGAATTTGGACTTCTCGGCGGCGTTGACGCCAAAGACCGCAGAACAATAACACGGGGACAAATATGAGTATTGACATTCATCCATCCGCATTTGTGGACAGCAAAGCACAACTTGCGGACGGCGTAAAAATCGGCCCCCTATGTGTCGTTGGCCCTGATGTAAAACTGGCTAAAAATGTCCATTTGATTAGCCAGGTTAATATTGCCGGCAACACGGAAATCGGTGAAGATTGCACGTTTTACCCGTTCGTATCCCTTGGCCATCCCCCCCAGGATTTCAAGCACAAAGGCGGCCCGGTCAGCTTGAAAATCGGTGCGCGTACTATCTTGCGCGAACTGGTCAATATCCACCCCGGAACCGATGCAGGCCGCCCGCAAACCATAATCGGGGATGATTGCTATTTCATGGTCGGCACCCATGTGGCCCATGAAGGCAAGGTTGGTAATAAAGTCGTATTGTCCAACGGCACGCAGGTCGGTGGCTGTGTGACCATTGATGATAATGTGGTCATTGGCGGTTTGTGCGCCGTCCACCAATATACCCGGATTGGCAGAAATGCGTTTATCGGCGGCATGACCACTGTGGTCAAGGACGTGATACCGTTCGGCATTTCTGTGGGCAATAGACAACAATTGACCGGGCTGAATGTGGTGGGGCTTAAACGCAGCGGATTTGGCCACGAAGAAATCCATGAAATCCGCACGGCCTATAAATTGATATTTGCCTCGGAAGGAAATTTCCAGGACAGGTTACAGCAAGCCGCAGACCAGTTTGCAGATAATCAACAAGTGGCGAAAATGGTCGAATTTATCAAGACCCAGGACAAGCGGCCAATTTGTCTACCTGACGGGGCTGGTTTGTAAAAATGGGCCGGTCTAAAAATATGGACGCGCCAGGCAAAATAGGCTTGATTGCAGGCGGCGGCCCCTTGCCCCATGATGTGATCCGCGCCGCCCAAAACCAAGGTTACGGTATATATGTGGCCGCCTTGCGCGGCTTTGTTGAGCCCGGAGATTTTGACGCGCCGGGTGGCAGCTTCGGGTTTGGCGAGCTACGCGGGCTCGTCAAGCGGTTCAAGCAAGAAAAATGCAGCCATGTGGCGATGGCGGGCACAGTGTCGCGGCCGGATTTTTCCACTATAAAACCCGGTATTCGCGATTTGCCGTTGCTGGCTAAAATTGTCAATGCGGCCACGAAAGGCGATGACGCTCTGCTTAAATTTATGGTTTCCTTGTTTGAAAAAGAGGGGTTTAAAATCCTGGCACCTCAAGATGTGTTGGGTTCGGCTCTCATGGTCACAGGCGCACTTGGCCGTGTTAAACCTGCCGCAAACCACCGGGATGATATGGAAAAAGCCTTGCAGATTGCCGCGCTTATTGGCGCACAAGATATAGGCCAGGGCGCGGTGGTGCATAATGGTCTGGTGCTAGCGGTCGAAGCCCAGGAGGGTACCGATAAAATGTTGGAGCGGGTGGCTCAATTGCCAAGTGAAATACGCGGCGGTGTCTTGGCAAAATGCTTGAAACCGGGCCAGGAAGCCCGCGTCGATTTACCGACCATCGGGGTAAAAACCGTTGAGCTAGCCGCCAAAGCCGGATTATCAGGTATTGTATTGGTGGCAGGCCAAGCATTCGTCATGGCCCGCGCAGATGTTAGAGCCAAGGCCGACAAACACGATATCTTCATTTACGGCGTCAAGCCGGAAGCTACCGCGCAAAACGCTCATGACTAAACCTCATATCTACATTGTCGCGGCCGAAAAATCCGGGGACGAATTGGGCGCCGCTTTGGTGCGCGAACTAAGACAACAAACGGGCGGTGCCATCACTCTGTCGGCCATTGGCGGTTCAGCGCTGAAGGCCGTGGGCCTGACCAGTCCTGTGGACATAAGCCCGCTTTCAATATTGGGGTTTTTTGAAGCGCTCAAATCCTATCCGGTTATCATGCAACGTGTTGCACAGGCTACCGCCGCGATTATGGCATCAGGTGCAGACGCAGTGGTGTTGATCGACAGTTGGGGTTTCATGATACGCGTTGCAAAACGCTTGAAAAAACAAGGGTTTAGCGGGCAAGTCATAAAGTATGTCGCGCCGCAAGTCTGGGCCATGCGCGAGGGGCGCTCCAAGATTTTGGCGGACGGTGTTGATCATCTATTGACCATTCATGGTTTCGACGCACCCTATTTTACCCGCCACGGGCTGAACACCATCTATGTGGGTAACCCGGTATTTGACCAAAATTATGATAATGGCGACGGCGCAGGGCTGCGTGCGGAATATAATATTGGCCCGGACACACCAGTGCTTATTATGTTGTTCGGCAGCCGCCTGTCTGAAATTCAAAGACTGGCCGCACCGTTCGCGGATGCGGTGGTGCGGCTGAAAAAAGCCTTGCCGGAATTGGTGATTGTCTCGCCGGTCTCAGATACCATTAGCGAAGATGTGTTGGCGGCTGCGGCCCAGGAGAAACATTTGCAAGACGTGATCTTGCTCGGCGAGACCCGCAAGCTGGATTGCTTTGCCGCCGCCGACGCCGCCATTGCTTGTTCCGGCACCGTCACCACCCAATTGGCCTGCGCCGGTGTTCCGACCGTGGTCGGCTACAAGCTCAACATGCTCACTTTCCTAATCGCCAAACGACTATTCAAGCCCGACTATATGTCCATCGTCAACATAGCTAATGACCATCTTTTAATGCCGGAATTTATCCAAGATGATTGCAACGGCAAAAACCTAGCAGATACAGTGCTGCCCTATCTAACCAACCCCGAAACCCGCAACACCGCCAGCCAAGCCCTAATATCCGCCACTAAAAAAATGCGCAAAGGCAATGCAGGCGGCAGCGCAGGCACATCCAGCGCCAGAGCGGGGCGGGCGGTGCTGGAGATAGTGAAATAACTTTCGTAAAAGACTATGGATAGGCTAGTTACGGCTTTTGTGTGCGTTCGCATGTATGTTTGACAATAAGAAACAAAACAGATATTTGGGCTGCAATTGCTAGATGAGCACTCGAAGCGGGGGCGCTCGCTACGGGCTCATAACTCATTTGGCAAGGTCAGTAATCCACCCATCAGACGCATATGGAATATTGGCTAATGCTGACACTTCATTTCATGGTGCTGTGGGAGGAGGTAGGCACTTCACGCTAGACCACAACACCATGATTTGAAGGACAAATTCACCTATAGGCCAGCGCTTGTGGATCCTACCACTCACCCATCTACCTATCCTTCATAGCCACATAATCCCGCAAGGGCGCACCTGTATAAATCTGTCTCGGTCTGCCTATGCGTTGGGATTTGTCTTGTAGCATTTCGTTCCATTGGGAAATCCAGCCTACTGTTCTGGCAAGGGCGAACAGGACGGTGAACATGGAGGTTGGGAAACCTAGGGCCGAAAGCACTGTGCCGGAGTAGAAATCCACATTCGGGAACAGTTTTTTCTCGATGAAATATTCGTCGTTAAGGGCAATACGCTCCAGTTCCATAGCCACGTCAAGGATTGGATTGTCGGTGATGTTTAGCTCATTAAGCACTGCGTGGGCGGTTTTTTGCATGACCTTGGCGCGTGGGTCGTAGTTTTTATACACCCGGTGGCCAAACCCCATGAGCCTGAACGGGTCATTGCGGTCTTTGGCGCGGGCGATAAATTCCGGGATGCGGTCAACCGTACCGATTTCTTTGAGCATGTTCAGACAAGCTTCATTAGCCCCGCCGTGGCTCGGCCCCCAAAGACACGCAACACCCGCTGCGATACAAGCGAACGGATTGGCCCCGCTTGAGCCGGCTAGACGCACTGTCGAGGTCGACGCATTTTGCTCATGGTCGGCGTGCAGGATGAAAATTTTGTCCATAGCATCGGCGATCACCGGGCTGACCACGTATTCTTCGGTCGGGACGGCAAAACACATTTTCAGAAAATTCTCTGAATAATTCAATGAGTTATCCGGATAAACATGGGGTTGGCCGATAGAATATTTATAAGCCCGCGCCGCAATGGTCGGCATTTTGCCGATTAGCCTGTGGATGGCTAATTTGCGCTGAACCGGATCTGTAATGTCGGTGCTGTCGTGATAAAAAGCAGCCAATGCGCCAGTAGTGGCGCAGATCATGGCCATGGGATGAGCGTCGCGGCGAAAGCCGTGGAAAAAACGCTCGACCAGTTCATGCAGCATTGTGTGGCGGGTGATAGTGTTGGTAAATTCCGCGTTTTGCTCTGCGGTCGGTAGTTCGCCGTTTATGAGCAAATATGAGGTTTCCAGGAATGTCGATTGTTCGGCCAATTGTTCAATGGGATAACCCCGGTACAACAATTGCCCTTTCAGCCCGTCGATGAATGTGATCTGGCTTTCGGTACTGGCAGTTGATGTATAGCCGGGGTCAAAGGTGAAATGCCCGGAGTTTTTATACAAAGTGCGCACATCAACCGCGTCCGGCCCCATAGTGCCGCCGTATACCGGCAATTCGAAACTATTGCCACCAAGCTCGATTTTGGCGGTGCCTCTGTTTTCAATTTTGTTTTCCATTCTTTCTTCTTTCTATTTTCTAATCTTTAAAACATGTGTTCAGGCAATCTTCAATCCGTCCAAGTGCCTCGTCTCGGCCCAATAATTCCAATACCAGTGATAAATCCGGCGATGCTGCGCCGCCAGTTAAACAAGCCCGCAGGGGTGCGCCGATCTTGCCAAATCCTATATCCTGTGCCGCAATATACTGGTTTAACCGCGCCAAAATATTTCCGTCTGTCCATTGCTCTTGCTTAACCTCTTTCAGCACAAAAAGCAAATCTCTTAGGCGGGATTCTGTCTCTGGCTTTAGCGGTTTTTTAGCCTTGCCAGTGATGCTAATAGGGCGTTCCTGCGTCACGAAATAAGCTTTATCAGCCAGTTCGATCAAAGTGTTAGCCCGCGAGGCAATATGGGGCAATGCGGCGACAAGTCGCGCCATTTGTGCTTCATTTAACGGCCCGCCGTTTTTGGCCTCAAAAAACTTGCGGCCATAGGACAGCAGGGTTGCCACATCTGTTTTTTTTATATGTTTGCCGTTGATAAAAGCCATTTTATCAACATCGAGCCGGGCCGGGGCTTTGTTAATATCGGATAGTTCAAACAAGGCGGTGATTTCGTCGTCGCCGAACACTTCCATATCTGCGTGGCTCCAGCCAAGCCGCGCCAGATAATTGCGCAGACCCGCCGGCAAATATCCCATATCCGCGTAAGCATCTATGCCGAGCGCACCGTGGCGCTTCGATAATTTCTTGCCGTCCGGGCCAAAAATTACAGGCACATGGGCGAAGGCGGGCACGTCCCAACCGAGCGCCTGATAGATCAGTTTTTGCCGACCGGCGTTGACCAAATGATCATCACCGCGCACCACATGGGTGATACCCATATTGTGATCATCCACCACCACCGCCAACATATACACCGGGCTAGCGTCAGCCCGCAGTAATATCAGATCATCAAAATCGTTGTTGGTCCATGTCACCCGGCCTTGCACCAAATCATCAACCACGGTTTCGCCGTCCGGAACTTTGAAGCGTACAACAAAAGGCGTATGTTTGGGCGGGTCGCCGCCGTCCCGCCATTTGGAGCGAAAGGCCCGGCCTTCGGTACGCGATAATTCGCGCTCGGCCGCCTGTTCTTCGGGGGTCAAATAACACAAATAGGCATGGCCGGTTTTTATCAGATCTTCCGCCGCCGCCCGGTGCTTGTGGGCGTTTTTGCTTTGGTAAACCACCTCGCCGTCGTGCTTGAGGCCGAGCCAATCCATGCCGTCAAGAATTGCTTTGGTTGCGTCTTCGGACGAGCGGGCTTTGTCGGTGTCTTCGATGCGCAGTAAAAAATTACCACCGTGCCGCCGGGCAAAATAATAGCTGAACAACGCCGTGCGCGCCCCACCAATATGCAAAAACCCGGTGGGCGACGGCGCGAACCGTGTTACAATTTTAGCTTGATGATTTTGTTGGGACATGGGTAAAACCAATACTGAGAGACTATAGGGAGGGTTTACCATAAAGGGTCGCAAAACTAAAGAGATTAAAGCGAATAGCACGCCCATAAACACGCCTATTAACATGTCTAGTGACATGTCTAGTGACATGTCTAGTAATGGGGGAAGGTGCTCGGCTTTTTTGCATGTCTGGACGGGCGTTAAATCCGGACTTGTCTCGATGATGGCCCGGGCCAGGTTTGAGTGGTGTCTGGTCACATTTGGCGCAGGCATTGCCGTATATTTCGCCGTGGCCACTGAACCGGCTTTATGGCCGGGGCTTGTGGCCATAGCTGTTTTAGGTGTTCTGGCGGCTTTGGTGCTGGTGTCGGGAAAGCATCTGGCTGTGCGCGAAACTTTGGTATTGGCATTGTTTTTGGCGGTGGGGGTTTCCCGGGCCGTCTACCATACACAATCCGTGCAAGCCCCAATATTGCCAGATACACAGCGGGCCTATAGCGTCAATGGCTGGATTGAAAATATAAAATCTTCAGGAAAATTGCAGCATTTTTTTATCCGCGTACAGAGCATTGAGCGGCTCGCGCCCGACAAAACCCCGGTGCGTATTCGTCTGCGGATCAAGCCTTATGATTCCAAACCCGGCGATAGCATCCATATTAGAGCCTTGCTGAAAGCCCCGCCCGGCCCGGCCATTGTCGGGGGATATGATTCGGGCAGGGCTTCGTATTTTAAACAAATTGGCGGCTCCGGCTTTGCCATCTCCAAAGCCAAAGCCGCGCAACTTGCCCCGCTGTCTTTGCGGCAGAAAGCGGAACGCCGCTTGGTTAAATTTCGCTACGGCTTGTCGCGCCATATTCAGGCCCGCGCTCCGCCGCACACCTCTGGTCTGCAATCGGCCTTGTTGACCGGGGACAGATCCACCATTCCGCCCGATCAGGAACAAGCCTTGCGCGATGCGGGTCTGGCGCATTTACTTGCCATATCGGGCCTGCATATGGGGCTGTTGGCCGGGGGCTCTTATTTTTTAATGTCGCTTTTATTGGCGTCTATCGGGCCATTGGCGCGGCGATATGATATGCGCAAATGGGCCGCCGCCTCGGCCATAGCGACCGCGACCGCATATTTGTTGATATCCGGGGCTAGTGTTTCGACCACCCGGGCCTTTATTATGGCGGTGGTGGTATTTGCCGCCGTGATTTTAGGCCGTCGTGCGTTTACAATGCGCTCTGTGGCATTGGCGGCGGCGATTACTTTGGGGCTGCATCCGGAAAATATTTTATCGTCGGGGTTTCATATGTCCTTTGCTGCTACGGCAGCATTGGTCGCGGTTTATAGATACTGGGCGGATCGGCGTGTCTATACCCGCCCGGCAAATTTCGCACACCGGGTCTGGAAAGGTTTTGTCGGTATGGCCGTGACCAGTTTTGTGGCGGGCGGGGCCACGGGCGGCTTTGCAGCTTTGCATTTTCAGCGCTTCGCAAGGCTTGGATTTATCGCCAATATATTGGCCATGCCTGTGTTCACGATGGTGGCTATGCCCGCCGGGTTTGTGGCCGTGTTGGTCATGCCTTTGGGGCTTGATCGCTTGCCACTTTTTGTCATGGGCAAGGCACTGGAATATGTGTTGTTCATTGCCGTCTGGGTCAGCGAGATGGACGGGGCCTTGATGTATTTCAAAAGCGCCAACGGGCAGGTCATCAGCCTGTTTGCCCTCGGGTTTGTGTTTTTGTGTTTGGGGCCAAAGCGGATACGGATAACAGGATTATTTATGTTGATCGGGTCGTGGTTGATGTGGGCCGGCATTGACAGGCCGGACATGCGCATATCCGACAAAGCCCGCGTGGCGTTTTGGGACGCGGGAGATGTCAACATCCTCACCGTAGACCGCAAGCGCGGCGACGGATTTGGCCGCGCCCGTTTCATGGAACAAGCCGGGCTAAAAACCGCAGAACTACGTACATTCAAAGACGCGGGAACAATATGCGATATGCAGGCCGGCCGCATAGAGCTTAAAGGGAAAACCATCAGCATAGTCCATAGCCCCGAAGGCGTAGCCGAAGCCTGCGCCAACTCCGATCTGGTGATTTTAACCCTGCGCGCAGCCGGCCCCATAGCAAGACGCCAATGCAAAACCCCATTGCTAGACGCGGTAGAGCTAGCAAAAACTGGCGCAAGGGATGTGCACATAAAAAACGGCAAAATGAAAATCCGCGACGCCAATCCGGAAAGGCGCAAGGCCAGGCCTTGGGGGTGAGCACAGGGCCAAATCATCAATCGTCAACGCGCAAATTATAGCGGGAAATGTAAAGTTTTCGAAATTATAAAGCCTTTTGTGTGCGCATGCCATTTCCTCACTCCCCCGCTCATACTCAGCTTGACTGGGTGTCCAGCGAATAAAGAGCTAGCAAAGCTCGCACATTATTGTTTAACTGGATTCCCGGTCGGGGCCGGGAATGAGCGGGGTGTAGGGGATTGCTTTGCGGTCAGGAGGGGGCGTTAGAATTTTGAGTATAACGCCCAAAATACTTGACTTACTATTAGATTGTGCAATCGTACATAGAATATTGTATTTTTGAAAAAGATAGGATGTACAATGCAGATAATTTCAAACGGAAAAATGTTGACCCGTACATTGGTCAAGCTCCTTAACGACCACAACCATATTCAGTTTGCCGTTGCTTGGGCAACATGTAGCAACGATGTTTATAAGAAAATATTTTATCAGAAAGAAAAAATTTCACAGTCCGTTATAGGGTGTCATTCTTATATAACCGAACCACAGGCTCTTGTCGATTATACAAAAAGTAAGAAAGTGAAATTCTTAATTGAACCCAAGGGTACATTTCACCCCAAAATATACATTTTCAGCACTGGTAAAAACTGGGACATAGTTATTGGCAGCGCCAACATGACGAATGGTGGTTTGAAAAACAATACAGAATTAATGCTCCATATATCTTCTAATGATACCGATCACGCTTTTTTTGAAGAGACGAGCAAGCAACTAGATAAATATTGGGAAAGAGCAAAAAGCATCACAAAAAAGGAGGCGGTTAAGTACGCTAATTTATACAAGTTGAACAACCCTAAACTTTCAAGAATTTTAACACCTTTCTCTACAATGAAGGCAAAGCCGTATATTGAAACAGATTTAATTCCAATGTCTTGGTCTAAGTTTTTCAAAAAAGTGCAAAACGATCCCCACCATGGATTTAATGGGCGATGTAATTTGCTTGCAGATATTAAAGAAGCTTTTGAGGAATTTGGTAGGTTCAAAGAAATGCCATTAGGTCAAAGAAAGATGATAGCAGGGCTCCCAACGGATTTTCACGAATATTGGGCGTGGTTTGGAAGTATGCAGGGAGCGGGGTACTTTCATCAAGCGGTAAATGACAACAACCCTTATTTATCTACAGCATTAGACTTTATACCGATAACAGGTAAAGTCTCAAAGATGAAATACCTGAAATATATAGCTGAATATACGAAAGCGTTCCCAAATGGGAGGGATGGTATTTCAACAGCAACTAGATTGCTTGCAATGAAGAGGCCAGACCTGTTTGTATGTCTTGATGGGGCTAATAAAAAAGCACTTTGCAAAGATTTTGGCGTCACTGCCTCAACCCTTACTTATGAAAAATACTGGGATGAAATCATAGTTAGAATTATGGATTCCGTTTGGTGGAATCAAAAAAAGCCGAACCGAAAACTCCAACGAAAAGTTCGGAAAGTGCGGGCTGCAATGCTAGATGCAATCTATTATGAACCCACTTAGTGTTGCCTGATTTCTAACGTCTCCTATGCAGGATAAACCCAACTACCCACAACCCGCTCACCCCTGCGAATGCAGGGGTCTATTGCTGGGTTATTGGGGATACCGGGAATCCGGTGGTGGATACCTGCATACGCAGGCATGAGCGGGTTTGAGGGAGTAATTCACCTTATACTAATTCACCCAAGCGGGTGGGGGATGCAGGGATTTCACTGGATAAACATTGTTTGCTTTGGGCTTGTATATATGCCGCCATTATAGCATGCTCATTAAATGTTCTATACTTATATTTGTACCAATAAACCACACGGAACTCTCTACACAGGTCATACGGACGACCTTTCTGCACGGGTCGAGCAACATAAGCAGAAGATTTTCGGTGGCTTCACTGCGAAATATGGATGTGATAAACTGGTATGGTTTAAGGAATATCATACTCGTGAAGACGCATTCAGGAAAGAACGACAGATCAAGAAATGGAAGCGGGCTTATAAATTGAACGTGATTGAACTCTTTAACCCATTTTGGATAGACATTCACTAACAACCCGTTTGGCCGCCAATAAATGGACATCTACCAGTCCCGCCTAATTTTTAGACAATGCTCTGGCATTTCCTTTTATCTCCAATTTCTTTAACTACAGAGACACCAGAAACCTAATCCATGGTTTTAGGCGCGGGTATATTTTGGGGGCATGAATTATGTGTCTGAATTTAAAATAGCGTGTTTGTCTAGTGTGTCCCCTTTGTCCTTTGTGGTTGTGTTGGGGGTTTGGGATGGGTTTGTGGATGTGCGTTCTGCTCATGCCCACAAACTTCCCACGTATCCCACGAACGGGGTGTTGGTGTTTTTCGTTTGGTTTCAGGTTTGGTTAAATTGGTTATTGGTTGGAGGGGACTTTGGCCGTGGGCTTGACCCGGATATGTTCGGTGAACAGGACTTGCCTAACCGGCAATTGCGGCGTTTGGACTTGCATATGGCGCGGCGTGCGGCAAGGCGTACTGCGCCGCTTGTGCGCAATTTTGGTGTTTTTTGGGTCTTGTGCCCAAGCGGTATTAGCGGTGCGCAATTTATGGAATGGCTGTGCAGGTTGTCGCCTTTGGGGCGGGTGAGCATATACGGGTTCGTAGATTTTGGCTCGGTCTTGCAAAGACGGGCTTTGCTTGTTTGTTATGACCACGGTTGGTGGCGCGAGCCGCTTGGGCGTTTTGGCCGTCTGTATTGCGGCGTGTGGTTCGTACATTTATGGCCGTGGTGGCTGGGTTTCATAAAACCGAGATACAAAATAAAACAACCCTACAAAAAAACCCCGGGCATTGCTGCCCAGGGTGATAAATTCGCATGTCTGTTTAGCGGTTATGCCACATTGCTAAACTGGTTCATTGTGTTTTTGTGGCCGCCGGCTTTTAGGGCGCGTTCGCCTGCTACCATTTCTTTGAAATTGTCGCCGATGTCGGAGCCGACTTCGTGTTGATGTTTGACAGCGGAAACTTCGCGGCGGATTTCCTCGCGCTGGATGGTGTTGACATAGGCCATCATTTTGTCGTCGCCGAAATATCCGCGTGATAAATCATCCATAAACTTCGCCGTCATGTGGAATGTCGGCAGGGTAATGAGATTGTGAAACACCCCGGCCTTGGCGGCAATATCACCTTGGAAACTGCGCAGACGGTTATCAGTTTCGCGGCCAAGCTCCGTGTCGTCATATTTGGCCGACATCAGCGCCAAACCTTCAGGATATTCGTCTTCTGTGATTTTACCAGACGCGATCCAGTCTTCACGTACTTGCCCGCGCAGATTTAGCGTCCAGTTAAAGGACGGAGAATTATTATAGGTCAGCTTGGCGTCCGGGACGGTCTTCTTGATCTCGTCGACCATGGCACCAATGACACTCACATCCGGTGTGGCGGTTTCAATCCACAAAAGATCCGCACCGCCGTCAACGAGGCTCGAAATACAATCCTCGATGACGCGCTCGCGGCCCGTGTCTGGTTTGAATTTATAGAGACCGTTGGGCAAGCGCACCGGCTTGACCAATTTGCCGTCCAGTTGAATGGCGACTTCGCCTTCGCCCAAAGGATTGTCGGTCGTTACGTCGCTAGTCTCAAGCCATTTCGTATATTGGGCCGCGCTGTCACCAGGCTCCGTCGAGACCGGGATTTTTTGGGTTAGGCCTGCGCCGAGGCTGTCGGTGCGGGCGACGATAACCCCGTCCTCAACGCCCATTTCTTCAAAGGCCATGCGCACGGCCCGCAGTTTCTCGATGAAATCTTCGCGGGGAACCGTGACCTTGCCGTCCTGATGGCCGCACTGTTTGGCGTCGGACACCTGATTTTCAATTTGGATGCAACATGCTCCGGCTTCGATCATTTTTTTGGACAGCAGATAGGTGGCGTGGGAATTGCCAAAGCCCGCGTCGATATCGGCGATGATCGGTACAACATGGCTCTCGAAATTATCAATGGCTTTTACGGCTTTTTTAGTGGCGATTTCGTCGCCGTTTTGTTTGGCGGTTTTCAGGACTTTGAACAGATCATTCAGCTCCACCTCGTCGGCTTGGCGCAAGCTCGCATAAATCTCGCTGATCAATTCCGGCACGGCAGTTTTCTCGTGCATGCTTTGGTCGGGCAAATGGCTAAACTGGTTGCGCAGACCGGCGATCATCCAGCCGGACAGATACACATATGTGCCTTTTGTGGTGCCTTTCATGCGCTTGACGGACTTGATCATTTGTTGGGCATGAAACCCGCTCCAACAGCCCAGACTTTGGGTGAATTTGGCGGTGTCTTTATCATAAGCTTTCATGTCTTTTCGCATGACCGTTGCCATTTTTTTGGCAATGTCCAAATGGGTTTTATAGGTGTTTTGCAAATTAAGCTGTACCAGATCGTCAACGCCGATACCGCCGGGCGCGACACCGTCCGGGTAACGCTTGAGATATTTTTTCAATGTTTTTGTATATGATTTACGTTTGGTCATAATGGATTCCTTTATGTATATTTTAAAAGTTGTTGGTAAGCGGGCAAGGTGAGGAACGAGACGAAATCAATACTGGTGGCGCATTTTTTGAAAATCTCTGCGGCCTCGGTGTAATGACCTTTGCGGAAATCCGAGACGCTCATGGCGTCTTCCAGTTTTTCAATTTCCTGGGCGAAAATACGGTCGAACAGCTCCGAAGTCATTTTGGTCGTTTTGCCATCGGCTAAGTCTACCGAGACGCCGTGGCGCAACCATTGCCAAATTTGTGAGCGCGATATTTCCGCCGTCGCCGCATCTTCCATCAGGTTGTGAATGGGCACGGCCCCGCGCCCCGATAGCCAAGCGGCGATATAGATAATGCCGACCGATATATTGGTGCGGATACCGTCCTCGGTAACTTTGCCTGCGTGGGGGATGAGCATTGACTGGGCTGTGATCTTCGGGGCCAGACCTTTGCGCAAAATCTGGTGCGGGCCTGGCATGTGTTCGTTAAACACGTCCATAGCCACTGGTACCAAGCCGGGGTGGGCCACCCATGTACCGTCGTGCCCGGCCAAAACCTCGCGTTCTTTGTCGGCGCGGACCTTGGCAAAAGCGGCATCATTCGCGGCGGCGTCGCCCTTGACCGGAATCTGCGCCGCCATGCCGCCCATAGCATGGGCGCGGCGGCGGTGGCAGGTTTCGATTAATTTTAAAGAATAAGCCCGCAGAAAATCCTTATCCATCGTTACCTGGGCGCGGTCGGGCAGGACAAAACCTTTATGATTACGCAAGCATTTTATATAGGAGAAGATATAATCCCAGCGTCCGCAATTCAGACCTGTGATGTGGGATTTAAGTTCATAAAGAATTTCGTCCATCTCGAAAGCGGCGGGCAGGGTTTCAATCAGGACGGTGGTCTTGACTGTTCCGTGGGGAATGCCGACAAAAGTTTGGGCGAAGTTAATGACATCATTCCACAACCTTGCTTCTTTATGGCTCTCCAATTTGGGGAGGTAATAAAATGGGCCTCTACCTTGCTCGGCCAATAATTTGCCGTTGTGGAAAATATGCAGACCAAAGTCACACAGGCTTGCCGACATAGGGCGACCATCAACTGTGATATTGGCTTCCTCAAGATGCCAACCGCGTGGACGCACCAACATGGTGGCGATGTCGTCGTTTAGCTTGTAATCTTTACCGCCGCTGGAATGGGTCAATTGCCCACGGGCGAAATCATACATGTTGATTTGCCCGTCGATCATATTGTCAAAGCTCGGCGCACTAGCATCTTCAAAATCCGCCATAAACATTTTTGCACCGCAGTTCAGCGCATTGATCATCATTTTGCGGTCAACCGGCCCGGTGATTTCAACACGGCGGTCACGCAGAGCAGGGGGGATGGGGTCAACTTCCCACATGCCGGCGCGGATATGGGCGGTTTCTGGTAGGAAATCCGGGAATTCGCCATAATCAAACCGGTCTTGGCGGTCTTGGCGATATTCTAGCATATTGCGGCGCGCCCGGCCAAAGCGGCGTTCCAGATCAGCCAGAAACAAGAGCGCGTCCGGGGTGAGAATATTCTCAATCCCCTTATTGGTTTTTTGGTGTAATGTTCCGGTGACACTAGCCAAAACCCGGTGACGAGGAATATCGGTAGTGGGGGAAATGGCGGTCATGGCTAGCTCCTGATTCGGGTTCATGTATTGGGTAAGCCCAAAACCGGGAGAAATCCAGAAACAACAGGTGCAAAAGAATGGATTGTAAATTTAAATCTTGTAATATTGTAAATATTGTAAATAATGCAAGCCCTGTAGGGTTTGAGATAGCAAATGAACAAACAAAAACTTATGATCGGACCAAGAGTGCGGCGCTTGCGCCAGACTTTGGGTATTACCCAAGCGGTCATGGCGGGTGAGCTGGGTATTTCCACCAGTTATATGAATTTAATTGAGCGTAACCAAAGGCCTATGAGTGCCAAAATTTTGCTGCGTCTTGCTCAAGTCTACGAAGTTGACATTTCCAAACTCTCGCCTGAATCCGATGCAAAAATGGTGCAAGACATCGGTCGGATTTTGAAAAACCCGCTCTACGGTTCCTATAGCGTATCTAGCGCCGAGCTTAGGGATAGTGTTGGGGTCAGCCCGGATTTTGCCCGGGCGTTTATCGCCCTGCACGAACGGGCCGAAGCCTTAACCGTCCAGGCATCTTTGCGCAATGATCCACTGGCGGACAGGGATAAGGTCGAGCTTTTGGAAGAAAGTGCGGGCGCGGTGGAAAATGTGCGCCGGTTTATTCATGACAGCCAAAACTATTTTGATGCTCTGGACCGGGCCGCAGAAGAAACCGCCAATGCGCTTGGTCTTGGAAACCGCAAGCCCAATACGGCTCTTACGGATAGACTAAAGACGCAACACGGCATTGTGGTTCGCATTGTCCCCGCAGACATCATTCCGGGACAATTTAGCTTGTTTGATCCCCACGCTAGCCGCCTGAGCCTGTCTGAGTTATTGCCGCAATCAGGGCGGCGATTTCGCATTGCCTATCAATTGGGTCTGCTTGAGCAACGGGCATTGATCGATGCTACGATTAGCAAAGCCGCATTGCCGAGCAAGGAAGCCGAGGATTTGGCGCGTCTCAGCCTCGCCAATTATTTTGCCGCCGCCGTTTTGATGCCTTACGGCCAGTTTTTAAAGACCGCGAAAGAAAAGCAATATGATGTAGAAATGCTAACCCGGCGGTTTGATACCAGTTATGAGCAAACCGCTCACCGCCTCACCACGCTCCAACGCAAGCAGGCCCGCGGCGTGCCGTTCTTTTTTGTGCGGGTTGATATGGCAGGCAATATCTCCAAGCGTTTTAGTGCTGGCAAGTTTCATTTTTCCCATTTTGGCGGCGCTTGCCCTTTGTGGAATATTCATGCTTGCTTTCAAACTCCAGGCGAGACCATACCGCAAGTCATAGAAATGCCAGACGGAACCCGGTATTTTAGTGTTGCCCGCGCCGTGCTAAGGCCCGAAGGTGCCCACGGCCAGCGTGCCCAAATGGTCGCTATTGGTCTGGGGTGTGAGATGGAACACGCCGGAGAGCTTGTCTATAGTGCAGGTAATATCGAGCTTGCGCCAACGCCCATAGGGGTCAATTGTTATTTATGTGAACGCCCTGCGTGCCGCACCCGCGCCCATGCACCCATCAATAGAAAGCTTAGATTTGACGAGCGTGTTCGCGCGCAGTCGATATTCAGATTTGAAGGGTGAATTTCTCTTTTAAAGTGTTTTTTTACCATTGTTTTCGAAAAATCACAAAAATGCCTTAATTACCCTTATAGAGTTTATGTAACGATTCTTCGGGTTATATGCTTGTTGTTCTACTTGCATTTTTCGTTGAAGGTTCCGGCTGTAAATGCCGAGTAGTTAAGGGAGGATAATTTGCCTGTTTCGCAAATATTTGCAGAGATACGATCTCGTACCGTGATGTTAACCTTTATAATGTTCACACCATTCGTCTTGGCCGCATGTGGTGGTGGCTCGCCCCCGCCTCCGCCCCCACCGCCCCCGCCGGGCAGTCAGATTTCTAAAATATTTGAAACCGAGTTTTCCACGGCGCAATTTCTGTCCCGCGCCACATTTGGTGCGACAAAAACGCAAATTGACGGACTGGCGGGTACGGAAGTTTCTGACTGGATACTTGGTGAATTTAACAAACAACCAACGCTCTACAGAACCCGGATTACAGACAGGCTGGACGCCATGCCGGGTACGCGGCTGCGCGATTATGATGTTACCAATTTATTTTTGGATGAAGCCATTGCAGGCAGTGACCAGTTGAGGCAGCGCATGGTGTTGGCGCTTTCAGAGATTATTGTGGTGTCGAGCGACGGCATGCTTAGCAGCTATCCCGAAGTCATGGCCTATTATGTGGATATATTATCGCAAAATGCCTTTGGCAATTACCGCGACCTGCTCAACGATATTACCTATTCGCCGGGTATGGGCGGGTATTTGTCATATATGCGCAACCGAAAAGGCGATATGGCTAGTGGTCGGGTGCCGGACGAAAATTATGCCCGTGAGATATTACAATTATTTTCTATTGGTCTGGTCGAGCTTGAAATGGACGGAACCCCCAAGACCGATGGCCAAGGTCGGCAAATTGACACCTATGACAATAGTGATGTCACCGGGCTTGCCAAAGTGTTTACAGGTCTGAGTTTGGAGGGCAGTAGATTTAACGGTCTTTACCGAAATTGCCCGACATTAAGACGCGATTGCCCCCGAGTTTACCAGCCAATGGTGATGTTTGACGATTATCATTCAGAGTTGGAAAAAGCTTTTCTGGATTTGACCATTCCGGCTAATACCAACGGTACGGACAGTATTCAAATGGCCTTGGACGAAATTTTCAATCACCCCAATGTGGCCCCGTTCATATCGAGGCAGTTAATCCAGAGATTTGTTACATCACATCCCAAGCCGGACTATATTCGCCGGGTTGCCAATGCTTTTGAAAGCGGCAGATTTACTTTGCCCAACGGTACGGTGGTCGGGTTGGGGCAAAGGGGTGATTTGAAAGCCACATTGGCAGCCGTGTTACTGGACGTTAATGCCTTGCGCGATCCTGGGACTGCGCCAAACGATTTTGGCAAAATCCGCGAGCCCATGTTGCGGTTTATCCATTGGGCGAGAACATTTGAAGCGGCGACGCCTGACAGTGCGGATGAACGCATGTTGCGCAATATGACAGGATTATTAGGCCAACACCCGTTTCGCGCCGTGCATGTGTTTAACTTTTTCGAGCCGGAATATGTAGCACCGGGAACCGTAACCGGAGCGGCGGGACTGACTATACCGGAGCTGCAAATCGTCAATGAGAGCAGTGTCATAAGTTATATCAATTTCATAAACTCATTTATTTATGACACATCTAGCACCAGATCCCGTGATCCGGACGGAGGGGTAAATGCTGATTATTCGCGCCAAATCGCCCTTGCGGATGATGCGCGGGCTTTGGTTGATGATCTTGATCTGCTTTTGACCGGAAAACAATTAAGCACGGCGACCAAAGACCGTATTGTTGAGTTGCTTGGGGAAATCCCTATTGATGTGGGCTCGGAAGACGAAGATAAAATTTCGCGCGTGCGGGTCGCCGTCTCTATGGTGATGACATCCCCAAGTTATCTTGTGCAGCGTTAGGAGGATATGATGACAGATCGACGTTATTTAAAGAATAGAAGGGCATTTCTAAAAGGACTATCCGGCGCAGGCGCATTGTCTTTTATCGGCGGGACGGGCATATTATCAGCCATTGGCAATACACAAGCTTTGGCGGCGGAAGTCTCGGGGTATAAGGCGCTTGTCTGTCTGTTTATGCACGGCGGGCAGGATTGCTATGATACGGTCTTGCCCTATGATCAGGCTTCCTATGATAGTTATGGGCAATTGCGCTCCGGGATTCTGGCAAATTACGCGGCAAGGCAAGGCGGGTCGAACCGGACATTGGACAGGTTATTAGGACTTAATCCGCAAAATGCCGCAGATTTTGGCACAAGGCGGTTCGCTTTGCCTGACGATTTGACCCCGATTAAAACACTGTTTGATAGTGGTAATGCGGCTATTCTTGGCAATGTCGGACCGCTGATCCACCCCATGAATAGATCTGAATATCAAAGCCGCACCGTGCAGCGCCCACCAAAATTATATTCCCATAATGACCAGCAATCCACATGGAAGAGCAATGCGCCCGAAGGCGGGATTATCGGTTGGGGCGGCAGGTTTGCAGATGCAGTGGTGGCATCCGGTGCCAACCAGGAAGAAGCATTTACGGCGATTAGCACAGCCGGAAATTCCGTGTTTTTGTCGGGCGGTAGCGTACAACAATATAACCTGAACACCAATGGCCCGCCCCAGGTTAACGGCTTGAATAATCGCCGCAGCGCTTTGTTGGGGACGGGGCGTAATTCAGAACGGGCAAGACGGTTATTGGAAGATCATTACCGCCATATAGGCATGACCAACGGCAATATGCTAAAGCAAGACATGTCTACGATAAGTGACCGCGCATTTGAACTGAATGCCACATTTAACACGGCGCGCGAAAATGCGACAGATTTGCAAACCCAATTTCCGTCCAACCGCACGGGACGGCAGTTGCAATCGGTTGCGGATACCAGAAAACTTAACACGGCTTTGGGCGTCGGTCGGCAAGTGTTTTTCGTGGCCATTGGCGGGTTTGACACCCATGATAATCAAGCTACGGGTCTACCCAACAGGCAAGGCCAATATGCAAGTGCCATAGGCGCGTTTTATCAAGCCACCGTGGAGATGGGGGTCGAGAATGAAGTGACATTGTTCACGGCGTCTGATTTTGGTCGCGCACTTCGCGAAAACGGCAATGGTACGGATCATGGTTGGGGCGGGCATCATTTCATCGTCGGCGGCGCTGTCAACGGCAACCGGATTTACGGCGATATTCCGCCCTATACGACCGACCACGCACAAGACGCAGGCAATGGCCGCTTGATCCCGCAAACATCGGTCGAGCAATATGCCGCCACATTGGGGCGTTGGTTTGGACTTAACGACGCCGAGCTTGCGAGCGCCCTGCCCAATTTGGCCAACTTTACCCAAAATGATTTAGGTGTTATGGCCGGGGCTGTCGTATAAACCCTGGAGCATTCCCTGATAAATCATACCTCTAGTTATGTATCCGGCTAACTATGGCCAGATTGCGGAATATTTGTATTCGGTGTTAATCTATGTAAGTATTCAAATACCGCGACGGATATTTTTGCGGTGTCCGTTATATAGGTAGATTAAAAGTTTAGGGGCGATAGAAATTTAGGGAGGACATTTTGTCATTTGCAAGTTTTGCTTTGTTGACCCGGAGCCGTATTTTTACCTTGGTGTTTATCTTGGTGCTGCCAATAATTTTATCCGCATGCGGCGGCGGCTCTACACCGGCGCCGACGCCCCCGCCCCCGCCGCCTCCACCGCCCAAACAAGTCTCGCCGGGCTTTAAAACCGATACTTCTACGGCGCAATTTTTGAGCCGCGCTACTTTCGGGGCCACCAAAGCGCAAATAAACACCCTTACCGATACGGAGGTTTCCGATTGGATCCTTGCGGAATTTGCCAAGCCGGCGACATTATACCGCACCCGTATTTCTGATCTGCTGCAGGTTCTGCCCCAAGGTGAATTATTGTTTGTCAGCAGCGTCACCAATTTATATTTGGATGAAGCAATCGCCGGCAATGATCAGCTCAGACAGCGCATGGTGTTGGCCCTGTCGGAAATTGTTGTCGCGTCCAGTGACGGTACGTTGAACAACCTGCCTGCAACCATGGCCCACTATGTGGATATATTGTCTGAGAACGCTTTTGGTAATTATCGGGATGTGCTGGACGACATCACATATTCACCGGCTATGTCGGTCTATTTAACCTATTTGGCTAATGAAAAGGGCAATATGGCTACCGGGCGGGTGCCGGACGAAAATTACGCTAGGGAAATATTGCAATTATTCTCCATTGGTTTGGTGGAGTTGGAAATGGACGGCACAGCGAAAACCGATGGTCAGGGCCAACAGATCGACACCTATGACAATAGTGATATTACCGGCCTGGCAAAGGTGTTTACCGGCTTGAGTGTGCGCGGCAGCAATTTTTATAATATATTTAGGGAGTGCCCGGACTTTCAAAAATGCCCGCGCTTTCATCAACCCTTGGAAATGTTTGACCAATTTCATTCTGAATTGGAGAAAACTTTTCTGGGTTTGACAATACCGGCCAATACCAACGGTACGGACAGCATTCAAATGGCACTGGACGAAATTTTTAACCACCCAAATGTGGCCCCATTTGTTGCGCGCCAATTGATCCAGAGATTTGTAACCTCGCACCCCAAGCCGGAATATGTGCGCCGGGTGGCAACTGCATTTGAAAACGGGCGCTTTACCTTGCCAAACGGAACTGCGGTTGGCACCGGGCAGCGCGGTGATTTAAAAGCCACACTGGCCGCCATACTTCTGGATGCCAATGCCTTGCGCGATCCGGCCACCACGCCGGAGGATTTTGGTAAAATTCGCGAACCTATGTTGCGCTTCATCAATTGGGCCAGGACGTTCGGAGAGACGACGCCTGACAGCGGGGAAGAATTTTTGCTGTTTGATATGACGCGGTTTTTGGGGCAACACCCGTTTCGAGCCAAACATGTTTTTAATTTTTTTGAACCTGAACATGTGGCACCCGGCACCGAGACCGGGGCTGCGGGGCTGACCATACCGGAGCTTCAGATCATCAATGAAAGTAGCTCTATGAGTTACATCAATTTTATGAACGCATTTATTTATGATTTTTCAAACACCAGATCACAGAACCCGGACGCCGGGGTTAACGGCGATTATACGCCGCAACTGGCCATTGCCGATGATGCCCAGGTGCTTGTGGATGAATTGGATTTATTGCTCACGGGCAAGCAATTAAGCACGGTTACCAAAGACCGTATTGTCGGGTTATTAAACGAAATCCCCATAGACGCTGGCTCACAAGCAGAAGACAGAATTTCGCGGGTCAGGGTGGCTATATCAATGGTGATGTCGTCCCCTAGCTATATAGTGCAGCGTTAGGAGAGTATGATGGCATATAGACGCTATTTAAATAATAGAAGGGCATTTCTAAAAGGACTATCCGGCGCAGGCGCATTATCTTTCTTGGGCGGGGCGGGCATATTATCGGCGCTTGGCGCACCGCAAGCATTTGCGGCAGATGTGTCGGGCTATAAAGCACTGGTCTGCGTTTTCTTTCATGGTGGTCAGGACAGTAGTGATACGGTCTTGCCCTTTGATCAGACATCCTATGATGCTTATGCCCAATTACGTTCGGGTATTTTAGCGAATTACGCCGCCAAGCAAGGTGGTTCAAACCGGACACGAGACCGGTTATTGGTGCTTAACCCTGACAATGGGGCGGATGTTGGCGCAAGGCAGTTCGCGCTCCCCGATGAATTGACGCCGCTTAAAACTTTGTTCGATACGGGAAATGCGGCAATCCTCGGCAATGTCGGGCCGCTCATTCAGCCGATCACCAGCGGTGAATATGCGGCC
>JAJRSJ010000021.1 GCA_024278855.1 Alphaproteobacteria bacterium | reverse complement strand
ACGCGCCCAACTGGCCGCCTGAAAATATCGAAGAGCTAGCCAAAAAATACGACGACCATTTTTAATAATACATAAATAAGGAATACAGCCATGCGCCACCGCATTGCCCATAGAAAGCTCAACAGAACCAGCTCACACCGTAAAGCGATGTTTGCCAACATGTCTTCGAGTTTGATTGAACACGAGCAAATCGTAACCACCTTGCCCAAAGCCAAAGAACTGCGCCCGTTCGTGGAAAAATTGATCACTTTAGCGAAAAAAGGTGATTTGGGATCGCGCCGCTTGGCCATTGCCCGTACACGCAACCAAGACATGGCTCGCAAATTGTTCGATGTACTTGGCCCGCGCTACAAAGACCGCCAAGGCGGTTATATCCGCATCATGAGAGCCGGATACCGCTACGGCGATAACGCGCCAATGGCGGTTATTGAGTTCGTAGACCGCGACGAAGCGGCCAAAGGCGCAGGCGACATTGCCCGCGTAGAGGCCGAGGAAAAAGCTGACGCGTAATAAGCCCGTTTTTATTGAAATTTTATTGAAAAACCCGTCCCAGTGGCGGGTTTTTTGCTATTTGACCTACAAGGAGTATGGGTCTAATATTTTGTGTGTGTTTACACGATAGCGTCTTGAGGGAGAATTATGGGGGTGATTTGCAAAATAATAATAACGGTGTTTACTTTGCTGTTTGCGCCTGCACTAGCGGCCCAAGATGCCGCCCAGGAACCCCCTGTTGATAATATTGAACGGGTGACGGTCGGCATGTATATCAACGATATTCAGGCTATAGATATGCGCACCCATTCTTACGGGGTGGATTTTTATCTGTGGTTTCGCTGGCACAATCCGGACATTAACCCGGTGGATAATTTCGAATTGATGAACACATTTGACCCCGAAGCTCATGTGGAAACCAGAATTTATGATGATCCTCAGCCCCAACCGGACGGCTCTCTCTACCAAATCATTCGCCATCAAGGCCTGTTCAGTTCAAAATTCCCGGTCGCCAAATATCCGTTCGACAGTCAAATATTACTGGTTGCGGTTGAGGATGCGGAAGAGGGGGCGGAGGCCTTACAATATGTCGCCGACAAGGACGGTATCAAGCTTAACCCCGAAATCAGATTGTCAGGCTATAAAATCGGCACGCCGCGATTGGTTATACGCGATAAACCTTACGCAACCGCGTTTGGAGATTTGGCTGAGCCGGATGTTTCGGCTTATTCACGGGCGGATTTTATTATCCCCATAACAAGACCTGCGCTTTCGGGCATATTCAAAGCTTATATCCCGGTGTTTCTGATCATATTGTGCGCAACCTTGGCGCTTTTACTCGATCCCAAGCATGTGGAGGCCCGTGTTGGATTGGCCATTACGGCTCTACTAACGCTCGTTGCCATGCAATTTACCATGCTGTCTAGCCTGCCGGATGTGGCCTATTTGACCCTGATAGATCAGCTCTATTTGGCGTCCTATCTGTATATATTGGTGGTCATCAGCATGATCGTTTACGCAACCCGCACGGACGAGCAAGGGGATATTCAAGGTAAAAAGGGCGCAACTGCCAATATCATAAAAACCGGCCCATCATCAGCCGTTATTATTTCGGGCACATATCTTGCGGTCATAGGTTTGATAACTTTGGCGAATTTGCAATAGGGTTTGAAAATTAAAATATCGCAATTCATGTGCTTGGGGGTTTAAATTTGTCCTGATTGCGCTTACCTTAAACCTATGAAAAAATTATTTGTTGTTTTGGGTGGGGCGTTGTTTGGCGGCGCTTTGGTGTTTGGGTTGGGGTATATTCCCGGTGGTCGTGCCGATGCGGTGACGCCAAAACAAGGTATTTCAGAACAAGACGTTATGGTGCCGAGGTCGTCGGTGCAGGTGAAAATGTCATTTGCGCCTGTGGTCAAGGAAACGGCACCTGCAGTGGTCAATGTCTATTCCGAGCGTAAAGTGCGCCAAGTCGATCCATTCTTTTCGTTTTGTGGGCGCGGTGTGCCGCGTGAGCGCACCGAGCGGTCCCTCGGCTCGGGGGTGATTGTGCGCTCTAACGGGGTCATTGTTACCAATGCCCATGTGGTCAAAGGTGCGCAAGAATTGCGCATCGTGTTGGCGGACAGGCGCGAATTTAAAGCGACATTGATCGCCGAAGACACACAAATCGATCTGGCCGTCTTGCAAATTGATACCAAAGGCGAGCGCTTACCTGTCTTGCCGATTGAAGAAGCGGCTACGTTGGAAGTTGGCGATTTGGTTCTTGCCATTGGCAACCCGTTCGGGGTCGGGCAAACCGTGACTAGCGGCATTGTCTCGGCGCTTGGGCGCACGCAAGTCTCCAATGTGGCAAATTTCATTCAGACAGACGCGGCGGTTAATCCGGGTAATTCCGGCGGAGCATTGGTGGATATGGACGGGCATTTGGTCGGGGTAAACACGGCGATTTTCTCGCGCTCCGGCGGCTCTAACGGCATCGGGTTTGCCATACCGGGCGAACTGGTCAAGCGGGCCGTCGACAGTGCGCTCAGCGACGGCAAAATCACCCGCCCCTGGCTCGATGCACGCACCGAAGGGGTGAATGCGGTTATGGCTGAAGCCTTGGATCTGGACAGGCCGCGCGGGGCGATTGTAGAGGAAATTTACGACGGCGGCCCGGCGGACAAGGCCGGAATGCAGCGCCGTGATGTGGTACTGTCTGTGGACGGTACCGACATATTTGACGACAGTGGTTTGCGCTTTAAACTGGCAACATTGTCGCCGGGTTATAAGGCAAATGTAAAAGTTTGGCGCGACGGTAAAATCCGCACACTCTTCGTGCGCGTGGATACACCAAAGGAAATACCCAAGCGTGATCTGCGCAGGCTTGAAGGTACTAATCCATTTGACGGCTTGAGTGTGGTCAATATGTCACCTGCACTGGCTGAGGAAATGGATTTCGATCCATATATTCGCGGTGTGGTTATTGCGGGCCGGAGCCGGTCCGGATATTCATCGCGCTATAGATTTCGCACCGGTGATATATTGGTGCAGATCATGGGGGAGGAGGTAACGTCCACGACCCAGCTTCAAGATATTCTCGACGACTTTGAAGGCGAGCGCAATTGGCCGATTAAATTGGAACGCAATGGCCGCATCCTGAACAGTCGTATCCGGTTTTAAAACCCGTGAGCAGTTTGTTTGAAAACGCTGGGCTAGAGGACGCGGCACCCCGGCCATTGGCAGATCGGGTGCGCCCGCAAAAAATTGATGAGGTGGTTGGACAAGATCATTTGCTGGCTGCCCATGAACCCATAGGGCGGATGTTGGTCAGTGGGCGCATAGCCTCCATGATATTGTGGGGGCCGCCGGGGGTGGGCAAAACCACCATTGCGCGGTTAATCGCCGGCCATGCCGACATGGAATTTGTGCAATTGTCCGCCGTATTTTCCGGGGTGGCAGATTTGCGCAAGGCTTTTGAGGCCGCCAAAACCCGCCGGGCTACCGGGCGCGGTACTTTGTTATTTGTGGACGAGATCCACCGGTTTAACCGGGCTCAACAAGACGGGTTTTTACCTTATGTGGAGCAAGGCATTGTCACGTTGATCGGCGCGACCACGGAAAATCCAAGCTTTGAACTTAACGGAGCCTTGTTGTCACGGGCGCAGGTGTTTGTCTTGAAACGTCTGGACGAAAAAGCATTGGACGAGTTGCTGGTGCGGGCGGAAAATTCTACGGGGCAAAAATTACCCCTGACCAGAGACGGGCGCGATGCTTTGATCGCATTTGCGGATGGGGACGGAAGATATTTGCTGAACTTAGCTGAGGAAATATTCGCACTCCCCGCCAAGAAAAAATTGGACGGTAAAGCCGTAGCCAGACATTTGCAAACACGCGCCCCAGCTTACGATAAAAACAAAGAAGAACATTACAATATCATTTCTGCCCTGCACAAATCCATTCGCGGCTCTGACCCGGACGCGGCTTTGTATTGGTTGGCGCGGATGCTCGCGGGCGGGGAAGACCCGCTGTATATTGCGCGGCGCTTGATCCGCATGGCCAGTGAGGATATTGGCTTGGCTGACCCGCTGGCGCTAATGATCGCCAATGAAGCCATGAATACTTACAGGTTTTTAGGCTCCCCTGAAGGCGAGTTGGCCATTGCCCACGCCGTCGTCCACATGGCCACAGCCCCCAAATCAAATGCGGTCTATACGGCGTTCAAAGCCGCCACCCGCGCCGCCAAAAAAACCGGCTCCCTGATGCCGCCCGCGCACATATTGAACGCGCCAACCAAAATGATGAAAGATATAGGTTACGGTAAAGGTTATACATATGACCCGGATACCCCCGAGGGTTTCTCCGGCCAAAACTATTTCCCGGACGGTATGGAGCGAGAGCAATTTTACGCGCCCAAAGGCGAAGGCCGGGAGCGGGAGATCAAAGCAAGGTTGGAGCGGTGGGCGGCGTTGCGGGCATAAGCCCAAAGAGACTCAAAAGGATTGCCGGGTACGGTGGGCCAAGAGGCGCACAACGCCTTATGGGTAATTAATCTTGATTTTTATAATTTTTGATCAAATCTGGATTATTATAAACTTTAGCTAAATCCGGCCAGATATCAATGATGTACTTAGCATGATTGGGTTTGTTTTCCATCATACAGTGGTACTCATTCCCCCAGTACCGTAATATCCCGCCTTTACTAGTGCAAACCGTGCAACGCACTGGGTAATGGGTATCATGTGCTTGGGGTGGAGAACATACACCCCAGTCTTTGCGTTGTGTTAAAGTCGTCTGCGGCTGTGTGGCAGGTTGCTGGGAATAGCGAGGGATACTTGTCGGCGGTTTATATTTAGGCTTTCGTGATGGTGTAATAATTGGCGTCGTTCTGACAGATGGTTTATATTTGGGATTTGGCGCAATAGTGTTGTTCGCGCACATAGATCTGGCCAGATACGGATCGGTGATCGGATAACCCTTACGGCTCATTAAGCCGCTGACGCAGGAATTGTTAATACGTGGTACGGAAACAGAATTCATTTTTTTCTGGTAGTCGCGCATGTTACTATTGGTCTGGTTTCTGTGTTGTTTCAGTACTGCGGCACTTCGGCGATCGGCCTCTTTCATCTCGGTAGCAACTTGGCCAATGCCTTGTGCGACTTGCCGCATGGCGGCGGCGAACTGGCGGCGTTGTTCCGCTTTGATGCGCGCGTCTTCAGCCCGGCGTTGTTCTATGGCGGCGAATGACTGTCCGGCAATAGCATCAGAGCGGGCTTTGTCAGCTTGCCTTTGTGCGGCCATTTGGTCGCGTATGGCCCATTTGTCATTTTCGCTGACACTGGAGACAAGAATTTGATCTATATCGTCCGCATCACCCCATTCGTCATCTGAGTTTCCACTTGTAACGGGCATAGGCGTCGGGGTTTCTGCCCCCTGCACATTCTTTTGAATGCGCAGCAAATAAGCCAGTTGTTCTCGTCCGTAAGGCGATAGCTCGCCGCGCTTGTCCCTTTCCAGATAATCTGGCAACAACACCAGCAAATCTTTGTTGACGGCGCCGTCATTATATTGCGCCATTGCGTCTGGGCTTCTAGCTTGTTCGGCAGCTTGTTCGGCAGGTGGTATAGTTGCATTAACTGCGACAACTTGTTCTTTGGTTTGTTCTTTTGGGGCGGTCGTTGTGTCCTCTATCTCGCCGTCTTGTTTGGCCGCAAGTTGGGACGTTTTTTCTCTCTGCGCCGCCTGCTCTCTGCCAATTCTGTTTAGATGTTCAATAGCATCATAAAAATTCTGCCCGTTCTCAACTGCCCGTATGCCAATCTTAAAGGCATCATCCGCAGTCATCCCCAAAGGCAGTAGCAGGATTTTTTCCGCCAAGCTAACGTCAATATATTGGCGGTATTCCGCAAATTGTAATTGGGTGTCTGTAACTTCTTGCTGTTTTTCCGCATCCGTATTAGCTTTTTTTGCCCTTAAATTCATTTCTATACGCGCTGCATCAATGGCTTTTTTCAGTTCCTCTATCCGGCCCATTTCGCGCACGAGTAGATCGCATTTGCGTTCAAGTAAAATCTCTACTTCAATGCGCGCGTCTTCTGCTTTACCTTTATAATATACCTTAAGTCCTGGGGCCAAGGTTTCGGCCATATAGCGGGCGGCAAATGGCTCGGGGTAATCAACCATTGCCAAGGCATTTGCCGATATTGCCAGAAAATCCTTCCCCTGATTATGGGTGCCGACTTCGACATAGGCGTCTTGCCAAAATTCGCGTAGGCGTGCATCGACGCCTTTTTGGCCTTTGGTCTCGTATAGCTTTGCCCAACTGGCACGGGAATAGGTTCGTTTTAGATAATTATCATAACCAGTCCACCAATAATCCTCGTATTTTGCATAGGCGGTTTTCATATATTTATTGAGGGCGTAATCCATGAACCCAACACCGATCATAGCCACTGACAGGGACCGGGAGCCGTACTGTGTTGCGGCCACACCTTGTGAGGCTTTGTATATGTCAATTACGGCCGCTTTGTAGGCCGTATCATCGCCGCTGAACGCGTCATAAACATTTACCGCTAGTGACAGCACCGTCAAACTATGGCCGATATTACCCATGACCGAAGCGGATTTTGCCACAAACCCGGGTGGTTGGCCTGCGGGACTGATATATGTTTTCCACTGGCTGAAATGTGAGCTTTTTGTGTTGAGCGAAATCACTTTATCGGTATCTTTCCAAGCATGGATGAACTTCAGCTCTTTGGTGAATTTCCCGGCATTCATATTCTTGATTAGATCAAGGCTAGGCTGGGATAAACCAAAGTGTTCCTTAAGTGCATCAAAGTTTTGGCGTGCCGGGCTGTTCTTTTTTGCCAGCTTGTAGATTTCGGCCTGAAATTTTGCATTGTCCGTATCAAGCGGGCATTGTTCGGCTGCGAGGGCAGTGTTAGTCATAAGTATTGCAGCTATACTGGCGGCTGTGATAATGGTTTTCATTATATCGTCCTCCTTTATGTTAGCTTCTTTAATTTAGAGGAATATTAAAATCCAAGAATGCGACCCGCTTCATGTTTTGGATTTGCAAAAACAAATTGGCCCCTTCGTCCAGGTATTTGCTCCGGACAAATAATATGCCTTGTATGGTTTCTCCCGGAGCCAGAATGGTGTGGGGCATGGCTTTGTTGATCAGATTGTTGCGCAGGGCCGCATCTCGCATATCGTCCTTATTACCTCTGCCGCCGGGGTCTATGGCGTCGTGAATATCGGAAAGGTCGATTTTGGGATATGGCTGATTGTCCGTTCGTTTGATCTGGATCTGGTTGATATAAATCCGGAACTTGGAATTATTGGTAATAGCAACATCAAATTGGCGATATTTACCGGTGCCCTTACCAAACAGACGTTTCACTTCGTCTTTGCCAATGGGTTCTAGCCCTAGCCCTATGTCGCGTTGCTCAATATATTGAGAATAACTGCTTGCTTCGCGAAAGCTGAGTTGATTGTTGAGGGCCTGTAAATATTTGTCTTCTTTGGCCATTGCCCCAGATGCGCTAAAAGCAATACCCAGTGCGATAAAGACCAATACCAAGTATCTCATTGATTAACCTCCAAGCCCAAGGTTCGGATAGACATTTTCATATCGTCAAATCCGTTTTGCACGGCCCGTTTGGCACTTGGGCCGTAGTCTTCAGCGGAAATACGTTTGTCCGTGTTAAGCGAGCCGTCCTCGCGAACAATTTGTTCCGCCCACAACACGGCCCCGCTTTTGGCGTCAATTAATTGTCCGACCAATCCGAAGCGAATGTTGATTTTAAAGTCCAGACCTTTTTTTCTTTTGCGCATTTTTTCACGCAGCAAATTAAATGCGGTAAGGTCAGCGATAAAAATGTAATCTACATTCTGTGCTTCTGCGAGGGCTTTAATATCCTTGCGGGTCAGTTGTTGGGAGGTTAGCCCTTTAATTTGCTTGACCCGCTCAAACACGCGACCGGCTTTAATTTCAAGAAATAATGAGTTGGACAAAACAGTCAAAACGTCTTCTGAAAAATATCCATCTTCGCCGCCGTAAAATTTCATGCTGCGTTTGTCGCGAAGGGCCAATACACCAACGCTGCCAGGGTATTTACTCGGATATCTGACGACATTGGGCCGATAGGACAAATTTGGCCTGTGCTTGGCTTTGGGCGGCTTGACTTTTTTGACTTTTTGCCCGGCTTGTGCCGTTTGGATGGTTGGGGCGTATTGCACAGGAAATAACAAGAACAGCGTCGTTACCAATACGGTTAGCCCTCTAAACAGTAACTTACAGCTAACGGCATTGCTCCCCATTTAAACCTCATGGTAAACTTCACGTGTCCAAACTAATTATAGAAGTCTCTGATTACGAAGTCTGGGGGCGGGTGTCAAAATGCCATATTGTCGCATCACGCCACCAAAAAGGTGTTTGGAAAACCACTTGCAAAAATTAGAATAGTTCTTATGTTTTGCCCATGAGCGTTGATTCTAAACAGATAAACAAGTTGTTAGGCGAGCACAAAATTCGCCCGACCAAGATCCGCAAGGCCATTGCCGGGCTGTTGTTTGATGGTCGGGATAAACATGTTAGTGTTGATGATGTTATTGCGCTGGCCCGGGCTCGGGACGTAAAAACATCTGTGGCCAGTGTTTATAATACATTGAACCAATTTGCCGCAGCCGGGCTCTTACGCCGGATTGCAGTTGACGGCGGGCGCGCTTTTTTTGATACAAACCTTTCCGATCACCACCATTTTTACTTTGAAGATGAAGAACGGCTTGAGGATATTCCCGGTAATGCTATTGAAATTAGCGGCCTGCCTAAATTACCAAAGGGCCGGCAGATTAAATCTGTGGATGTGACAATTCGTTTATGAGAATTGTTCTCAATTTAGAATTATTCTAAAAAGTATTGACTTGCTCTAAGATTTTGCTAAATTCAGATTACAACCCGAATCTATAGGAGCAACTCATGGGACAAGATACTGGACTGGCGACATCAAAAACCCTCGAAAACTTGAAAGACGCATTTGCAGGCGAGAGCCAAGCAAATCGCCGTTATTTGTATTTTGCCCAAAAAGCCGACATTGAAGGCTATAATGATGTGGCTGCCGTGTTTCGCTCCACCGCCGAAGGCGAGACGGGACACGCCCACGGCCATTTGGAATTTATGGAAGAGGTCGGCGATCCGGCCACTGGTCTGCCCATAGGCGGCACGGCGGATAATTTAAAAGCCGCTATCGAGGGCGAGACCCACGAATATACCGACATGTATCCGGGCATGGCCCGCACGGCCCGCGAAGAAGGTTTTGACGAAATCGCAGATTGGTTCGAGACATTGGCGAAAGCGGAAAAGTCCCACGCCGGACGTTTCACCAAAGCCCTTGGAAGTATGGACGACTAGTCCATCTTCTTTGACCGGTCGGCCGCCCCGTAAAAGCCGACCGGTTCTTATTTTAGGTCATTGTTATGTCTCAACAACCTCCAAAAGAGGGTAGCTTGTCTGCACCTACCCGCCATGCTCATGACTGGCAAAACGAAGATTTTTACGATGACGTGCTGATCACCAAAGAGTTGGAACGGGTGTTTGATATTTGCCACGGGTGCCGCCGCTGCTTTAATCTGTGCGAAAGTTTTCCCATATTGTTCGATATGATCGACGACAGTGAGAGCGGTGAACTGGATACGGTCGATACATCAAAATACGCAAAGGTCATGGATGCGTGTACTTTGTGCGATATGTGTTTCATGGTCAAATGCCCCTATGTGCCGCCCCATGAATTTAATCTGGATTTCCCCCATTTGATGTTGCGTGCACGGGCCGCTGAATTTAGGAAAAACGGCGCTGGTTTTGCCAAAAAGCAATTGGTCAAAATGGACCGCAACGGCAAAATGTTCGGCCCCATTTCCGGTCTCGCCAACTGGGCCTCTAGGTTGGGCAACAAGCTGACCCGCCCGGCAATGGAGAAAATAACCGGTATTGATAAATCTGCAGAGCTGCCGAAATTTCACGCCAAGACATTTGAAAAACTGTCCGCGAAAAATCCGCCCGCCCGTAATTTGGAAGCACCTGGAAAAAACCGCAAAGCCGTGATTTATGCCACATGCTATGTAGATTATAATAAACCTGAAAGCGGTGTGGCGGCCCAGGCGGTTTTGGCCAAAAACGGTGTCAAGACCGAGGTCGTATACCCGGCTTGCTGCGGCATGCCGTATCTTGAGGAGGGCGATATCGCCCAAGTGGCCAAGCAAGCCGAAATGGTCAAGGGTGAGCTTTTGCCTTGGGTTGACAAGGGCTATGATATCATCGCGCTCACGGCGTCATGTGGTTTGATGATGAAAATGGAATGGCCCTTGATATTGCCGGACGATACAGACATCAAACGCCTGTCTGCCGCCACCTATGATGTGGCGGAATATATGGTGGACATTGCAAAAAACGAAGGACTTGCAGACGGTTTGACGCCCATTGAAGGCGGCATCACCGTCCATTCCGCCTGTCACGCCCGCGCCCAGAATATGGGTGCTAAATCAGCGGAGATGTTGCGCAAAATCCCGGACACCAAAGTCGATATTGTTGAGCGCTGTTCCGGCCACGGCGGCACGTTCGGGATTATGAAAGACACCCGGCCCTATGCGCTTAAAGTGGCGCGCCCCGCCGTGCGGCAAGTGAAGCAAAAGGGCAATGCCAATCTATGCTCTGACTGTCCGCTGGCGTGTAAACATCTCATTCAAGTCATGGGCGAGGACGGGACAAAACTGTCTCCCGACCATCCAATGGAACTCATGGCCAAAGCTTACGGATTATAGAACGGATTTTTGACATGCCCAAAACAGATCGCACCATTACCAAGGCCGACATTTTACCTAATGCCGAATTTGCCCCAATACGTAAAGACCGCCGCGCCGCCCTTAAACCGGCCAAAGCTTTGCGCCGGGTCGATCTTGGCCGCGACTGCACATTTTATTTTCAAAGCTACGAGACTATGCTGTTTCAAATCCAAGAAATGCTCTATATTGAAAAGGGCGGCGACGAACAATTGCAAGACGAGCTGCGCGCCTATAATCCGCTAGTGCCAAACGGTAATGAGCTAGTTGCTACCATGATGTTTGAAATTGACGATCCGGTGCGCAGGCTCAATCTACTCCTCAAACTTGGCGGTATCGAAAACCATATTTATCTGCAAATCGGTGTCCACGGGGAAAGTGAGAAAATATACGTCGTCCCCGAAGACGACGCCGAGCGCACCAGTGCGGACGGCAAAACCTCATCGGTACATTTTTTCCATTTCCCGTTGACCCACGACCAAAAAACCGCATTCCAAGACCCCGCCAGCCAAATCATCCTAGGCTCAGACCACAAAGACTATGCCCATATGAGCGTGCTTGGCGTGGAGACAATCGCGGAATTGGCGCGAGATTTTGATTGAACGCTAGCCTTGCGGCACGGTTATATTGCGCCTATTACCCTCCCATGAACGGATTATTATATGTTGCGCTTGGTGGGGCGCTGGGAGCTTCTGGCCGATATTTGTTGGGCGGGGTAGCTTTGCGCGTGATGGGGCCGGGGTATCCTTGGGGGACTTTGGTGGTAAATGTGTTGGGTGGTTTGCTCATGGGATTATTGGTGGGGTGGCTGGCTTTTAAAGGCTCTGCAATGGTCGGCGGCGCGGCAAATTTGCGTTTGTTTTTGGGGGTTGGTGTTCTGGGCGGGTTTACGACATTTTCTGCGTTTTCACTGGAGGCTATTCGTATGATTGAGACCAAGGCTTATGGTTTGGCAGCGGGGTATATCTCCGCTTCGGTTGCCTTGTCGATTTTGGCCTTGTTTATTGGCCTCATCATTGCCCGTAGGGTGTTTGTTCCATGAGAGGTGTAATGTGAGTGGTGTTCAAAAAATAACTGTGGCAGAGGGCGACGATGGCTCAAGGCTTGACAGATGGTTCAAGCGCAAATTCCCCCATATCCCCCACGGGCGGGTCGAGAAATATCTGCGCACCGGGCAATTGCGCATAGACGGCAAACGGGCCAAAGGCAAGGTGCGGTTGGAGGCTGGGCAAAGCGTGCGTGTACCGCCGCTGCCAGAACCTGGCGACAAGAAACCACCAAGGCGAGTGTCGGACGCGGACATCAACTTCATGAAAGCCATGGTGATTTATGAGGACAATGATCTGATCGCCTTGAACAAGCCCGCCGGGCTAGCCGTGCAAGGCGGTACAAATACCACGCGCCATATTGACGGGTTACTCCCCGCTCTCGCCTATAAAGGAACGCCGCCGCGATTGGTGCACCGGCTCGACAAAGACACGAGCGGCGTGTTGGTGGTGGCCAAGAATGCCAAGTCTGCGGCCTGGCTCGGCAAAGCATTTCAGAACCGCCGCACCACGAAAATATACTGGGGTATCACCAACGGTGTGCCGCGCCCGCTGGCCGGAGAGGTCAAGGGTTATATGCTCAAAGGTGAGGGCCTTGATGGCCGCGAAATCATGACGGCGGTGCGCCACGGCACCCAAGGTGCCAAACATGCCCGCACTTTATACCAGGTGGCGACAGCAGCGGGTAAACGGGCCGCATGGGTGGTCATGCAACCATTGTCGGGGCGCAAACATCAACTGCGTCTCCACATGTATTTACTGGAAACGCCTTTGGTGTTTGATGCCAAATACACCACTGACCGCGAAGAACCGGGCGGCCTTTCGGAGCAATTACATCTGCATGCCAAATCGCTCATCTTGCCGCATCCAGACGGTCATACCATTGAGCTGCACGCCGATTTACCGCTCCATATGCGTGCGGCGTTCGACCTGTTTGGGTTTGACGAAAATATGCCGATTGAGGAGATGGACGTTTAGCATGGATGTAAATCAGCAATTGCAAAGCTGTTATGGGGCGTATCAGCGCGGAGATATGTCTGGAGCGGAGGGGCAATACACACAGATAATTACTGCTTACCCTAATCTTGGCGATGCCCATCATATCGGGGCTTTAATCGCATCTCGCAGTCGGCACAACCCGACCGCATTGGTACGCATAGAAAAGGCCTTGAAATCTAACCCGAAGCATTTCGAATATCTCAATACCAAAGGCAGTATTTGTTGTGCCTTACAAGATATACCGGACGCTATCCAAGCCTATCAAGCCAGTCTTGCCGCCAAACCTGATTATCTGAGTGCGGCACAAAATTTCGGCAAATGCCTGATTGATTATGATGACCCCGCGCGCGCCTTTGATGTCTATAGCGCGGCCCTGAAACATCACCCGGATAATGAATTGTTACAAATCGGCCGGGTTATCGCTTGTAAGGAAATTATGCAGTCCGGGCGTGCATTGACTTTGTTGGACGGCGTGCCGTCCGTACAAAAAAATGCGCACAAATTTTCTTTTGTGCGCGGACAATTGCTGATGCAAATGGGAGAGTATGCGGCCTCGGTCACAAACAGCGAACGCGCCTTGCTTGATGTGGCCACCGCAGTCCCGGCCTTCCAAAATATCCTGCAAGTGTTGTGGATGCAAAACCGTTGGGATGAAGCCCAAGAGCAAATGGATGCATATTTGGCGCAAGCGGGCCACACGGTAACAATATTTGTAGCCGCCGCCCGCCTGCTCGCCAAAGCCAATGACAAACCCGCCGCAATTGCGATGCTCAAGCGGGCAGAACAACAACACGGTGCTGGCCCTGAAATTTTAGCGGCGCGGGCCCGTTTCAAGCTGGAAGACGGCGATATGCAATCCGCCTACGAAGATGCATTGGCGGCGCTGAGCGGCCGGCCTGGTGATATTGATCTCATGGTGGATTTTGCCGATAGCGCACTGGCCTCAGGCCGCCCGGCAGAAGCTTTGCACGCAGCCACAGAAGCTTTGAAAGCCGTGCCAAATAATCAGTTCTGGATTGCGGTGAAATACACCGCCATGCGCGCACTTGGGCAAGATCACCAATATTACACAGATGTGGAGAAATTTGTCCAACCCTTTGAGCTTGAGCCGCCCAAAGGCTATGGCAGTTTGGCTGAATATAATCTTGCCCTCAAGCAAGCTCTGGACGACTTGCACGGCCTGTCAGAACATCCCCTTGACCAATCTTGGCGAAACGGCACCCAGACGGTGACGGATTTGCGTTTTGTTGATCATCCGGTTTTAAAGGCCCATTTCAAAGCTTTGGACAAACCCATTCGTGCCTATATGAAACGTCTCGGTCATGACCCGGATCATCCACTTTTACACCGCAATACCGGGGAGTACCACATTGCCGGCTCGTGGTCAGTGAAACTGCGCACCAAAGGTTTCCACGTTAGCCATGTCCATCCGAAAGGCTGGATTAGCTCGGCCTATTATGTTGATGTGCCGGACGAGGTGGAGGACGAAAGCAAAAAAGCCGGGTGGATACATTTCGGCAAGCCGCCATTTCCGGTGCGGGATATAGGAGGGCAACCGCTTGATTATGAAAAAATCGTACAACCGAAAGCCGGAACACTGGTGTTGTTTCCGTCTTATTTATGGCACGGTACCAACCCGCTTGAGGGGCAGGCAACCCGGATGACCTTACCCATAGATGTCGTGCCAAATTGATGGCAAAGCGGTTTTATGAAAAGGTTTTCGTGCAAGGTAAAGACGGTGGATTTTGCGTCATGCTCGATGGGTGGACGTTAAGAACGCCGGGTAAAATGGTTTTGCAATTTTCCCGTAAATCCCAAGCGCAATTGGTCGCCGCCGAATGGCAAGCGCAGGGCGAGGACATTGTGCCAAATACCATGCCGTGTACGCGCCTGATGAATGTAGCGTGTGAGCAAACCCCGACCCGGCGCAGTGAACTGGTCAAGGAATTTTGCGCCTATATGGGTACGGATTTACTGTGTTACCGCACACATAGCCCGCAGGATTTAGCCGCCCGCCAAGACCAAAACTGGCAACCAATACTGGACTGGGCGGCGCAGAAACACGGCATTTCCTTGGCGACGACCACGCGGATCAAGGCGGTGGCGCAACCGCAACAATCATTGCGAAACGCGCACAAATTTGCCGATAGCCTTGATGATGCGGATTTGACTTTACTGTTGCATTTCACGGCCAGTACGGGATCGGCATTGCTAGCTTTGGCGGTAATGGAAAAGTATTTGGAGGTGGATGCGGCTTTTACTTTGTCACGGCTCGACGAAATTCACCAAAATGAACGTTGGGGTGTGGACGATGAAGTGGCTCAAAAAAACGCGGCCATATTAGAAGACCTTAGAATGTTAGCACAATTGATAAAGGATTGATAATGGGAAATAAAGTCACGGTAAAAGAACGTTCTGGCGGCATATATACACAAGACGTATTGGCACGTGGTCACCGCTTGTATGCAGACGAACCAGAAGAATTAGGCGGCGCCGATCTCGGCCCGTCGCCGTTTGAATATGTATTGGCCGGGTTGGGGTCTTGCACCACCATCACACTGCGCATGTACGCTCAGCGGAAAAAATGGCCCGTAACCCATATTGGTGTTGATGTTGCCTATAAAAAATCCGGTTTTGGCGCTGACAAGAGGCGAGGAGGAAGCGATAGCGACCGACCGGGAAATATGATGAAGAGCATATTCACGCGAAAAATTACCATAGAGGGTGATTTGGACGAAGCACAGTTAAAACGTATGTTGACCATAGCCGACAAATGCCCCGTCCATAAAATGCTAGAGGCAGAAACGGAAATACGAACCGAGTTGGTTGACTAGAGGGTAGTCGGTAGGTCTCTGTTCTTTTATTGAAATGTCTTCAGCCCAATAGCGGATAATTGGCTTGTTTTGTGTAAATGTTGGGGCCGTGTTTTTGGTGGCGGCTTGAATATAAGGCGAACTGGTCTACCAAAAATGGTTTGGATTTAAATTGAATATGGCGGCGGATATAGCGGGTTAATTCGTCCTTTGGGGTATGGCGCCGCAAATAGGCCAGGGTGAGATGGGGGACGAAATTGCGGGCTTCCATTTCAATGTTTGAACGCCTGGCCGCCCGGCGTATATGTTTATGCAAGGCGTCCAGGGCAGGGGATTTTTCCACACCGAGCCAAAGAGAATGAGGGCGAGAGCTTCCGAATATATCGGCCCCCGCAAGGCGTAAATCAAAACCTGTGCCGGGGAAACGGGCTAGCTCATGGTCGAGAATTTCTGCGTATTCATCTTCAACCTTGCCAAAATAACCCACCGTAATGTGCAAGTTATCACACGGGGTCCAATTGACCCCTTCAATGCCTTTTTGCACATCCTCTACGGCGTCAAGAATATCAGCGGGTGGTTTTATCGCGGCGAAAAGTGTGAGCATGATTTGGGGGAATTTATCTCTATTACGTGTCCCGTCAAGGCAGGACAGCATATTTTACCACATCCTCTTTATTATTTGCACCGATTATCATTGAAGCAACGCTAATATGCTCTATATATACACGATATGAACTTCGCGCACTTCTGCGTGAGCCTTTTTTACGGAGAGAAAAATGAACCAATTTCCAAATGATACATTAGCCCAAGGCGGCGAAATGGATCTGGGCCTGCGCAATTTCATGCTGGGCACTTATAAATACATGGTCGCTGCTATGGCAGTGTCGGGTATTGTTGCCTATCTGTTTGGCACCAAAGTATTGATGACACCTGCGGGCGGCATGTCGGATATCGGGCGTATGCTCTATAGTCCGGGCGCGGCCATTGGCTTGACCATTGGTATTGTTGTCCTGTTTGGGGCTGTCGGTCGTAAGCTCCACACTATGAGCGTCAATGCGGTTAAAGTGTTTTTGTTCACATTCGCGGCCATTATGGGCGTCTGGCTATCGGCCATTGCCGCCTTTGTTGACCCGATGGTTTCGGTGAGAATATTCTTTATGGCGGCCATTGCGTTTCTCGCGGTTAGTCTGGTTGGCTATACCATCAAGAAAGACCTGGGCGGTATTGCCAAGTTTTTCATCATGTTATTTGTCGGCTTTATCGTCATAAATATTCTGGGCATGTTTATTCCTGCGTTGGCATTTACAGGCATGGCCGGGTTTTTGTTTAATTTGGTCGGTTTAGTGGCTATTTGCGGTATTACCGCTTGGGAAACCCAGTCATTAAAGCGGATATATTACGGCACGGTCGGTGATGCGGCTATGGCAGAGAAAATGTCTGTATTTGGGGCGGCGTCTCTATTGCTGTCATTTATCAATATTTTCTCAATTTTGATGAGTATGTTCGGCGGCGATTGAGTATTCACTGAATACACTACCAAATTAACGTTTAAAAGCCCCGTCCCAAAACGGGGCTTTTTTCTTTGCATAAACATTAAAAAAGTGTTAAGAAGCACTTGTTGTGTACGTGCCGAAGAGCCCGGCGCAACTAATAACAATGGGCAAAACGCCTAACACTAACGGGCAAAACGCCCGTATCACAAAACCTTTAAGGGGGAAAATATGTCTATAGCACGTATAATTTGGATCGTCAGCCTGTTGGCTGCCATCGTTCTGGCTTTCGTAAGTACCGGTTATGATGCAGCCATTCTGGCTGTACTTGGTCTTGTTTCGGGTTGGTTCGTTGACAAAGAACACCGTCTTGGCCTGTTGGTCGCCGCTATCTTTTTGATGGCTGGTGGTGCCGCAGCATTGAACGGTATTCCTGAAATCGGTAAACATCTAACGGCCATACTTACTAGCATTGGTGCTGTTTTGGCTGCGGCTGGTGTCACTGCCGTACTGCGCAGGCTATTGGAGCGCGTTGTTCTTGGTAAAGCCGAAGGCTAAGTTTAGCCAATTTACCAAAATCACTAAATTTACCCCGTCAGCCTTTCGGTTGGCGGGGTTTTTCATGCCGAATCGGGGGATTACAGGCTCTTAAACCTTGCTTTGTCGAATATGCGCAGCACGTTTTTCAGATCATGGCCGCGTTTGAGGATCAGCCCGTCGGGCGCGACCACACTGTATTGTCCCTGTTTCCCCCGCATGTGCGGGCGTTTGTTAATCTGGTAGAGCGGGGTTTCTGTGGCCCGGCGATAGACCGAGAACACCGCCCGCTCGGCTAGCATATCGACGGCATAATCTTTCCAGACCCCCCGTGCGACCATTTGGCCATAAATGTTTAATATAATAGCCAGTTCTTTGCGTTCAAAGCTGACGGGTGCGAGATTAGAGCGGCTTTGCCTGCGATTTGAAACGGGAATCGGGATGATTTTTGCACTCATAATCCAAGAATAACTATCACAAATTTAATGTAAAGCCGCCATTTTGGTAACACTTTGGTAAAGGGATGGCGGTAATTTACCCTTATGAAACAATTAACCATACTCTTGTTCGCTAGCAGTTTTGCGCTGATTTCAACCGGATGCACCACTGCACTGACGGCAGGCGTCAAGAAAGGCGACGAGCGCAATTTCGCCCGTTCCTTAAATGATGTCAGTGCCGGCCGCGCCATAAAGGCCCGCATGAGCCGGGTGGAGGGCTTTAAGCTCGCCGGCGTCGATGTTGAGGTTGCAGAGGGCATAGTGGTCTTATCCGGCAATGTGCCGCGCAACGAAGACCGTATTGAAGCCGAGCGCATAGCCTGGTCAGGCCCGCAAGTGGTTCAAGTGGGCAATGAGATATTGATCAAAGGCCGCCAAGGCATGGTGCGCAACACCAAAGACGGTGTGCTTAACAGTTCGGTTCGCGCGCGTCTGATTGCAGCGAAGTCCGTCAAGGCCCGTAATATCAGTATTGAGGTTAATGACGGGGTTGTATATTTGCTCGGCGTGGCACGAACCCCCGAAGAATTGGCTCTGACAACCCATATTGCCAGTACGACACGCGGCACGAGCGAAGTGATTTCCTATATTAAATTGGCAGATGACCGTTCGCGGAATATCGCGACTGGCCCAGGATTTAATGGCCAACCAAGCGCGCAGCCATACCCAGATCCATACCCAGATCCATACGCCCAAGCCGGCAGAGTTGCCGGCAGCCAGACCTACACTGGGCCGCCCCGAAGCGGCGTTTCGGAGGTGTTTCCGCTCGATGTAGATTTGCCGCCGATTGGAGAGGCGCAAACCCCCAATACAAGCGCCCCGTCTACAGGTTTGGATAATGATGCCATTGAAAGCGGCGAGCCATATTACCGCGACCCTGTGACTGGCGAGCGCGTCATCATCCCTGAAGGCGTAACACCCATTCCCTATGTGCCGGACGGCGGTCCTGGCTCTTTGGGTGCGGGCGGCGCACCTTTGCCGCCGGGTGCAAGCGGGTCGTATATCATCGACCCAAAGACCGGCTATATGGTTCCTGTGTTTTATCCCGGTAAATAACCGCAAAATACGCTAACACTCCACCACATTGACCGCGAGACCGCCTTGGCTAGTTTCTTTGTATTTTGACGACATATCAAGTCCGGTCTGGCGCATGGTCTCAATCACCTGATCCAGACTAACTTTCCTCTGGTCGGCGGCGTGCAGGGCAAGGCGGGCCGCATTGGCGGCTTTTACCGCGCCGATGGCATTGCGCTCAATACACGGGATTTGCACCAACCCGCCGACCGGATCGCAGGTCAGACCGAGATTATGCTCCATGCCGATTTCTGCGGCGCTGGCCACTTGTAAAGGCGTGCCGCCCCACACCGCCGCCAAACCGCCCGCCGCCATGGAGCAGGCCACACCAACCTCGCCCTGACAGCCCATTTCGGCCCCGGATATGGAAGCCCGTTGTTTGTAAAGAAGCCCGATACCGCCAGCCGTTAGCAGAAATTTACGCAGGTTTTGCGGGCATTTTTTATCCCCCTCTAGGCAGTAATGACGAATAACGGCGGGAATAATACCTGCCGCGCCATTGGTGGGTGCGGTGACCACTTGGCCGCCGGCCGCATTTTCCTCGTTGACCGCCATAGCATAGACATTAAGCCAGTCGAACAATTGCTCGCGTTCATTGGAGGTCGGGTTGGCCATCAATTTTTGCCAAATGTCGGGCGCACGGCGTTTGACCTTTAGCCCGCCCGGCAAAATGCCTTCAGTGTGCAGACCCCGCTCAATGCAGTCCATCATCACTTGTGCAGTTTTGTCGAGCATAGCACCTGTTTGGGGACGCGGACGAAACCCGTCTTCATTGGCGTAAATTATTTCGTGAATGTGTTTGTTCTCCCGCGCACATAAATCCAAAAGCGCCGCCGCCGAGCCGAACGGATATTGCACATGTATTTGCCCCGGCACAATATCGTCTTTGAGCGGGGTCAAGAGTTGTTCGCGGGTCGCGATAAACCCGCCGCCCGTGGAATAATAAACCTGTTGGCTAATCACCGTCCCTTGTCGGTCTCGGGCCACCATGTTCATGCCGTTGGGATGCAGATCAGGCGGGGTCTCATAGTCAAATACAATGTCCGTGTGCGGGTCAAAATTTATAAGCTTGCGGCCACACAGGGATATTGTCTTGTCTTTATACACCTGGGCCATTTGGTTGTCCGCTTGTGCGGGGTTTAAGGTTTCCGGCTCCAACCCCATTAAACCTAAAATTACCGCCTTGGGCGTCGCATGACCGTCTCCGGTCAGGGCCAGTGAGCCTTGTAATTCCGCCCGGACATTCGCGACGTCCGCCAAAACACCCAAGCTGTCCAGCATATCCACAAAGCGTTTGGCAATCCGGATCGGCCCCACCGTGTGGGAGCTCGACGGGCCAATACCGATACGAAAAATATCGAGAACTGAAAGCATGAGAAACCTTTTTACATGGAATACCTGTAATGGAATACCTGTAATGGAATATCTGTAACTGTATTGTATTTCAAGTTCAAACGCCGCTCGGCCTTGGCTTGATATCGTCAATACCGTCTGTTGCGGGGCTTGGTATAAGTTGCGTCCCGGCTGTAGGGTCAGGTTTATGGTTTTCTATCCAAGCACGGGTTTGTCTGGCCATATGAAGGGCGGCGATCTCCCCCTCGACCATTTCTTTTTCCTTTTGCGCGGTGAGTTTTGACAGCTCAAATAGCATTGTCATATAGCGGATATTGTCCAGTTTTTGAACCATCTGCTTGTAGACTGTTTGTGCCTGAAGTTCATGCCTGGCCATGCCCGGCGGGCGCGGGGTTGTTGTCCGTTTCCAATCACGGCGGGCCTGTTCCAGTTTTAGCTGTTCTAAGGCCAATTTTGTCCGTTTCAGTTTTTCATCTGTCGCCGTATTGATTTGTTTTCTGGGTATATAATTTTTCTTTTTCGTTTTTTGCAGGCGCTTTGGCCCGCCTTTAAAAAGCGGTGGTTTTGGTTTTGTCTGGTCGCCTAAATGGACGGCCCGTGTGGTTTGCCTCCACTGGAAATACCAAGGAGAGCTAGCAAAAATGTTTCGTGAGGGCAAAGCCACACGGCGGTGTTTATGCGTAACGGCCGGTTTTTTCGAAGCAGTTTTGATAGGGGAAAACTATCTCAGCAACGTTCAGCTCACGCTACGGGACCCGGGCCGCCTAGCGTGTTAGGCCAAGCCTCAGTCCGACACCGTCCCTCGCTCCAACAAACCAACGCGTTTTGCTTATCCATGAGCGAAAGAACATTTGTACTATAGGGCAGTTGTACGCATCATGGATTAGATTGTTGGTAAACCCACGTCCGTGATCGCGCCTATTCACAAATTTTGCGAATAGATTCGATCAAAAAACCTGTGTTGAGGCCGAACAATAACAGGCCGTTGGCGGCGGAAACCCCCGAGAGCAATTGCCAGTTTTGCGGCAGGAGAACATCGCCAAACCCGAGCGTGGTAAATGCGATTGCCGAGAAATACATGGCTTGTGCAAATGTCTCGAATATACCCAAGACCAAAAATGCCAATGCCCATATCAGTACGGCAATGCACAAGGCCAAAAATAGCCACATGGTGGCCCCGGTCATCAGCATTACGGGTGCCATGATACCAGAGCCTTGCAGATGTGTGGGCGGGTGGCTTTTTATCCGGTTAAAGGCCAGTTGGATAAATACCACTTGGATAAATACCGTGACACCGACCAATGCCATTCCGATAACTATTTGCAAAAGCATATTTGCCCTTAATCGTTCAACTTCAAACCTTTGAGCCTAAGTGCATTCATAATCACCGAAAACGACGACAGGCTCATGGCGGCGGCAGCAATGATCGGCGATAGTAACAAGCCCAAGGCCGGGTACAAAACCCCTGCCGCCACGGGTACACCAACCGCGTTGTATATGAAAGCGAAGAACAGGTTTTGGCGGATATTGCCCATAGTGGCTTTGGACAATTTTCGCGCCCGGACAATACCGCGCAGATCACCGCGCAGCAAAGTAAATCCGGCGCTTTCCACCGCCACATCTGCGCCCGTGCCCATAGCTATCCCGACCTCGGCCTGAGCGAGGGCAGGGGCGTCATTAACCCCGTCTCCGGCCATGGCGACTTTGGCACCAGCCGCCTGTAGCTCTTTGACTAGGGCGGATTTGTGTTCCGGCAACATGTCGGCCCGTACCTCGTCAATACCGAGTTTATCAGCTACGGCCTGGGCGGTGGTGGCGTTATCGCCGGTGGCCATAATGATTTTAAGCCCGGCCTTGTGCAAGGCGTCAATGGCTTCCTGGGTGGTTTCCTTGATGGGATCGGCCACGCCGACTAGCCCTGCGAGTTTGTTTTCTATGGCGACAAACATGGCGGTTTTGCCTTGCTTGCGCATGGCTTCCGCTTCGCTAATCAGCGCGTCCCGGTCAAGGCCAAGATCGGCCATCATGCGGGCATTGCCGATGGCTACTTTCTTGCCAGACACAATACCTTGGACGCCTTTGCCAGTGACGGCCTCGAAGTCCTTGGTTTTGGATAGTTTTATGCCGCGTTCTTCAACGCCGCGTACAATGGCTTCGGCGAGGGGATGCTCACTGCCTTTTTCCAATGATGCGGTTAGGGCCAGAAACTCCGTCTTGTCCATGCCGTCTACGGGCAGCACATCCGTAAGGGCAGGCTTGCCCATAGTAAGAGTGCCGGTTTTATCGACGATCAGCGTGTCTACCTTGGCAAAGTTCTCCAAACTCTCGGCGTTTTTAACCAAAACACCCGCCAGTGCGCCTTTGCCCGTAGCCACCATAATTGACATGGGCGTGGCCAAGCCGAGCGCACAAGGGCAAGCGATAATCAACACGGATACAGCCGAGATCAAAGCATAGGCCATAGCCGGCGCCGGACCCCAGATCGACCAAGCGATAAAGGCGGTAATGGCGATGACGATTACGGCGGGGACGAAATAGCTGGAAATTTTGTCCACCAGCTTTTGGATGGGGGCGCGGGAGCGTTGCGCCTCCGCCACCATATTGACGATTTGCGACAGGGTCGTATCGCCGCCGACCCGTTTGGCTTCCATGATAAAACTGCCCGTGCCGTTAATGGTGCCGCCGGTTAGTGTATCGCCTTTGGTTTTTTCCACCGGCAGTGGTTCGCCGGTTAACATGCTTTCGTCCACACTGGAGCGGCCTTCAAATACCGCGCCGTCTACCGGGACTTTATCGCCGGGACGGACACGTAAATGATCGCCGACCTGCACGTCGTCTAACGGGATTTCTTCTTCCTCGCCGTCTGCGCGCACAATGCGGGCCATTTTGGGGGCCAAGTCAAGTAATGCGCGGATCGCGCCGCCGGTTTGTTCTCGCGCCCTTAGCTCAAGCACCTGGCCGAGCAAAACAAGGGTGACGATTACGGCGGCGGCTTCGAAATAAATTTCGACAATGCCGTCTTTGCGAAAAGCGTCCGGGAAAATGTCCGGCACAATAGTGGCTACAACCGAGTACAGCCACGCCGCCCCGACCCCCATGGCGATCAGGGTGAACATGTTGAGATTACGGGTTTTAACCGAGGCCCAACCCCGCGTGAAGAACGGCCAACCGCTCCACAAGATGACGGGTGTGGCCAGAACCAGCTCTATCCAGACCGTAATGCGTTTGGGGATAAATTTTTCGATGGGAATGCCGATAAACGGTCCCATAGCCAAGATGACAACCGGGATGGTTAAAATCAGCCCGATCCAAAACCGCTTGGTGAAATCGTCAAGCTCGGTGGTGTCAGCCTCGCCCGTGACAACGCCTGCCGGCTCTATGGCCATGCCGCATATGGGGCAGGCGGAGGCCTTGATGTCGCGCACTTCCGGGTGCATGGGGCAGACATAGATGGTGCCTTCGTACCCTGCAGGTACCAAATCATATTTGCCTGGTGGGGCGTTTTCGGCGTCCGGGTTTGTCGCGCAACAGTCGTGTTCCCCGTGTTTCTCATCACTGCTTTGTCCTTCTTCGGTCAAAAACATACCGCATATGGGGCAATTGCTTTTCTCGACGTCGCGCACTTCCGGGTGCATGGGGCATGTGAAGACCGTACCGTCAAAACCTTCTGGGACTTTGTCGTATTCACTTTTCTCAGGATGGGTGCTCATGGGAATTCCTTTCTTGGGAGCCTAATTTATTGGGCCTCATTTTTGTAAAAATGTTCTAATATTGTGCAGTTTTCCAGCGGGCTGTCGCCGCCGGGGCAAGACGCAGCGATCTGTCTCAGACCGTCGCGGATTCTTTGCAGGTCCGATATGCGGACTTGAATGTCGTCGATCTTTTTCTCGGCATATTGCTTGATATTACCGCATTCCGCGTCGTGCGCACTGCTCATGTCCAACATATTGCCGATTTCCTTGAGGCTGAAACCGAGCCCTTGGGCTTTGCGGATAAAGCGTAACCGGCGGATACTATCCCCGGAATAGCGCCGATAGCCAGACGGCGTGCGGGCTTCTGGCATGAGCAGGTTTTTGCGCTCGTAATAGCGCACGGTGTCAATATTGACATTGCCCGCCTTTGCCAGTTGTCCGATTGCTATGCTTGACATTTGCTCTCCTATTTAGCTTCAATTCCCTGCTTATAGCCTGTGGACTATAGTCCAGAGTCAAGACTTTTATTGGTTATGTGAAATTTATATCCTCGGCGCCCATGTCCCGGTGTTCCAACTCCAATTGCAAGGTCGAGAAATAGAAACCGTACTCATCCTTGAGCAAAGTTTCCGCTTTGCGTAATATGTCTTCGGCGTTTTTCTGGTCTTCGATCTGAATATGAGCCGAGAAAATATTTTGGTTGGACGTCAGCACCCAGGCATGGAGGGGCATGACGCTTTTGACGCCCGGTATATCCAAAAGAGCGGCTTTGGTTTTTTCTATGTCCACATCCCCCGGCACAGTCTGCATGAAAATATCCAGAGCGTCTTTGATGATTTTATAGCTAGCCCAGAACAGCACCAGACCGAAGGCCATGCCAAGGATTGCATCAATAGGCGTATATCCGGTGAGCTTGATAATGACGGCGGCAATAATAATCAAAATGGAGCCAACGAAAGTCTGCATGATGTGCCAATAGGCACCCTTCATATTCATATTGGTTTTCTGGCTTTGGTAGATCAGTTTGAAGGCTATAGCTTCGGTAATCAGCCCGCCAAAGGCGGCCAGGAACATGATATTGGTTGGCAGTGCAAACTCTTTGCCGAGCCGTGTATAACCCATATAAAGCACATAACCCGCCATGAGGAATAGGAACACCCCGTTAAGCAGCGCCCCGATTATTTCGGCCCGCTTAAAGCCGTAAGTCGCAGCCACGCTGGCGGCTTTATTGGCAATCCGGTTGGCTACAAAAGCAATCAATATACCGCCGACCGCAGAAAATGTGTGAAACGCATCCGAGATAACCGCGATAGATTGCGAATAAAACCCAAGCCCAAGCTCGATGATAAAATATATGCCCGTCAGCCAGCCGGTGATTTTTAGGATGCGCGCATCCGCATTGATACCGTGAAAGCTACCGCCGCCGCCAGAATGTTGCCCAGGTTTTTTAGCCGCGTGTTTTGAATGGTCTTGCATATGCACCGTCCCCTGATTTTATTTATTTGGTTTATTTTTATTGCTACCAGTGCAGCAGATCATAGTTCAATTTCATTAAACTGGCAATGCCAGTCATTGCATCATTGTCGCCATATCAAAGCCACCCTGGCCCATATATATAAGCGAAAAATAAGTTGTGCATAAAACGCCAAGCACACCGCCGATGGTTAATATCCACCCGGCCCACTTCAAATGTTTGCTGTCTTCTTTTGTTGCTTTGTACAATGCGAACAATCCGCCCGCGATTACCGCCAGTTCCACTTGGAACACAAGCGCCGCCATAAACATAAGCATTTCAGCCTCCTGTTTTGTTTCGAGAATAAGTTCTCATAACTTTATACGCAGGCAGGCGATTTAGCCCTCATGTTTTGTTAATCACTGTTCCCTCAAAAAACTTTGAGGGCTGAACCAAACCACCACGTATTACTTTTTGTTAAGGAAACAAAGTTGAGAGAGTTAATCATGAAAAACTTATTATTCCGAACTTCAGCAATTGCCATTATAATGCTTGGAGCTACTCCGGCACTGGCGCAGACGGGCGGTACCCAAGACAATCAGGAATTCCAGGCCAATCAGGAATTATTGTCCCGCATCGAAAGACTTGAGGCAGAACTAGCCGCCTTGCGCACTGCCGTACAGCAATCCACACAAAATATAACGACTGCCATAGAGACCGCTGATGAGGCGCAAGCGACGGCCAACAAGGCCCAAAAAGCCGTCAAGAAAGTTGCCAAAGTGGCCAAGAGCGCCGAGGAATGGAAAAACACCAATTCTATAATCCATCTGGCCGGTTATGCGTCGGCCGGATATACCAACAAGCAAAATGCAAATGATACGTTTAATCAGGTGCAGTTTTCCCCGATTTTCCATTACCAGTACAAAGACAAGGTTTTGCTGGAAAGCGAGGTGGAGTTTAAGGTGTTGGAGGACGGTAGCACATCGGTCGGGCTAGAATATCTGACAATTGATGTGAATTTAAACGACTATGCCACACTGGTGATGGGCAGGTTTATCAGCCCGGTCGGCCAGTTTCGGCAAAACATCCATCCCTCGTGGATTAACAAATTACCGTCCGCCCCATCCGGATTTGGTCATGACGGTGCTGCGCCGTCTGCGGAGTTAGGTATACAGCTTCGCGGTGCCGTGCCATTGGGCGCCGTGGGCGATAGCGGCCTGCGCATGAATTATGCGGTTTACGTTGGCAATGGCCCAGAGCTTGAACTTGAAGTGGAAGGCGGTGTAACGGAAATCCACGGCATTGGAACCGCAGGTTTTGGCCGCGATATAGACGGTAACAAGGTTGCCGGCGGCCGGGTCGGCTTTATCCCAATCCCCAAATTGGAAATTGGTCTGTCGGGTGCCATGGGCGACACGGCCATCCCTATGGAAGCGGACAGAAGCTACCGCATATTGGGTGCCGACTTTGCCTATCAATGGAAGAAATTTGATTTTCGCGGTGAATATGTTCAGCAAGAAGTCGGAGCATTATCAAGCAGTGTTGCGCCGGAAACATGGATGTGGGAATCATGGTATATGCAAGGAGCATATAGATTACCGCGTAATTTCGAAGCCGTTGTGCGCTATACGGATTATAACTCGCCCCATTCAAGCCAGAGACAAGAACAATGGGCAGTCGGCCTGAATTATTTGATCGCGCCGCAAGTCATTGCCAAAATTGCCTATGAATTTAACGCAGGTGTTGTCGGCAGAGATACTGATGATAACAGATTCTTGGCTCAACTGGCCTATGGTTTTTAGGAAAGGTTTTAGGAGAAACAACATGAAAAACTTTACAATTATATTGATTGCAGTGGCCCTGTCAGGGGCAAGTCTGGGCCTCTCCCAGACAAGCTATGCCGCTGAGAAACAAGCCGCAACGGAGACGAAAAAACCTAAAGCTGCGGATAAGGCTGTTGCTAAGAAAAAATCAAAAAAACCCAACTTTGCACGGGGCGCAAAATTATGGGCCAACCGGTGTACGGGTTGCCATAATATTCGCGCACCCAAGGATTTGACCGATAGTGAATGGAAAGCGACCATGATGCATATGCGCATTCGCGCCGGGTTAAGTGGGCAGGATGCCCGCGATATTTTAGAATTTTTACAACGCAGTAATTAACTTTAAGGAGAAAATTATGAAACAATTTATTGTCATAACAGCTATGGGAATCACGATATCTTTTACAGTGTTTGCCGGGGTCATTGCCTTTGCGGACAGCTCAGACAGCGGAAAAGAAATTTACGCGGAAAACTGCTCCGCATGTCACGGTGATGATGGCAAAGGGGCTTTCCCCGGTATCACGCCGGATTTCACCAGCAAAAAAGGCCCGCTGTCCAAATCAGACAAAGTGCTCATTAAACATATTACGGACGGGTATGAGAGCGAAGGCTCGCAAATGGAAATGCCGGCCCTCGGCGGCAATGACGAATTGACAGATGCAGACGTGAAGAAAGTTTTAGAATATATTAGGGACAATTTTCAACCAAAATAATTTATACCAAAAACCCTCGCGACCCCGAATTTTCCTGGATTACTTTGTACTGGGGCTATCGGTTTGCCAACTGAGTTCTTTACCCCTCACCTTGTTCCTCTCCCAAAAGGAGAGGAACAAGGTGAGGGGTGTTACAGGTAGCGGGGAAAACCTGCCCCATAAAATTCGGGGCAGCGGGTATCTTGGGTTTGCGTTTTGATTTGAAAAGACCCAAATATTTTATAGAAAAAGACCGTTCATTTTAAAAATGAACGGTCTTGTTTTTGTGATTGGGGATTGTTGCAACCTGTTTTAATACCAAGTGCGGACACCTATTACCAATTTTAGTTTACCCGGGTCGCCGCCGCCTGCGCGGACAATTTGGGCGGTTTCGCCGAGGCTTCTTTGCCACGATGCACCAATATAGGGCGCAAATTCGCGTTTAAACTCATAGCGCAAACGTAAACCTAGGGTAAGATTGGTAAGCCCGGCCCCAATACCAAGATCAGTTATGTCCTGGGCGGAGAACTTTAGGGAGCCGCGTGGTTGCAGGATAAGCCGCTGATCCAGGAAGAAATCATACTCGGCCTCGACGGAGGATGTCAGCTCACCTTTGGTGCTTAAAAAAGCGGCCGCATCAACCTCAAACCAATAGGGTGCCAGACCTTGGATGCCGGCAACGGCGTGAGTGCGGCCTTTGGGGACGAAATCATAGCGTATACCGGTTTGTAGATCCCAAAATCTGGATATTGGTTTTGACCACAATGCCTGAATTTCCGCATCATCAATGGCGTTATCGGCAAAGCTGTATTTGCCCTCGGTTTTGATCCATAGCTTATTCTCGTCCGTACCGTACCAACCTTGGGCGTCCCAGATAAACGTATCTTCACCGTCGGCGATCTGGGTTTCCAAGCGGTCAGCGATCACGAAAGAGGTTTTCACGCCGCCGAGCGTGGCGATTTCCATATCGCGGGCTTCATCCATGGCTTCTTGGTCCCAATACTTATCAGCCATAGACCAGGGTTTGTCCGTAGTTTCAGTTTCTGGTGATGTGGGTTCGGCGGTTTCTGTCTTGGCCATATCGTGTCCAGCATGTGGGTCACTCGCCAAGGCTGTATTTGCCGTTGCGAACAAAGAAATACCGGAGACAAGGAGAGTTTGTTTTAAAATATTCATTTGCTCGTCCCTCCCATGTCCATATTTCCGTGGTTCATTTTGCTGTGATCCATTTCTTCCATCCTCATATTCATTTTGGAATGATCCATCTTTGAATGGTCTATTCTCGTCTCGTGCTTGCTATGCTTGTCTTGGGGCAAAAGCGATACAACCTGGAACATGCCGGCCAACATATGAAAAAATAGATGACAATGGAAAGCCCAGTCGCCCACATGTTCGGCTGAAATATCCCACGATTGTTTTTCGCCCGGCTTGACGATCATGGTGTGTTTACGCGGTTTGTGATTTTTCGACCCGTTTACGACGTCAAAAAACATGCCGTGCAGATGAATAGGGTGGGGCATCATTGTGTTGTTGATCAAGGTCAACCTAACCCGTTCGCCTTCATAAAATTTAATCGGGTCATTGTTATAGATAAATTTTTCACCGTCAAATGACCACATATAGCGCTCCATATTGGAGGTCAGATGCAGGATGATTTCCCGTTCTGGTTCGCGCGTATCCGGGTTGGGATCTAGCGACCGCAAATCGCTATATTTCAAAGTCCGGTGCGGAACATTTTCCAGCCCAATGCCCGCTTCGTGTAGGCGGCTAACAGGGTTCACGGCGACATTGGCCACGCCAGGCCCGCGTTTGATTTTTTTCTCTAAAACCTCTCTAGGCCCGATGTCCATCTGGGAATGATCCATTTTGGAATGATCCATGCCGGACATATCCCCACCACCCATATCCATAGAGCCATGATCCATATCGCCCATGCCCATATCTTTCATGGTCAGGAGTGGTTTTGCGCGCAGAGTTGGAGCGCTTGCCCGCATGCCGGGACGCGGGCCGAATGTCGCGACCACTTGTCCCGAGCGGTCAATGCTTTCCGCGACAAAGGCGAATGCTTTAGCCTCTTTGGGTTCAATAATCACATCATAGGTTTCCGCTACAGACATCTGAAACTCGTCGACTTCCAAAGGCCTAACATTCAAACCGTCCGCTTGCACAATCGTCATGGGCAGGCCGGGAATACGGATGTTAAACATGGACATGGACGCAGCATTGATAATCCGCAAGCGCACCCGCTCGCCCGGTGTAAACACACCGTTCCAGTTGTCATCGGTACCGCGTCCGTTTATCAGGTATGTATATGTAGCACCAGTCACGTCGGAAATATCGGTTTGGGACATCCGCATTTTATTCCAAGCGGCGCGCTGTTTCATGGTGGCGCCAAAGCCGTTCTTTTTGGCGTCCCTTCTAAAATCAGATAATGTACGTTTTTGGAAATTGAAACCATCAGCCATGCTTTTCAGCTTGCGAAACAGCTTCATAGGATGCTCAAATGTCCAGTCGGAAATAACAATTACATATTCCCGGTCATATTTTACCGGGTCGGTACCCTTAGGATCGATAATCATCGGCCCGTACATGCCGAGCGGCTCTTGCAGACCGGAATGGGAATGATACCAATAGGTACCGTTTTGCGGCACAGAATATTTATACTGGAAGGTCTCGCCGGGTTTAATGCCGGGGAATGATACGCCCGGAACTCCGTCCATATGGAACGGAACCAAAAGCCCGTGCCAGTGGATTGAGGTGTCAGCCTGTAATGTATTGGTGACGTTAAGCGTAATTTCCTGGCCTTCGGTGAACCGGATCAGCGGCGAGGGGATAGTCCCATTGATGCCAACCGCCATACCGGGCCGACCATTGATACGCACGGGAAATTCGCCGACCGTCAAATCATACTCGGTGCCAGAGAGAACGGGGATACCAAGATTGCCTTCGTCGGCAGATCTGGCCCAAGCGGGAACAAGGCCGGACAGGCCAAGGAAAGCACCGCCTCCTGCGGCGGTTTGTATGAGACGTCTGCGATTTAGCATAAAAGCTCCGGTAAATTAATAGGTTGAAAGGGGTTTAGTTCGACAAAATATTACAGCTAATACGCATATATATCCATAATCCCTCAAAGTTTTCACTAAAAATTCGCAATTTTAACATAAATAAAATGTCATGATATTTGTTGGCAAATGCACTTGACTTAGGAAAAGTTCTGGCTATGGATTCAAAGCATATGCGTTTTATAGTGTCAAAATTTTTGGTTCTCAGCTTGTTGTTGGTCACAATGCATTCTGCATTGGCCAATGAGTACACGCAATTACCTATAGATAGTTATACGGTAATGGAGCAGGTGCAGGCGAGCGAAACAGCAGATAAAAACGCACCTAAAAATGCAGATATGAACGATGACCAATTGCCATCTGAAAGCATAACAAGCTCGGAATGCAATGTTTGCCACACCGCTCATATCCTTTTGTTGTTGGCACCAGGCGAATTGTCCTTGGGCAATTATGGTTTGAACATAAATGATCTTGGCACGAATTTGCCCCACCCCGAGCCGGTGGACGATATTCCCCACCCCCCTATAATCTTGATTTAATCCTGCCTGACGGGCGGAGTCTGTTTGTGTTTACGAGCTAATTGTATGCACACACCGGCCACCGCGACATCTATAAATGGCTATGGAGACCTATAGCCAAAATCAAGAGATACCAAAAATGAATACGAGAACTTGTGTGCTGTTTGGCACTTTGAGTGCGGTGCTAGTGCTAAGTGTAGCACCGGGCGCATTGGCACAAACGAATACCAGAGGCGGAAATGATTTTCCTGAACTTATCACCTTAACGCCGGTGCAAACCCGTGAATTTGTTACGGCTTCAAGGCCGGATGTCGTCGGGTGTGTCAATAAAACTATAGACGGGCATCCGGCCATGCAGGCGGCTAAATCGGCCCTTGAAGCCGAAAAAGCCCGGGCACGCGGCATGGGGCGTAAGCTGTATAATCCCAATTTGGAAGTGGACTTGGAAACGGCGGAGGTCGAGACCGCCACAATAGGTCTGTCCCAAACCATTGACCGCCACGGCAAACGGCAAGTTTTGCAAGACGCCGGACGCGATAATGTATTTGCGGCTCAGGCGGCATTGGAGTTGGTCGAAAAAACCTTGCAAGCTGAATTGTTACAGGCTTTGTCCGAATATCAGATCAATACTGATCTGGTGGCACTGGCCGGGCGCAAGGTTACATTTAGCCGTGATTTTTTGAAATTGGCCGAACGGCGCAAGGCGGCGGGGGATTTATCCAGTTCTGAAGTTTTGACGGCGCAGGTGTCACTGGCCGGATCCTTAGCGGATTTGGCCCGTGCGAAATCCGAACAATCCCGTGCAGTTCAAGCCTTGACCACATTGAGCGGCGCTAGTTTCAACGGCTGGCCACTCTTGGAAGGAACACCAAATGGCAGCAGGGCGGTCGGGCGCCAGACAAGCCCGCAAGATTTACCGGAAGTCCGTCTCGCCAGCGCCCGGTCGCAGGTCTTCAGGTCGCGCATTGCGGTTGCTAAAAAAATGCGCAAAACCGACCCGACGGTCGGCGGGCGTTTGGGCATGGAAGGCTCCAGTGTATTGTTCGGCGTTAGTCTGGCCATCCCGTTGCAAATTAACAATAAATATACGGACAGCATAGATGTGGCCAAAGCCGAGAGCCTGGAGGCGGAAGCCGGATTAGCCCGTGTCCGTAGACAGACCATTGCCCGGATGCGCGGCACCGAGCTGCGCTTTATGGCCGCCGAGCAAGCTTGGCAAGATTGGCAGGCTTCCGGGGCTTTGCATCTGGAAACCCAACGCTCATTGCTCAAGCGTTTGTGGGAAGCAGGCGAGCTTAATGCCGTTAATTACCTCATCGGGTTTAACCAGACTTTTGATGCAGAAAGCGCGTCCGCAGAACTGAAAGCTACCCTGTGGCGCAGTTGGTTTGAGCGCCTTGATGCAAGTAATTCTATTCCCCTATGGTTGGAGACAGTCCGATGAAACATACAAAATTATATTTAACACTCGCTACGGCCCTGCTTTTGGGGGCCAGCACGCAATTTAACAATACATCTTTCACAATCGCTCCGCAGGCTTATGCGCAAGCGGCTGAAAATCATGATGACCACGACGAAAAAGCAGGCGGTGAACACGGCGAAGAAGAAGGCGTTATAGACATGAACGCTGAGGAACGGGCAAAAAACGGTGTGACCACGGCCAGGGTTTCTTTGCAATCCCTTGGCAGTGAAATATCGGCGCCCGGCGAAATTATTCTCAACCAATATAAAACTAGCCGGGTCACGCCGCGTATTTCTGCGCAAATCACCAAAAGACATGCGCGGCTCGGCCAACATATCAAGCGGGGCGCTCCCCTTGCGACCTTAACCAGTGTAGAACTGGCCGAGGCACAGGGTAATGCAATCGTTGATCATCAGGAATGGCGACGGGTACAGGCTCTTGGCAAGGATGTTGTTTCAAAACGTCGTTATGTTGAAGCACAAATTGCCGCCCAGCTTAGCAAGGCAAAAATCACCGCCTTTGGCATGACGCCGGGGGCAGTTAAAAGACTGCTGGCGGGCGGAGATGCGGCTAAAGCCATTGGTGTATTTACCCTCTATTCTGGACAGTCCGGTACGGTGATGCAGGATGATTTTGTCATAGGCGAAATTATCGATCCGGGCAGGGTGCTGTTTGAAATCAGCGACGAGAGTAAAGCCTGGGTCAATGTAAAGGTCTCCGCAGCGGACGCCGAGAACATTGAAATCGGCGCAGTGGTAAGAGTGAAAGCCAGTGGAAGTATCCGAAAAAATGACTGGAAATACGGCAAGGTTTTGCAAATGGGTCACCAGATCGACGAGACCACGCGCACATTGCCAGTTCGCGCCCAGATGGATAATGCCGGGGACAGCCTGCATGCGGGCCAATTTGTCACGGCTTATTTGCAAGTCGGAAAAGCGGAAAAAATTCTGGCTGTGCCCATAGAAGCCGTGACTTTTATGGAAGGGCAAGACGTGGTTTTCGCCGTTGAAGGAGACGAGCTACATCCGACACCCGTGCAGCTAGGTGCCAAGCGCGGCAACTGGGTCGAGATCAAAAGCGGGATTGGCGAGGGCACCGAAATCGCCACCTCGCAAATCTTCTTGCTTAAATCGCTCATCCTCAAATCAAAAATGGGTTCAGGCCACGGTCACTAGATCACTTGGTCAAGGAATAAATCATGTTAAATAAACTCGTAGAATTTTCGCTTCAATACAAAGTGCTTGTACTCATTACTTTTGGCGTCATCGCCTTTTTGGGCGTGCGCGCCATCAACACAATCCCCATTGACGCTTTCCCGGACGTCACCCCGGCCCAGGTCAATATCTATACGGAGAGCCCCGGATTGGCGGCTGAGGATGTCGAGGAACTCCTCACATTCCCCATCGAATCCGCTATGGCCGGCTTGCCGGACGTCAAAGAAATCCGCTCGGTCAGTCTGTTTGGCCTGTCCTATGTGGCGGTGTATTTCAAAGACGATATGGACATATATTTCGCCCGCCGCCTTGTGGGTGAGCGTTTGCAAGAGGTCGGCGACCGTATCCCGGAGGGCTACGGCACGCCCGAACTTGGCCCCAATACGTCCGGGCTAGGGCAGGTATTTTGGTACACGCTAGAGCGCGCCGACGAAAAACTGAACGCTGATATAACTGATATGGATTTGCGCACGCTGCAAGACTGGACGGTGCGGCTTATCCTTAGAACCGCGCCCGGCGTTGATGATGTCACCTCCTGGGGTGGTCAGGAACGCCAATACCAAGTGCAAATTGATCCGCTCAAACTGATAAAATATGGTCTAGGTTTTACCGAAGTCATGGAAGCCATTGAGGCCAATAATAGACAAGTCGGCGGTCAATATATCGACCAGGGTTCGGAGCAATTTTTGGTACGCGGGCTTGGCCTGGTCAAAAACGAAGCCGACATTGGCGCCATCAAACTGAAATCCGTGGACGGCACCGCCGTTTATATTCGCGATGTGGCCACGGTAAAACAAGCAGGCGCACTGCGCTTTGGCGCAGTGACCCGCGACGGCAAGGAGGTTGTGCTTGGCATGGCTTTGTCGCGCATGGGCGAGAACGCCAAAACGGTGGTTGATAATGTCAAAACCAAGCTTGAAACCGTAGAGAAAGCTTTGCCGCCTGGCGTGGTGGTCAAGCCAATTTACCAGCGCACGGATTTGGTTGAAAAAGCGGTTGATACCGCTGAAAAAGCCTTGATCCAGGGGGCTATATTGATTGCCATTGTGTTGTTTTTGTTTCTGGGCGAAATCCGCTCGGCCATTGTGGTCACCACCGCCTTGCCCATTGCTATGTTGATTGCTTTTATAATGATGAACCAGATGGGCTTGTCGGCCAATCTTATGTCGCTGGCGGGTCTTGCTATCGGGATCGGGATGATGGTGGACGGGGCCATTGTCATGGTGGAAAATTCGTTTCGCATTATGGCGGAGCGAAAGGCGGAAAATAATGGCCCGGTCAATAGAACGGCGGCGGTATTAACGGCGGCCAAAGAAGTTGCCGGCCCCATGACATTCGCCATTGCCATTATCATTATCGTGTTCATGCCTTTGTTCACCCTTGAGGGTCTGGAGGGTAAATTGTTCAAGCCTATGGCCTTTAATATCAGCTTTGCCATGGCCGGGTCTTTGTTTTTAACTTTGACCTTAATCCCGGTTTTGGCGGCTTTAATCCTCAAGCCAAAGGCGGAAAAAGACACATGGATTGTGCGTGTGCTCAAGCGCGGCTATCTGCCTTTGTTAGCATTTTCTCTGAGGCGCAAAGCTCTGGTTATGGGCAGTGCGGTTGTTTTACTCATTGGTTCGCTTAGCCTGTTTCCATTGCTGGGTAAGGAGTTTATGCCACAACTTGAAGAAGGTTCGATCATGTGGCGGGTGTCGTCTATTCCGTCCACCTCCCTTGACCAATCTATCAAAATCGCCAAAAGTATTGAGATTGCACTGAGCGAATACCCCGAAGTTGAAACCACGATCTCTATGATTGGCCGGGCCGAAAAAGGCGAAACGGCGGATGTTAATTATATGGAAGTTTACACCGCTCTAAAACCCGAAGATGAGTGGCCGGGCAACCGTAATATCACCGAACTGGCCGAAGATATGCGCGAAACCCTGGAGGTGGTTGCGCCCACATCGGTCATCGCCTTCACACAGCCCATCCAAATGCGGGTTGAGGAACTTATTTCCGGGGTTCGCGCCACTTTGGCGGTCAAGCTTTACGGCGAAAATTTGCAAGAGTTGGACAGGCTGTCTGCTGAAATCAAGGAGGTTCTTGAGGGCATAGACGGCGTGGCGGATTTGTCCCTAGAGGCCAATATCGGCAAGCCGCAAATCCGTATCGCAGTAGACCGCGCCGCACTGGCCCGCTACGGCATGGACGCAGACGATGTGCTGACCATTGTGCGCACGGGTATCGGCAGCGAGCCGGTCAGCACTTTGATCGACGGGGTGAAACGGTTTGAGATAACCACCCGTTACCAGGATAGCTCCAAGGCGTCCGTTGAAGCTATTGGCAATATTCCCATGCGCACTGGCGACGGGGCGATTATTCCGTTGTCCAGAGTGGCCAATATCACCACGGCGGAAGGATACTCATTCGTCCGGCGTGAGCAATTACAGCGCTACGCCGTTATCCAGATGGATGTACGCGGGCGCGATATTGACAGCTTTGTCAGTGATGCTAATGCCGCCATTGAAAAATCCGTCGAGATGCCGGTCGGGTATTGGGTGGAGTGGGGCGGTGCCTTTGAAAATCAACAGCGCGCCATGAAAAGGCTCGGAGTTATTGTTCCCATCACGATTTTCTTTATCTTCGTGCTTTTATACACGGCGTTTAATTCCTTGCGTTATGCGGGCATGATTATTGCCAATGTGCCCTTTGCCGCTATCGGCGGCGTTGTCGCGCTTTATATTTCCGGGCAATATCTATCAGTGCCGTCGGCCATTGGTTTTATTGCGGTATTTGGTGTGGCTATGCTGAACGGGATTGTGCTGCTAAGTTTTATCAACGAGCTGCGCGACAAAGGTATGAGCGTGTCCGAGGCCGTAAGGAAAGGCGCAGAACTACGCCTGCGCCCGGTGATGATGACGGCCAGCTCAACCATATTGGGGCTGATCCCCATGCTGCTGTCCAGCGGGGTCGGCGCGGAAACCCAAAGGCCATTGGCAGCAGTGGTTGTCGGCGGTCTCATTACGTCAACATTCCTGACGCTAATATTATTGCCGCTGATCTACGAGTTTGTTGAAGGCCGCAGAGAGCGTAAATTGTTACAAAAACAGGAGATGTTATCATGAAAGAAGTCAAAGCATATATCCACGTAAACCGGGCGGCAGATGTCGTGCAGGTACTTAGGAAAGCCGGGTTTACCTCGCTGATGATGGCGGAGGTCAAGGGCACGTTTGAAGCCTTGGGCGCCCAGGAACAGGAATACTCGACAGAATTAGGCGCGCGGGTTATCACGGAAATAAAACTGGAACTGGTTTGCACGGACGCGCAAGTGGACGAAGTGGTGCAGCTTATCAAGGACAATGCACAAACCGGACGCGAAAGATCCGGCGCGATATATTTAAGCGATATCACGGCTTATCATCAATTTTAAACGGTCATCAAATTTCGCTTGAACCTCAAGCTACTAGAGGTTTTATGGTCATGTAAATTTTGTAAAGGGGACTAAAATGAGCAATGAACTTACACTGAAAATCGAGGGCATGGACTGCCCGTCCTGCGCTGGGCCGGTTGAAAAGGCGGTCTGCGCTTTGCCGGGTGTGAAAGATGCCAGCGTCAATTACGGCAGTGGTAAAATCAAACTCAATTTTGAAGAGGGCGGCGGGGATGTGGCTGCCACTACAAAAATGGTTGAAAAAACCATCAACAAGCTTGGTTATAAAATCGCCAAAGACGGTACTGGACATGCGTCCGGCGGGCTAGAAGTTTGGTATAAAACCAAACGCGGCAAATTGGTGGTCTTTACCGGTGTCATGTTGGTGTTGGCCACCCTGGTTTTCATATTTGCCAAACATGCGGTTATCAGTCTTGGCGGGTTCGAGATTGAAGTTTACGAACTTGGCTACGCCGTAGCGGCGTTGGTGGCGCTCATGCCCATGGCGAGAAAAGCCCTTATGTCGGCGCTCGCAGGCAGTCCGTTTACCATTGACACATTGGTGACATTTGCGGTGGTCGGCGCGATTACCATTGGGGCTTCGGTCGAGGCGGCTGTCGTGGTGTTTTTGTTTGCGCTCGGCGAAATGCTCGAAAGCATGGCGACGGCAAAGGCGCGTAAAAGCGTGCAGGCTTTGGCTGATCTCGCGCCTAAAATGGCCTTTCTGGTCATCTCTAAAAAGGGGAGCGAAGACGTCAATGAAGTGGCGGCGGACACGCTTGTGATTGGCGATGTCGTTGAGATACAGCCCGGCGGGCGCATACCTGCGGACGGCGAAATTGTCTCCGGCTCTACTTCGTTGGACGAAAGCTCCATTACGGGCGAGAGCATCCCGGTGCGCCGGGGTGTCGGTGATGCGGTTTATGCGGGGGCGATAAATGCCGACGGGGTGATCCGTCTGCGCGTCGATAAAACGGCGGAAGATAATATGATCGCCCGCATCATGAATTTGGTCGAGGAAGCCGAAGCCGGGAAATCCCCGACGGCACGGTTCATTGATAATTTCAGCAAATATTATACGCCCGGTGTTTTGGTGGTCGGCATATTGGTCGCAGCTATTCCGCCGCTTTTGTTCGGGGCGCAGTGGCTTGGTAGTCCCGGCGATGAAGGCTGGATATATAAAGGCTTGGCCATCTGGCTGATTGGCTGTCCGTGCGCATTGGTGCTCTCGACCCCGGCAGCGATTACGTCTGGCATTGCAGCGGGGGCAAGGCGCGGGCTGTTGATGAAAGGCGGCGTGGTATTGGAGGCTATCGGCAAGGTAGCCACAATCGCTTTTGATAAAACCGGAACCCTGACCGAAGGCACGCCCAAGGTCACGGATGTGCATGTGTTCAAGGGAAATGAAGCCGACATGATGTCTTTGGCAGCGGCGGTGGAGGTGACTTCATCACATCCGCTGGCTGTGGCAATTGTCGAGGAAGCCGAAAAACGCGGGTTTAAATTCAAACGCGCCAAAGACGCCAAAGCACTGTCCGGGCGCGGCGTTGCCGGCAGGGTCGGGAAAGCCTTGGTGACCATCGCCTCGCCGAGATACGCGGCGGAGATTTCCAAAATCAGCAACGAGGCGAAGCAGATATTCCTAGCGTTTGAAGAGCAAGGCAAAACTCTGGGCGTGGTGGTCAAGGATAAAACCATGCTCGGCGTTATCGCCATGCGCGACGAACTGCGAAGGGACGCACGAGAAGCCATGGACAAGCTCGGCACTATGGGGATTAAAACCATCATGCTGACCGGTGACAATGCCCGTACCGGCAAAGCCATCGCCGCGCAGCTCGGCATGGATGTGCAGGCCGAGCTTATGCCCGACGACAAGCTGCAAACCATTGGAGTGTTAAAACAAGCGGGCAGTGTCGCCATGGTCGGCGACGGTATTAACGATGCCCCGGCTCTAGCGAGAGCAGACGTGGGCATAGCCATGGGCAGCGGCACAGATGTTGCTCTGGAAACCGCAGACGCGGCGCTGTTGCGAGAACGCGTCACCGGTATCCCGGCTTTGGTCAACCTGTCCAAAGCCACTATGCGTAATATCCACCAAAACATAGCCTTCTCGCTGATTTTGAAAGCCGTGTTTCTGGTCACAACCATGATGGGCGCAACGTCCTTATGGATGGCGATTTTGGCAGACACAGGCGCGACGGTCATTGTGACATTGAATGCGCTCAGATTGCTAAGGTTTGATCCTTATAAGTGAAGAAACGTTAATCCATCACCTGCTATTTGAGGGGTTTTATCTTGCGTTGCGTATTATGTGGTAATCTATATGTTTTGCGCGAGGCTTATGTTAGGCTTGCGAAAGTTTGGAATTTAATTGGAGAGTTAGTGTGAAAAAATATTTAATTGGATTGATTGCGGTATTGGTGATTGCTGCGGGTGTTTGGATGGTTAAACCGTCTTTGGTGCCGTCCCTGACACCTGAGGCTTCGGCGAGTTCCAAGGAAATGGTGGTTTATAAATCGGCCACGTGCGGGTGTTGCGGCGGCTGGATTGTCCATGCCGACAAGGCCGGATACAAGGTCACGGCCCACGATACGGAAGAGCTTGGGAAATATAAAACCGCCGCCAATGTTCCAGATAATTTACAATCATGTCACACGACCTTGGTGGACGGCTATGTGATTGAAGGCCATGTACCCATGCGCGAAATTGAACGCCTGTTAAAGGAAAAACCGGACGGTGCCATTGGTCTTGCGGTTCCCGGCATGGTGAGCGGCTCTCCGGGCATGGAAAACGGCAGATTTGACCCCTATGATGTGATCGTCTTTTTCAAAGACGGGAAAACCGAGGTTTATGCCAGTTATCCCGGCAAATAAATCCCGGTTTTAGGGCAGGCTAGTCCCAATTTTTGGAACAGTTAAATCCCAGTTTTTAGGGGTGAGTAAATCAATGTGACAAAAAGTCACATTTTGCGAAATTTTTTGAGGGGTTGAGCTTGGCGGTGCGTATTAGGTTTGAAGTCAAAATTTCAACTTAAAAATCTCAACTAAAAATATTGGGGAAATCCACCATGCGTTTTAAATTCATCATCATCATCGCCAGTCTCATTTTAACGGCACTGTTCACGGCGCAAATTGCGTCCGCACATCCGCAAAAAATGCACGAAGTCAAGAAAGAGCAAACCCAAACTCAACAGACCAATGGCGGCCATGGCAATGACGGTAAAGACGAAATGCCCGCTCATGATGCAAATAATGGCGCGGCCCACGACGAAACTATGCCCCACGACGAAGCTGCAGCAGATGATAGCGGCGCACATTCCCATTGGGGGCTCGATCCGGATAGTTCAACATTCTCTAAAATCATGGCGGCCTTTGGTAAATATCACCCGCTGATTGTCCACTTCCCGATCGCCCTCTTGTTAACGGCCGGTTTTGCCCAGGTGCTTAATATTCGCTCCAAAAAAGGCGCTTATGACAATGCGGTCACGGTTTTGGTGTGGACGGGTGCCTTGGGTGCTTTGGGCGCCGGTGTGCTTGGCTGGATGCATTCCGGGCCGGTGCAGACGGGTGAAAACGCCGTCATGTCAATCGATAGATGGGTCGGGACGAGCCTGTTGTTCGGCGGTTTTGTTATCGCTTATTTCATGCAAAAAGCGGCAAAGGCCGAAGGTGGCCTATCTAAAAACACGGTCTTTAATGTGCTGTTGTTCGGCGGCGCATTGGCCGTAGCCTTAAACGGTTTTTTGGGGGGCGCGCTCGCCCACGGCGGTATAAAACATCTCTTGCCCGGTTTTGGCTAAAGGCATATGGTGAAATTTAATTTGGAGAAAAAATTATGAAGATTATTACAAAAACATTTATCATGGCTACAGTTTTCACTTTGCCGTTAGCGGCGTGTTCCGGTGCGCAAGCCCCCCAAGCTGATGATGCAAATATGGAAACCAAGGCGGAAACTAGCATTGTTGAAGCCGTCGAAATGGTAAAAGAAGTGGACATTGCTGCGGCGCGTCAAGCCGTGCAGGCGACCCTTGAAAGTTATGCCAAACTGATTAATACAAAAGATGTGGCCGGCATGGAAGCCTATGTGCTGCCAGACGAGTTGGATTTTACCATATTTGAAGGTAAAGGCAAAAATATCGGTTGGGCTGATTACCGTGACAACCATTTGGCGCCTGAATTTGACAACCCGGATTTGGTATTTACCAAATATGAGTACAGTAATTATAAAACCAATGTATCGGGTGATTTGGCCACGGCCACGTTTTTAATTAACATGGCTTATACCTATAAAGGCAAGGCCAGTGATGTGACCCGCAACGGCACGGCTATTTTGAAAAATGTGGACGGCAGCTGGAAAGTAGCCCATCTGCACACATCTTAGTCAGATATTTAATTAAGGAAAAATAATGACAGAAAAACTCGACATATTGCTAGGTGAGCTTTCCCCGCCGGACCAAGGCCAGTTAGACGGACTTGAAACACGGGTATGGCAACGGATTGAAAACTCGAGACCGTTCGCCTATTTTTCCGCCATGCCGATTTGGCTCAAAAGCCTGCCCATTGCCACGACTTTGCTGATTGGCGGCACGATTGGCGCCAATGCGACCCCCGCCTATAATGAGATGGACGCATTCTCCAGCACCCCGTCCTATAGCATCAGCAAAATCATGGTGCCGTGTTGTGGGTAATAGTGGTATCCGGACGGCTTTACTGATTATCGGGCTTAGCTTTCTAGCCGGTGTTGTTGGTATATTGCTTGGCCACAAATATATCATGCCAGATGCGGTGCGCACTGTTGGTTTGCACGAGCAAATCCATGCAGAATTGGTCTTGGATAAAGCCCAGGACGAAAAACTGCACGATCTGGAAACGGGTTTTAGTCAAAACAAAGCGGCTCTGGAAGCCCGCATGAAAGCGGCAAGTGCGGGGTTGAGCCGGGCTATGCAGGAGGCGCACAGTTTGGCCCCAAATGTTATAGAGGCCAAAGATCAATATGTGCAGGTTTTGGACGAGATGCAAACCCTGACCATTGAGCATATTTTTGCCATGCGGGCTTTGCTCGACGCGGGGCAAGCAGAAAAATTTGATAATATTGTGCAGCGCTCCTTTCAAGATATGGCAAATTAGTTCATACTGTTTTCATGGTCTCTTTGGAATCAGATGCGCAAGACAAGGCTCTCGTCCAAAGAGCCGTTGCGGGGGACGACCGGGCCTTTAGCGAGATTATGCGTAAATATAAATCGCCGCTTTACGGTTTTGCCTACCGTTATGTCAACGACCCGGACGACGCCGAAGACATAGTTCAAGACACATTCATTGCCATGCACCGTAATTTATCCCGGTTTAACCCTGGATATAAATTTTCCACCTGGGCCTTTCAAATTACCAAAAACAAATGCCGCGATCTTGGTCGTAAGCGCAAAACCCGTGCATTTATGCAAAGGGTTACGCCGTTTATGGAAGCAAAATTGACCGAGGTTCAGGCCGACGAAAACCCGGAAGCTAGTATTGACGCCAAGCGAAAACTTGATGATCTGGTGGCAAAAATTGCCCTGTTGCCGGAAAATTTGAAAGCGCCTCTAATATTATGTACGCTTGAAGACATGAGCCATAAACAGGCGGCGGCTGTTTTGGGTATCAGCACCAAGGCGGTCGAGACGCGAATTTATAGAGCCCGGCATAGCTTGTCTGCTGCACTTAATATGGGACATTAGCATGAAATATGTGCGTTCAATCTTGGTTGGGCTTATGGCTACATCCCTATTGGGCGCTTGTTCTAGAGACGGGGCGGTGCAACAAGATATCGACCGCGCCACATTACAACCGGATAATCTACAACTGGTTTTGCGCGGCAAGCAGATATATTTTCAAGATTGCGCATCTTGTCACGGGGCAGATCTTGAAGGCCAGGGGGATTGGAAAATCAGAAGTCCCGAAGGTCTGCTGCCGGCGCCGCCCCACGACGAAAGCGGCCACACCTGGCATCACCCAGACCAGATGTTGTTTGACATGACCAAATACGGTGTGCAGAAATTTGCCGGTGCGGATTACAAAAGCGATATGCCGGCTTATGCGGACACATTAACAGACACCGAGATAATCGCCGTGCTGTCCTATATAAAAAGCCAGTGGCCGCACAATATCCAGAAACGTCATGACGGTCTGAACAAGCAATACGAGCGCTTAAAAGATTAAAATCCCCGCGTAAGCCAAAGGCGAAAATCAACATCACGGGCCGGTCTGGACGCGCCGAACAATACACCAATCAGGTATTTGGTCTCCGCACCTATTTTTCCGGTCACAACCGGGCCGAGGCGGTGGTTTTGGGTGTTGAAATTGCCCAAGGCATTACTGCGTCCCAAAGCACTGAAACTTTCCACGCCGATGCGGGTATTGGCCCCAATTTTGTATTTCGCGCCATTGCGGATTTCCAAAATAAGACCGTCCCTTGCATTGGTGCCGATTTCCGTCCCGACCAGTACAACATTGTTAAATTGCCAGTTCTGGCCGGGGTTCCATTGATTTGTCCAATTGACACCCATCCTGTTAACATCGTCGTCTTTTTCCACAAGGCGTGCATCAAGCCTAAGGGCGCTGGCCCATGATGAGTGTTGATCTGCTGTTTTAAATTGCCATTGCAGCTCGGCCTGTATGAAATTAGTTTCGAATTTCCCAGTTTCAATATCACTGCCTTGCAAAACTATTCTGGCCCGCACATTATCTTTTCAAGCCTGTTGGTAATGCACGCGGGCCTCCCAACGGTCGAACCCGCCGTTTTGCCCCGGTGATGCGGCGATGCGAAACTGCGCTGAGCTGTCCCCCTCGCTAATATTGGGGCCAAAAACCCCCGCAGTTGTTTGCCCATAGACAGGCGCGGCGGCGCATATCAGCAAGACAGCCAGCAGGGAAATAAATTTTAGGGAAATAAATTTTTTCATGAAAACACCAGTTCGAATTTAAGAGAATTTCGTTGGCCGTTCCTATATGTATATATGCAAATACGCGCAAGTCTAAACCCATTAAAACCCGTCTGATTTGGATCGTTTAGAGAAGGCAGCCGAAATAAGCCAAATTTTTTTTGAACCAAAACGCGCTTTTTACTGACTTATGTTGTATAGGACTTGTTTAGGAGGGTGCGCATATGGGGCGCCGTTTATCACGTGTATACGACGAATATCTGGTGGTCAGCGCCCAGGCAGGCGACCGGGCCGCATTTGCGCGTTTGGCTGAAAGCTGGCAAAAGCGCTTATTGGCCCATGCTTACCGTCTGACCGGAGACGCCGATCTGGCCCTTGATGTGGTGCAGGACGGTTGGGCTGATATTGTGAGGGGATTACCGGGCTTGAAAGAACCGTCCGTCTTTCCCGCTTGGGCTTACCGGATAATTACGCGCCGCGCCGCAGATGCTATCGGTCGGGCCCAGCGAAAACGCCGCACGGAAGCGGCCTATGCTTTGGAGCCAGAAGCCCACAACACCACGGCAAAGCGCATGGAAGCAAGCGCCGATGCAGGGCCGCTAAGCCGCGCCATAACCGAGCTTCCGGTCAAGCAACGGGCGGTTATTGGGCTTTACTATCTTGAAGAATTTAGTGTTACGGAAATTTCCGTAGCGCTCTCGGTTCCGGCGGGCACCGTAAAAACCCGCCTCATGCACGCGCGAAAAAAACTGCGCCAAATACTTGAAGGAGACAATCATGCCCAATCACAATATAGATGAACTTGATGCTAAAATACGCGAAGCCCTCGGCGAAGAAGACCGCGCACTTATGGCCCATTTTGAAGAACAAGGATTGCTTGGCCAGCTCGGCGGCTTGTTTAAAGGCAAGCTGGCCTGGCTATCGATTGCGACCTTCATCATAGGCACCATATTAACGATCATAGCCGTCTACGCAGCTTGGCAATTTATCATTGCGGATGATATAGCCTCTATGTTGCGTTGGGGCGGCCTGACCTGGATTGCAGGCACATCCCAAATGATGATCAAGCTGTGGAGTTGGATGCGCATGGAAACCAACCGGACACTGCGCGAGATCAAACGTTTGGAGTTGCAAATCATCCGTATGGAAGCGGCGTAAACGCCGCAACTATGGCGCGCGCCAATGCCGCCTAAAGTGGTTGTTTCTTTGTACTTAACTCCAAGTCTTTGACAATTTCCGCCCTTAAGGACGTCATGACTTTGGGGATGTTTTTTTCCATGCTTTTGCGGATGGTTTTGGCTGGCACCACGGATTTCGAAGACACATGTGATCTATAAATTACAATGGTCGCCATTCCGTCTGCGTCAGATGCGCCAGATGCGCCAGAAACATATGGGCGCAGTGTCCAACTGCCTTGATTGACATCTACATTGCCGCCAATGCGCTTAAAGCGGATGGATGTTGGATAGTCATACTCGCTCCTAACCTCGGATATCATCTTGGGTAAAAACGCGGATATTTTCGTGACATGGCGGTGTATATCCCATGTGCCGTCCGGGGCGGCGTCAAGGATTTCGCAGGATTTGAGACCCGGTATATAGCTGGGCGCACGGGCGCAGTTCGTAAGCACAGACCAGACGGCCTGCGGCGGCGCGGGGATCAGAACCACCGACTGAATAAAAGCGATTTTTCTGCCGCCGTTAGTTTCTTTTTTGACCTCAATCAACACCTGCCCGGCGTCCAAAAGAGGGCGGTTGGAAGAGGTGAGCAGTTCAGCATCTATGTGGTCGGTGAGTTGGGCGTGGCTTTTTACAGGCAAGATCAAAATGCACAATGATACCGCCATGTAAGAGAAAAACTTGGTCATAGGCTTTCATAAATACTGGGCGCGAAGATACCAGAATTATTTGCAGTTTTGTAGAGGGTATAAATTTAATCCCGCCTTTAGTCCCACCTTTAATCTCTGGCCGGATACCCGGCCCAGCGTTTTACGGCTTTCATCACCAGGGACGACTGGATGCGCGACACATGGGGCAGGGCGGCGATGATACGGCGGTAGACCCGTTCATATTCGCGGGTGTTTTCCACCGCCACTTTGAGCAAATAATCCGCCGTGCCGGTCATCAGATAACATTCAAGGATTTGCGGGCGCGCCAATGCGGCTTGCTCAAAGGCTTCAAGAACTTGTTCGCTCTGGCTTTCCAACGACACCTCCACATAAAATTCGATCTGGTAGCCAAGCTTTGGCCCGTTCAGGCGCGCATGATAACCCTCGATAATTCCGGCCTTTTCCAACAGGCCAATACGGCGGTGGGCAGCGGATGTGGACAGGCCAACCTCAAGCGCCAAATCTGAAATCGGGCGGCGGCAATCCTTTTGCACCGCGAGGAGTAGTTTCTTGTCTATTGTGTCCATGTTCGAATATTATCCCATATTTATCTAAATATGCGGGTTAATTTATGATTAAATCGACAAAATGCAAGCAAAACCGGATGTGTTGCCGTGCCGAATTTGCTAATTATTTTTATAAATCAAGAGGAGATGCACATGCTTATCGGTGTGCCAACAGAGATTAAAAACCATGAATACCGGGTTGGCTTGACGCCGGAAAGTGTATCGGAGCTTGTGGCCGCTGGCCATAAGGTCGTTGTGCAGGCTGGTGCCGGGAACGGTATCGGGGCAGACGATTGGGCGTACCGCGCCGCTGGAGCCACTGTCTCCAAATCGGCAGCAAAAATATTTGCCCGTGCTGATATGATTGTTAAGGTCAAAGAGCCGCAACCTACCGAGTGCAAAATGCTGCGCGAGGGGCAAATTCTGTACACATATTTGCATTTGGCACCCGACCCAAAACAGACCAAGGCACTGCTGAAATCCGGCTGTATCGGCATTGCCTACGAGACCGTGACCAGCGACGGCGGCGATTTGCCGCTGCTCAAACCCATGAGCCAGGTGGCCGGGCGTTTGTCGGTGCAGGCGGGCGCGACGGCGCTAGAGAAATCCAACGGCGGGCGCGGCGTATTGCTCGGCGGGGTTCCGGGGGTTGCTCCGGCCAAAGTCGTGGTCATCGGCGGCGGGGTTGTCGGCTTTAACGCGGCGCAAATGGCCGTGGGCCTGCAAGCTGATGTGACCATTCTTGACCGCAGTCCGGATGTCATGGAGCAAGTGTCCAATTATTTCAGAGCGTCCGCAAAAGTCGTGCGCTCCACCCCTGCCGTGCTGACGGAACTGATCAAAACCGCCGACATGGTGATTGGTGCCGTGTTGGTACCGGGCGCCGCCGCGCCAAAATTGATTACCCGTGCCATGCTAAAAACCATGCAGCCGGGCGCGGTTCTGGTTGATGTGGCCATCGACCAAGGCGGTTGTTTCGAAACCTCCAAAGCCACAACCCACGCCGACCCGACATATATCGTAGACGACATAGTCCACTACTGCGTAGCCAACATGCCCGGCGCCGTCGCCAGAACCAGCACCTACGCCCTAAACGCAGTCACATTGCACCACGCATTAAATATTGCGGGCAAAGGCTGGAAGCAAGCCCTGCGCGATAATGCGCATTTGAAAAATGGGTTGAATGTGGCGGAGGGTAAGTTGACCTATGCGGCTGTGGGAGAGGCGCTTGGCTTGGCGTATGTGGAGGCAGATAGCGTTTTGGGGTGAGGTTAGGGGTCGTTATGTAGAAATTTTTGGTCATTATTGCCAATAATGTTGACTAAACCATTAGTTGCTATGTCTTCTAGAAATTCAATAAAAATATCCATATCGGTCATGGGGTTTTTGCTTCTGGTTTTACGACGTTCGGTTCTCAATCTATCTGTATTTACCAAAGCATCTGCTTGAATGTCTCGCATTTTTGCTACGGGCACCGAACCACTTCCTTTGTTATATTTTTTAAATTCTGGGATAGCCTTTAGCACTCCCAATAAATCATCATAACAATTTGCAGGCATTGAACAATATTGAAAGTGCAGGATAAAAAACATTTCAATGCAGGGTATACTGGCAAATAAATGAATACGGTCATGATTTTTTGATTTCACAAGCACTTCATCAAAGCTTTCATGCCGATCTTTGTCGAACACTAGGAATACCATGTCTGCTTTATTTGGAAATTTGCGTGAGCTTCCCCTCAGCGCCATATTGGCATATTGGTAGAGTTTGCCCGGTCCCTCTCCGATGCCTTGAATATCGACCGCTATTGCACTCCTAAGTAAAATGCTTTTGGCTATTTGTTCAATATAAGTTTTGACGCCCCCCTGATCTTCACACAATATCAAAAGCAAGGGTTTTTCTTGGCGTTGATTTCTCGGTCTGCGGCGTGCCATAGGCCTAATTTAATTCTTCATCGCGCCGCATTTGGCTTTTCTTTAGCGCACTGATAGCGCCGATGGGATCAATATCAGGAAGTGCTCCATATCGTCCAGCAAGGTAACGCCTTCCAAATGCTTCATGCCTTCGCGCACCACCTTGTCTAATCGTGCCAAAGTCTGCAATACTGAATAGTTTGGAGGCGCCGTTTGAATCCTTGTCAACAAGCCAGAGTTCGTCGCGCTCCATCATATCCATAATCGCCGTATCATGGGATGTGAAAATGAGCTGTGCGCCATTAGTATTTACCTCATCACTATAGAACAAGCTGATAATTTGCTCTAATGCCTTGGTGTGGAACGTTTGGTTTAGCTCGTCCACGATGAACGTCAAACCATGCTCTAAAGCATCAAGGAGGAGACCTGCTAAAGCAAATAAATTTTGTGTGCCAGTTGATTCTTCGCTTAGACTGATGGAAACATCGTTCTTTTGCCGAGATTGATGAATAAAAGAAATATCATGAGTTACAAGCTTGTCATCTACAATGCTGAATGTGCCAGTATTAGATACGTTCCTCTCGAACATCTTTTTAAGATTTTCGGGACTATATTCACGTCTGTCAACATCAACATGGATGCTCATTAGATCAATAGCGACTGACTGCAAACACTCGACGACTGCTTTTCTTGACGTCGGCTCCAAGCATTTCTCCGCGGTAACTGACTGGTAACCGCTATCCAACCTGCCAATGGGGCGCAAGTAAAAAACAAGCCAGCGAAAAGCGGGCTTTACAAGTTCCGCGTTGCTCTGATCAAGTTTGGATAACAAAAGCTGGTTGGGGTTCATATCCTCATTCAGAAATTTTTTATATCTATTTAGCGAAGCATGCAGAAAAACTGGTTCATCCACGGTTCTTTTAAACAAATGCCGTTCCCGTGAGCCAGGGTTTTCTTTGCGAACATAAAGCCATTCTTCGTGAACTTGTGTGGCGGTCACACTAAAGCCGTAGCGCCAAAATTGTTTTTCATAAAAGAAAGTGATTTCAAAACGTGATGGGCTGTGCCGATAATACCTATCAAGGACATGTGGATCATATGCAACGCTGTCGGTGGAATTAAGTTTTGCACTCCGCCTTAAAACATGCTGAAAATAACTCAAACCATCAACAAGATTAGATTTTCCAGAACCATTCGCCCCATAAATGGCTGATACTTTCAAAACTTCTGGGTAAAAGTTATTGTCGAGACTATGGATACGGCTTGAACCAACGGCAGGCACCATTGAAAATGTTTGCTTTTCAGCAAAGGATCGAAAATTCTCCACTGAAAATTCAATTAACATAGCGCTCCCTAAGCTCCGTTTGTGCAATTTATTCGCATATATTTATTATATAAGCGTTAAAACACATTATTTAAGTGCTGTCACCATTAAAATAGAGTCATGAATATCGTGAGGAATAGATGGTTATCAGATTTTCCAAACGGTCTAAACAACCTCAAACAAGCCTGCAGCCCCCATACCACCACCTACGCACATTGTTGACACAACATATTTCGCGCCGCGTCTTTTGCCTTCGATTAAGCTATGCGCGACCATTCTTGCGCCGCTCATACCATATGGGTGGCCGATGCTTATGGCGCCGCCGTTTACGTTCATGATTTCGTTGGGGATGCCTAATTTATCGCGGCAGTATATGACCTGCACGGCGAATGCTTCGTTCAGCTCCCATAGATCGATATCGTCCATTTTCAGCCCGTTAGCGGCTAGCAATTTGGGGATAGCGAACACCGGGCCTATGCCCATTTCTTCTGGCTCTAGTCCGGCGACGGCCATGCCCCTATATATGCCGAGCGGTTCCAGTCCGCGTTTTTCGGCTTCGCCGGCTTCCATCAGAACGCTGACCGAAGCACCGTCCGAAAGCTGGCTGGCATTACCGGCGGTGATGGTGAAATCAGGCCCGCGCACGGGTTTGAGACCGGACAGGCCTTCGGCGGTGGTGCCGGGTCTATTGCCCTGGTCTTTGTCCAGAGTGTACTTCGCTTCGGAAATTTCGCCTGTCTCTTTGTTTTGAATTTTCATAGTTGCCGTGAGCGGTACAATTTCATCGTCGAATTTTCCGGCTTCCTGGGCGGCGTGGGTGCGGTTTTGGCTCTGGGCCGCGTATTCGTCCATGGCGTCCCGACTAACGCCGTATTTCTTGGCAACAAGTTCCGCCGTGTCGATCATTTGGATGTAGGCGTTGGGGTGGTTTTTAAGAACGGTTGGGTCAACGGCGTAGCGCATTTCCGCCGTCTGAACCATGGAGATACTGTCAACACCGCCGCCAATGGCGATCTGTTGGCCGTCGCAAATGATTTGCTTGGCGGCGATACCAATAGCCATCATGCCGGAGGAGCATTGACGGTCAACGCTTTGGGCCGAGACGGTGACGGGCAGGGACGAGGCCAAAACGGAATTTCGCCCAATGGTCACTTGTACACCTTGTTGCATGGCACAGCCGATAATCACATCATCCACTTCGCCGCCCTCAAGTCCGGCGCGTTTCACCGCCGCGTCAATACAGTGTCCGGTCATGGTCGGGGACGGGGTGGCGTTAAACGCGCCTCTATACGCTTTGCCAATGGGGGTGCGGGCGGTGGATACGATAACGGCTTGTCTCATGATAGGCTCCAGTTTGATATGCAAAAAAGTGTATATGCGGCTTCGAATGAGTTTTGCCAAGAGAAAACCAGCTTAAACGCAAATTTACGTTTAATCACTATTATTTTACCAATCCCTAGTTAATGTAGGCATGAATAAAGAAAGGGGCTAAATGTTTGCACGCAAGCTTATTGTTATTTTTGTGACCATGCTGTTGGCATGTGCCTGGATATCTACGCCCGCATTTGGCCAAGCCACACCTCAACAAGCCCCGATACAATTACCATTTAGCGAAAACGACATCAATGCCCGGATTAAAGCCGTAGAAAATTCGGTAGATATTGCCGCCGAGGAAAAAGAGCAAATTATAAACCTGTACAAGACGGCACTCACGAAACTGGCTGAGGGAAAAGCCAATCAGGCCCGCGCCAAAACCTTCAAAGACCAACAAGATAACGCCCCCGAGCTCATAGATAATCTGGAACACGAAACCACAGATGTGCGCAAAGCCTTGCGCCGTTCCCGGGATAAATTGATGGGCGAGTATGAAGGTAAAAGCGTGCAGGAACTGGAACAAAGTCTGGTTGCTGAACAAGCCAAACTTTCGACATTTCGCGGCCTGAGAAGCCAATATGATGTAGACCAACAAACCTTGGACAGCCGCCCGGCCCAGGCATTGGCAGAAATCGCCAATTTGGATCAAGCCATTGCGGAGCGGGCCGCGACTTTGAAAAACCAAACTAGCGAAAATCCGGCCCCGCTCGATAGTGCCGTCTTGGCCCTTAGCCGGGCCAGTTTTTATGCGGACAGGCAAAAAAAACGGGCATTGGAGCAAGAAATTGCCAGCATCGGGGCGCGGCGGACGATTTTGGATAAACAGATCAGCTATACGGCAGCGTTGATTACCCAATCAAGCGATCTGGTATCGGCGCTGAGTGCGCGCACCGGTTCGGCCCGCACGGATGATGCTCTTTTGCGTTTGGAAGATGCCAAAAATGAAGCCGAGGAGTTTTTAGAAGACCATGCTTTGGTGCAGGACTATGCAAACGCGAATGTCGAACTGGCTGCCAGAAATTACAAAATAGCCCTGTCGGAGGGTAATTTGCCGAATGTGGAAAGAGGCATAGGCATCCAATTGCAACAGGTGCAGCTTGACAAAAATGTAACGGATCAAATTTTGGGGAGCAAGAAAGTTAGCCAAGCTTACGGGGAACATTTACGGTCATTGCGCAAGAACCAGCCCAATATTGCCCTGATCGCACAAGCCATAAAAGCCCGCGAAATTGATTTACAAGACGTCCTGTTTCAAAAAATTACCAATCAGGAAGCTCTCGGGATATTTTTGGCAAGCTCATTGGATGTTGAGGCCCTCAAGCAGGTTTATGATATGGAGAATGCAGAAAGCCCACCATTAACCGAAACCGATATTGAACATTTGCAGCGGGCCTATGATAGCCGGCGCGGGCATTTAAGCGAATTGGCGGCGATTACGTCTTTGCGGGCGCGAAAACTTGAGGAGGTCAATGCCCTTCACAATAAATTATTGTTCGAGGTTAAAAACTTGGGCCAATTACTGGATAGTCGATTGCTGTGGTTGCCAAGCACGCAAACCATTAGTTTGGCATGGCCTAAAAAACTGGTGCAGGGGGTTCGCCAAACCTTTACGGCGGCAAACCTTGGGGCGAGTGGGCGATCCTTTGTTAGCGGGTTGAAAAATGTGTATTTTTTGGTGTTTTTATCTTTAGGTTTACTGGCGGCGCTTTATGCGCTCGGCGAACGGCTCAAGCCGATTATGGCCAATATGTCCGCGCGGGTTAGCCGGGTGCAAAAAGACGGGTTTGGCTTAACACCTCTGGCCATGTTTGACGGTCTGTCTCGTGCCGCAATTCCAACCGGGGTTCTCATAATCTTGGGTATGGTTTTTGCTATGTCGGAAACTAATTCCAGTTTTGTTCAGGCCTTGGAACGGACGTTTTTTGTGACCGCAATTCCGGTTTTTGTGCTTTTATCCTTGCGGGCATGGAGCGCCAAGGGCGCCTTGTTTGATCTGCATTTTCGGGTCGACAAACAATTGCGCTCCCGGCTCGAAACCTACACACTCCCTTTATTACCGATCATTGGGGTGAGTGTGTTTTTGGTCAGTTTGACTAGAGACGGGTTGGAGTTTGATTCCGGTATTGCAGTTCTTGGCGTTTTCGGATTTATGCTCGGCGCTTTTGGTGTGAGTTGGTTCTCATTTAAAATAGCCCGGGCGCGCTCCAAAAGCTATATCAAGCGCAATATTCAAGCCGAAGGATTTTACCTGCGTAATGAAAGATGGCTACTTGGTTTGGCGGTTTTCGTGCCCGTAGGCTTGGCTATCGTCGCCGCGCTTGGTTATTTTGAAACTGCACTTTTGCTGATGGGGAGGTTTTTTGCCACATTTTGTACTTTGCTCGGTGCCTATCTAATCCACGGGCTCATGCGGCGGTCGGTCGTGATTGCACAGCGCCGTCTGGCATTAGAGCAAGCCCGGGAGCGCCGTGACCGGGCCGTAAAAGAACGCATGGACAAGGCGGCCGCCGAAGAGCGCGGCGAAATACCGGTTCCGAAACTGGACACGGCCAGTATTGATCTGGAAACCATCAACCGGCAATCCCAACAATTGGTCGATGTGGTCGTATTTGTGGCGACAATCGTGGTGCTATGGGCGCTTTGGGGCAAAATATTGCCGGCGCTTTCGGTGTTTGATCAGGTGAAATTATGGTCTTATATGGACGCGTCCGCAGGTGCCGGAATGCAAAAAATTTCGATCACATTATGGAATGTCATGCAGGCCCTCGGTATTGGTTTGATCACATGGTTGGCGGCCCGTAACCTGCCGGGGTTTTTGGAAATGTTTGTTCTCAAGCGCTTTAAAATGGCACAAGGCTCCCGTTTTGCTATTGTCACGGTGCTTGGCTATATAATTTTTATCATCGGGGTGTTGGTGGCTTTTGACAAATTGGGGACACAATGGTCGCAGTTACAATGGGTTGTCGCGGCGCTCGGTGTTGGTATCGGTTTCGGCTTGCAAGCAATTTTTGGGAATTTTATTTCAGGTCTCATTATATTGTTTGAACGCCCGGTCAGGATAGGCGATTATATCACCATAGGCGACATTAGCGGTACCGTTACCCGTATCCAAATCCGGGCCACCACACTTTTGGATTTAGATAACAGGGAAATTTTAATCCCGAACCAAGAGTTGATCAGCCAGCAAGTCGTCAATTGGACTTTGGATAATCCGGTCACGCGCCTGATCATCAAGGTCGGGATTGCTTACGGATCGGACACGCACAAAGCCCACAGTATCATGCTGGAGACCATTAAGAAAAATCCGAATGTGCTTGAGCACCCCGAACCGAGAGTGTTGTTTTTGGGCTTTGGTGATAGCACGCTGGATTTCGAATTGCGGACTTTCTTGCGTGATTTTACCCAGAGATTTATTGTCTCCCATGAGCTTCATATGGCTTTGGACGCGGCTTTGCGCGACGGCGGTATCGAGGTCGCATTCCCGCAAAGGGATTTAAACATCAAAAACCCGGAAGGGCTGAAGGCTATATTGGAAGAGCTAACCCCGACACCAAAACCCAACCCCAATAAAAAGGCAAAGCCCAAACCCGCTTAACCCGCTTAACCCGTTTCAGCCAGACCTGCACTTTGGGCGGCGGCGAGCATGGCGGCTTGTAGTTTTTCAAACGCCCGGCCTTCAATTTGGCGGATGCGCTCGCGGGAAACTTTGTAAACGCCGGCTAATTCTTCCAGAGTTTTTGGTTTATCGGACAGGCGGCGTTGGGTGAGAATGTCCTGCTCACGCGCGTTCAAATCTTTCATAGCATCCTTCAGAAGTTCCATGCGTGCATCATGTTCCTGGGAATTACCGACCACTGTTTCCTGGCTGATATAATTGTCGTCTTCCAGCCAATCTTGCCATTCCCCGCCGCCGTCTTCGCCGCCAATTTTTACATTGAGGGACGCATCGCCGCCCCCGCCCATACGGCGGTTCATGGAGACCACTTCTGCCTCTTTGACATTCAGACGTGTGGCGATTTTTTTAACCTGATCCGGGTGCAAATCCCCGTCATCAATGGCTTTCATTTCGCCTTTCATGCGGCGCAGATTGAAAAATAATTTCTTTTGGGCCGCCGTGGTGCCCATTTTGACCAAAGACCATGACCGCAAAACATATTCCTGAATAGCGGCGCGGATCCACCACATGGCATAGGTGGAGAGGCGAAAGCCTTTATCGGGATCGAATTTTTTAACCGCCTGCATCAGTCCGACATTGCCTTCGGAAATCACTTCGCCGATCGGGAGGCCGTAACCCCTATAGCCCATAGCAATTTTGGCGACGAGCCGTAGATGCGATGTTACCATTTTTTCCGCCGCCGAGCTGTCCTGGTGTTTGACCCAGCGTTTGGCCAACATAAATTCCTCGTCGCGCTCCAACATGGGGAATTTGCGAATTTCGTTAAGATAGCTCGACAATCCCTGCTCCGGCGACAGGGCAACCGACAGGCTCATATTGCCCGTGGTTTTACCGGCTTTCAATTTGGTCTTTGCCGTCTTCTTGATGGCGGTTTTTTTAATGGTCTTTGATGTATCTTTTGACAAAACATTCTCCAAAGCTGTCCACTATAAAGGCATGAAGCTTACATATAGGACGGTGCGTGTATAATTAAAGGCCTGGTTTGTGAATTTTTGGAAAGGCGTTAGGCCCTGATCCTAGGTTCTGGGCCTAGGTTCTAAGCCTAAAGCATCAAGCCGACAATTGCTGCACTTAGTAGATTGGACATTGAGGCGGCCAGTACGGCTTTCAGACCAAATGAGGCTAACTCACTGCGGCGTCCGGGTGCCAATGTGCCGACCCCGCCAATGACAATGGCTATGGAGGAGAAATTGGCGAAACCGCACAGGGCAATTGTAGTGATTTTGTTGGCCCGGTCACTCAGCAAGGCTTTGCCCGTCTCCAACACGGCGGTTTTGTCCATTTCCACGAAGGTCGAGTAAGCGACAAATTCGTTTAGGACCAGTTTTTCGCCGAATAATGTCCCGGAAATTCCGGCCTCGGCCCACGGCACACCGACGACAAACATCAAGGGTCTGAAAATTTGCCCAAGCAGGCTTTGGAAGGTCAAGCCGTCAAAGCCGAACCAAGCGCCAACACCGCCTAATATACCGTTGAGAAGCGCAATGAGCGAGATAAAGGCGATCAACATGGCGCCAATGGTGATGGCCAGTTTGACACCTTCGGACGCGCCCACGGCAGCGGCTTCGATGACATTGGAATGTTTGGTGGTTTGAATGTCGATGTTTTCAGGTGTCGTATCCGCGTCCGCCGGGTCGCTGGGCATCAGCATTTTGGCCATAAGAATACCGCCCGGCGCGCCCATGAAACTGGCGACGATCAAGCTTTGCCCGTCAACGCCCAAAGCCATTAAACCGGCCAAAATAGAGCCGGCGATAGTGGCCATGCCTGTGACCATAATCAAAAACAAGGTCGATCTCGGCATGGTTTCCAGATAAGGCCGCACCGCAAAGGGGGCGCTATCCTGGCCAACAAAAATATTCATACTGGCGGCAATGGCTTCAATACCGTTAATGCCGATGGTTTTACGCAACACAAAGCCAAGCCCGCGCATGATGAGTTGCATGATGCCCAAATGAAACAACACGGTCATCAAGGCACCGACAAAGATAATCACCGGCAAAACTACGGTGGCGAAACTCAGCATAACATTGCCGCTATTGGCCCAGTCGCCAAAGATAAACCCGATGCCTTTCATGGAATAATTGAGAACATGCTCAATATAAAAGGTGACTTTTTCCAAAACCACTTTGCCCCAGGGCGTTTTGAACACGAACAAAGCAATAGCGAATTGCAAAGCAAGTGCGGAAAATATAGTGCGCGGGTTAATATGTTTTCGGTTGCTTGAAAACCCGTAAGCGATTGCAAGCAAAACCACGACACCTAAAATACCAATATATTTTTCCATAATTTCCCCAAAGGTTTTCCTAATGCTTAATAGAGGTGCGCCGCAAAAGCGAGCAGTATTTACAATTCGCTTAACACGTTATTGAGCGTCATTACATCTTGTTTGCTTGTGTAGTGATGAAAAGAAAAGCGGAAACCTTCGGCGCGTTCGTCAAATAAAATATTGGCGGCGTTCAGGGCTTTCGTTAATTGCTGACGGTTTTGGGTGCAATGACCAATGTGCCGCCGCGCTTGGTAGCACTGCGCGGCGAAACCAAAACCTTGTCGTCCAGACCAGTAATCAATTTGTCCAATATGACTTGCACATGTGCATGGGCGGCGGCAATACCGGGTTTATTGAGCAGTTTTTGGGCCGACAAAGCGGCGGCAAAGGGGGCCGGGGAGGGGGTGCCGCCAAAAAACCGCATGGCATCATCGGCGTAGCGAAAATCGTGTATATCCATTTCAAACGGGTTTTCATGGGAGAACCAGCCCACATCTACGGGACGGCAATTCGGTATGATGTCCGGGGCGGCGTACATAAAACAAGCCCCCGGCCCGCCGCACATAAATTTGACACTGGTGCCGATCACAAAATCCGCTTGCCAGTCGGGGATATGTATGGGGACAATGCCGACCGATTGGGCGATGTCGACGATGGTGATGATGCCCGATGCTTTGGCGGTTTTGCAGATGTCGGCAACTGGCAACAGATGCGAGGTGTTGGACAGGGCATGGGTGATATGGGCGACGGCGACGGTGTTGTCCATTGCATCGGCCCAGACCTGCGCGTCCGTAATATCGCCGGTGATAAATTTCAGTTGATACCCGGCCCGCTCGGCTTGTTTGAGGGCAAAGCCTATGGTCGGGAAGTCTTGTTCCGAGAGTAAAATCACATTGCGTTTTGGATTGATGGGAAGGCCGTAGATGATTTTAGTCAAGGCGCTGGAGACATTGATTTGGGGACAGATCGTGTCCCCGTCAACGCCCAGAATTGCGCCAGTACTAGCGCGAAAATCATCAATGATACCTAGCCAGTCCGGCCAGGCATTGCCGCCTAAAGCCTGCCACGGCCCCAAAAAGCTATTGGCCACATCACTGCTAGTTTGCTTTGGCAAGCATCCGACACTGTGGGTGAGAAAATAGGTTTTCGGGACGTGGTAGTGCTTGTGCATTTATGGTTTGGCTTTCGGGTCTAGCTTGTCGCGGGTCTTGCCGTAGGTTCCGCCCCATCTGTCGGTCATATCGGCCCGGATTTGCCATAAGTCCGGGAAGAATTTTTGCCGCATTCCGGTTCGCAGAATTTCCACCGAACGGCCTTTGAGCGAATTGGCATTGACGCCGATTGAGCGGTAGATCAACTGCATATGGGAATGGCGGAATTTCTGGAACTGTTCGTCAAATTCGGCCAAAGCTTCCGCTACCATATAAGCGTCGCCGTGGTCGTATTCGCTGTCATAAATCTGCTCAAGGTTGTTGGTGCCGCCCTCCAGATATATTTTGGCAAATGTCGCCCAAATATCCGCAGGCATTTTCAGCAAAACCCGAAACCCCGGGCTTTCCTGCCCCGACCCGTTGCCGAGCAAAAGCCGGATTTCCTGATAATCTTTTGGTGACATGGTTTCCAAAAGACGCAATTGCTGGGTCATCATTTCCTGGCACATTTCGACGCGCCTAAACAGTGTCAGGACTTTATAGCTGCGCCTTGCCAGCATTTCGTCGTTGATTTCAAGCAATGTGGTGGCCATGAGCTTCATCCACAATTCCTCGATCTGGTGTACAATCATGAACATCAGCTCGTCGGGGTTACAAAGCTCGTCCGGTTCTTTTTGGCAAGCCAGTAATTGCTCGGTGTTTAAATAAATTTCGTAGTCCAGCTTGCCGGCCCCGCGTAGTATTTCCAAATAATGTTTCTTATCCATAAGTCTCTCCAAATTGTTGTTAAAGCAAAAAAAGAGAGAGGTGCTAGGCGTGCCCGGTTAGCCAGTGGCGCAAGACATGTTGTGCTAAAGGTATGTGAATAATCAATTGCATAGGGGGAGGGTATACGGGTTTGGCTAGGATGTATAGGGGGTTGGCGTGTAATTCCTTCCCCCATTTTTACGGGGGAAGGAAAGTGCAGTGAATTTTCGGATTATTGTGTTTTTCGCCAAAAACGTTTTTGTAAAAACAGCACGCCCAGCAAAGTCACCACCCAACCGACCGCCACAAATGGTATGTAGGATTTTAGCCGCTCGCCCAAGACTTCGCCGAGCAAATGAAAGGCTGTGAAAATGACGCTCACATATAAAAAACCTGAAAAGGCTATGGACAGCCAGTATTTAAGATAATTCACGCCGAAAAATCCGGTGGCCAAGTATGTGGGAATGCGGGCCATGGGCAGGAAGCGCACCGTGACCAAGGTTTTTACGGCATTGTTTAGAACGGCGTGTTTCATTTTGGTGACGCGCTCGCGCTCGGCGAATTTTTTAGCCCAACCGTGATGTTTAGCGGCCCAACCGAGCCAGTATTTCCACGAATCACTGGTAATCAACCCGGCTAAAACGGCGACATATACGGCTAACCAAGGGTGGGACGCGGACAAAGACAGACGGGCCGCGCCGATTACGGCGGTATCTTCTTGCACAAATGGCCCGATAAACAGGGCCAGATAGACAAGCCACATACTGCCTTCGGGGATAAAATCCATAATCGTCGTCTCATAGCCTGTTTTAGGGGTCTTTGTGGCATATGCACCCAAATTGTAAATGGGTAAAAACCCCGTTGCACATTGTGTTAAGGCATGACATAAGGCGCGGCACAAACTCGGCCCCAAACTCGCACCAAGGCCCGGTTTTAGTTATTTTAGACATACAAGCTGCCCATAGGCGAGATATTGAGCAGCACACGAACACATTTGGATATGGACATGAACGTTAAAGAATTAAAACCTAAAGGGCTTTCCCGCACTTTTGAAATCACGGTAGACAAGGCTGATTTGGAAACAAAACTGGCGGCTAAAATCAAAGAAATGCAGCCGAAAGTCAGCCTTAAAGGCTTTCGCCCCGGCAAAGTCCCCATCACCCATATCCGCAAAATGTTCGGCCAGAGCATTATGAATGATGTGGTGCAAGAGGTGGTTACACAGACAACCCAAAATACTTTGGACGAGAATAAAATCCGCCCTGCCGGACAGCCTAAAATCGAACTTAGGGCTAATGGCGCCGAAGTCACGAGCGGCAAGGCCGACTTGCAATACACCATTGCAGTGGAAACTATTCCTGAATTTGAGCCCGTCGATCCCAAGACCCTAAAATTCACCCGTCTTGGCTGTGATTTAACCGACGAACATGTGGATGAGCGTTTGGCCGAATTGACCAAGGATCAGCTTAGTTACAAGAAAAAAGCCAAGACCGCAAAAGCCAAAAAAGATGATGCGGTGCTGATCAATTTTGTTGGCCGTGTGGACGGTGACGCTTTTGACGGCGGGGCTATGGAGGGACATCAATTGGTTCTGGGTTCAAACAGTTTCATTCCCGGATTTGAAGAACAGTTGATTGGCGCCAAGGCAGGCGACAAGCTTGATGTGACGGTGACCTTCCCCAAAGAATACCAAGTCGAGGATTTGGCCAATAAAGAAGCCGTGTTCGAAACCGAGGTTTTGGAAGTGCAAGGGGCCAAGCCGGCCGAGCTCGACGATGAATTGGCCAAGAAATTTGGTTTTGACGATCTTGCAGGCCTCAAAGATGTGGTGAGCAAGCAAGCCGAAAGCGAACTTGAAACCCAGGTGCGCATGAAGCTTAAGCGGGCTATTTTGGATGATCTTGATACAAAACACGATTTTGATTTGCCGCCCAATATGGTGGAAGCCGAGTTTTCAAATATCTGGAAACAGGTTGAGCAGGAAAAAGAAGCCGGGCAGCTCGACGAAGATGATGCCAAGAAATCCGACAAAAAGCTAAAGGCTGATTATAAAAAAATCGCCGAGCGCCGCGTGCGCCTTGGTTTGGTTTTGGCCGAAATGGGTGCCAAGGCTGAAATTCAGATTACGAATGAAGAATTGCAACAAGCCATGGTCGCCGAAGCGCGCCGTTATCCCGGCGAAGAGCAGCAAGTTTTAGAATTTTTCCAGAAAAACCCTGATGCGGTCGCACAATTACGCGCACCTATTTTTGAGGAAAAAGTGGTCGATCTAATCATCGAAACTGCGAAAATCACAGACAAAAAAGTTGACCGCGACGAGTTGTTCAAAGAAGACGCATTTGAGTAGCTTGGTTTTGGGTTTCGATTGACTGGACCGTTGTAAATTCGCCTCCCCCGCGATCCCTTGGGAGTACTCTTGCGGTGTAAACCGGGGAGAGGGATTGCAATTTCCCCGCCCTCTTGAAATTTATTTGATAATATACACATTGAGGTAACTATTCCCCGCGATTGTAGGGACGAACCATATAATGTTGTCGCAGGACAACGAAAAAACTTTGGATGAAATTATGCACGACTTTTCTGAACCAACTTCCTATCTCGTTCCCACCGTTATTGAACAAACCAGCCGGGGCGAGCGGGCCTTTGATATTTATTCGCGCCTACTCAAAGACCGGATTATATTTTTAACCGGGCCGGTTGATGATGCCATGGCTATGTCGATTACGGCGCAACTTTTGTTTTTGGAATCGGAAAACCCGAAAAAAGAGATATATATGTATATCAATTCGCCCGGCGGTATTGTCACCTCCGGCTTGGCGATTTACGACACTATGCAATATATTAAATCCCCGGTATCGACCGTGTGTACGGGCCAGGCTGCATCCATGGGGTCGCTGCTGTTGTGCGCTGGCCACAAAGACATGCGCGTCGCCCTGCCAAATGCTCGTGTTATGGTACATCAACCGTCCGGCGGGTTTCGCGGTCAGGCTTCGGACATTCAGCGCCATGCTAATGATATTTTGGCCCTTAAGAAACGCCTTAACGAGATTTATGTGAAACATACGGGCCAAAATATGCGACCATTGAAAAGACACTGGATCGGGATTTCTTTATGACCTCGGAGGATGCGCTGAAATTTGGTATTGTTGACCATGTTTACACCTCAAGAGCGGACGCAAAATAGCCAGTTGGTCAGAGAATATGCGAAAAAATGTTTCTAAGTGGGATTTAATAAGCTATTTGTAATGAAATTGTTGTATTTTAGAACAGTTATTAAGATATATCTCGGCATGTCTCTTGCAAAACAGATTTGCAAATCGGCTAGTTTATGACAAAAACGATGAACAGCAACAACAAGAGGCGTGGAGCGAGCGTAAGCGAGTGACCGGGAAAAACAACAAGAGGCGTGGAGCGAGCGTAAGCGAGTGACCGGGAAAAACAACAAGAGGCGTGGAGCGAGCGTAAGCGAGTGACCGGGAAAAACAACAACAGAAGTGGAAGTACGAATGAGTAAATCAGGCGGCACAGACGCAAAAAACACTTTATATTGCTCCTTTTGTGGCAAAAGCCAACATGAGGTTCGCAAATTGATTGCAGGCCCGACCGTGTTCATTTGTGATGAATGTGTCGGACTTTGCATGGATATTATCCGCGAAGAGGGCAAGGCCAGTATTTCCCAAAACCAAGAGGGTGTACCGACACCTCAGGAAATTTGCGACACGCTTGATGATTATGTTATCGGACAAGACCATGCCAAGCGGGTGTTGTCTGTGGCCGTCCACAACCATTATAAACGCCTGAATTATGCAGGCAAGGCCGATGATGTTGAATTGGCGAAATCAAATATCCTTCTGGTTGGTCCGACCGGTTGTGGTAAAACATTGCTGGCGCAAACGTTGGCCCGGATTTTGGATGTGCCGTTCACCATGGCGGACGCGACCACCTTGACCGAAGCGGGTTATGTGGGCGAAGATGTTGAAAATATTATCCTCAAATTGTTGCAATCCGCTGATTATAATGTGGAGCGGGCCCAGCGCGGCATTGTCTATATTGACGAGGTTGATAAAATTAGCCGCAAGTCTGACAATCCCTCCATCACCCGTGATGTCTCGGGCGAGGGCGTGCAGCAAGTTCTTTTGAAAATCATGGAAGGCACAATTGCTTCCGTACCACCCCAAGGCGGGCGCAAACACCCGCAGCAGGAATTTTTACAGGTGGATACCACCAATATATTGTTTGTGGTCGGCGGCGCATTTGCCGGGCTTGAAAAGGTTATTGCGGCCCGGGGCAGTAATGTCAGCATCGGGTTTGGCGGTGATCTTAAAGAGTTGGACGACCGCAATACGGGCGAAATCCTGCAGGGGATAGAACCTGAGGATCTGGTGAAATTCGGGCTTATCCCGGAATTTGTAGGCCGTTTACCTGTTATTGCCACTTTGACCAATTTGGACGAGGCGGCTTTGGTGACGATTTTAAGTCAACCAAAAAACGCTTTGGTCAAGCAATATCAACTTATGTTTGATATGGAAAATGTTCGCCTCAGCTTTAACGAGGGCGCCCTCAAAGCCATTGCCAAGCGGGCTATTAAGCGCAAAACAGGGGCGCGGGGTTTACGTTCCATTATGGAAAGTATTTTGCTCGATACCATGTATGATCTGCCAACTTATGACGGCGTCGAAGAGGTTGTGATCAATGCAGAAGTGGTGAACGGTAGTGCCAAGCCGCTGTTGATCTACACCAAAGAGGGCAAAAAGGCCGGTAAAGCTTCTTGAAGACCCTGCTCATAGTCTGGTTCAAATAAGTAATATTTCGGCCTCTGTTTTGCGGCGGAAGTATGGTGGTTTAGCTATATTAATCGGAAGTCTTTAATCAATGGACGCCTCTACATTATTTCGTATCTTTTAATTTTAGAATGATTATAATATGAGCTATCATGAATTTAAAAGACCTGAAATATCTTGTAGCGGTGGCGGATCATCAGCATTTTGGCAAGGCGGCTGATGCGGTTTTTATTTCCCAACCAACACTGAGCGGCCAGATCAAAAAGCTGGAAGAACGGTTGCAGGTCACAATATTTGAACGCACCACACGCGGTGTCAATATCACGCCCATCGGCGCGAAGATTATTGCCGAAGCCCGCCAGATCATGGCCCATGCGCAAAATATTGAAAATTTGGCCGCTGCCCAATCGGATATATTGTGCGGGGAGGTAAAGCTTGGTATTATTCCGACCATCGCTCCCTATCTTGTCCCGCATTTTCTAGCCCAAGCCTTAGCGGATCATCCCAAATTGGCCCTTTCGCTACACGAGGACAAGACGGAGGCATTGTACGAAATGTTGGCTAATTTTACAATTGACGCAGCCATAATCGCCACAGAAATACCGCCTGAGAACATCGAAGAAATAGAGTTGTACCGCGAAGAATTTCTGCTTTTATGTCCGCAGGGCCACCCCCTAAGTCGTAAATCCAGCATAGAGGCTCATGATATTAACCCTGAAGATTTGCTGTTATTGCCAGATGGCCACTGCTTGCGCGATCAAACCTTGGAGCTTTGCAAGCTAAACAACGACGCCGTAAGCGGGCAGGCGGACTTACGAGATGCGGGCCTACAGACCGTGATTGAGTTGGTTCGCGCCGGCAGAGGCTATACATTTTTGCCCAAACTGGCCACAGGCGCTCTGAATGATCAAACAGGCTCGACTTTCCTTAGGCATTTTTCCCCAAAGCCGCAAAGAGTTGTGCGGATAATTTTCCGAAAATCTTTTCCCCGCAAATCATGTCTGGCCGCATTGGCCAAACTCATTTCCTCTGCGCCGAGCCTAAATAATGACTTGGCATTAGGGCTGTAATCATACACTTATTGGTTTCGCCGATAAATCACATCGTAACTACCAATTTCAAATTCAAATTCGCCGCCTCTATAGAGAAACAACATCAGCGCGCTTTGTGCTTTTGAATGTTAAACTGAAGCGGAGATTTTCTATGAAAACGAATTTTTTAATAACGGTAGCCATAAGCACCTTAATGATAAGCGGGAGCGCATTTGCACAAAACCCACAGCTAACCCAGGATTCCGGTGCGCCCGTTTCTGACAATCAAAATTCCAAAACCGCAGGTGAGTTTGGCGGCGTTTTGCTTGAAGATTTTCACTTGATTGAAAAACTGGCCCGCTTTGATCGTGAACGCATCCCCGAGCGGGTCGTGCATGCACGCGGCACCGGTGTAGAGGGCGAGTTTGTAGTCACAAATTCTGAAATTAGTGACTATACCACAGCGTCCCTGTTTGCGAAGAAGGGCAAAAAAACGCCGGTATTTGTGCGGATGTCCACGGTTATTCACCCAAAAGGTTCGCCTGAAGCTTTGCGCGATCCACGCGGATTTGCCACCAAATTTTACACGGACCAAGGCAATTGGGATCTGGTTGGCAATAATCTTCCGATTTTCTTTATTCGTGATGCAATAAAATTTCCTGATATGGTGCATAGCCTAAAACCCTCCCCGGTGACCAATCAGCAAGACCCGAACCGGTTTTTCGATTTTTTCTCCCATATTCCAGAATCGACCAATATGCTCACCCAGGTTTATACAGACCTCGGCACCCCTGCCGGCTTGCAATATATGGACGGAAATTCTGTGCATGCTTTGCGTTTGATTAACAAAAGCGGCGATACGGTCTTTGCCAAATTTCGCTGGAAAAGTCGCCAAGGCGTTAAAACCCTTACAGCTGCGGAGGCGTCTGCCAAACCGTTTAACTTTGCCACCAAATCTCTCTACGGCGATATTTCGGCCGGGAAATATCCCAAATGGGATTTGAACGCGATCATCCTTGACCCCAAAGATATTGGCAAGCTAGATTTCAATCCTTTTGATGCCACGAAAGATTGGGCCGAGGCAGGTTCAGTGTTCAAAACTATCAAAATTGGCACGATGACCCTCAATAAAGTGCCGGATAATTTCTTTGCCTCAACGGAGCAAGTCGCATTTTCACCGGGTGTATTTGTTCCGGGCATTGCCGCTTCGCCTGATCGGCTTTTACAAGGGCGTTTGTTCTCATATTCTGATACGCAGCGCTACCGGGTTGGTACCAATTACCAGATGTTGCCCGTAAATGCACCGCGTGTGACGGTCCGCAATGGTAGCCAAGACGGCGCACTGAACTTTGGCAAGCCAAGCGGAGATGTGAATTATCAACCATCGCGCACGCGCAATGACAATGCCTATTCTGACAATGCAAAAATCACCACGGCGACCTATGTCATTACCGGCACGGCGGAGAAAAAGGCTATTCGTATCAAAGCACCGTTCAAGCAGGCTGGTGAATTTTACCGCTCCTTGGACGCTGGGCAACAAACCAATTTGATCAGCAATCTTGCGGGTGATTTGGGGCAGGTGAAAAATGCTGAAGTGAAACAAATCATGGTGACGCATTTTTTCCTAGCGGACAAAGATTACGGTATGCGCCTGGCCAAAGCCGTTAACGTCAATTTGACAGCGGTCAAGCGCCGCGCCAACAGTATTCAGGAGGCTTCGCAGTAGCTCGCAGTCATTCTGAGGCGCAACATTCGCCCTAATGTTGCGCCATTTTTTCACAAGAGGTGTATTATGAAATATTTTCTGACGATAGTTTTCTTACTCGCCAGTACATTGCCCACGCATGCACATAGCGGCGAAACATATACGCCCGAAAAACTGGCCGCTTTTTACTTCGATGCGGCCCGCAATGGCCGGGTGGATATATTACAAGGTTTGATCGAGGCGGGTGCGCCCATTGAAGCGCACAACAAAAAGGGCTATACGGCTTTTATTTTGGCGGCCTATAACAACCAGGCTGAAACCGTTACGTATCTAGCGGCGCACGGCGCAGATATTTGCGCCGCAGACCGCAAGGGTAATACCGCACAAATGGGCGTAGCATTTGCCGGCCATGATGATATGGCGCGTAAGTTGCTGGATTATAAGTGCGCCGTTGATGCCGTAAATAATAACGGCCAAACCGCATTGATGATGGCGGCGCTGTTTGGGCGGACAAAGCAAGTGCAATGGCTCGTGTCCGAAGGTGCAGAGGTCGGCAGAAAAGATCGGTTGGGCAACAGCGCTATTTCTCTTGCAAAGCAACAAGGCAATCGCGAAATGGTAGCTTTGCTAGCTGCCTTGCGCCCGGCAGGGTCGTGAGCACGGCGAGGCAAATATAACCTTCGTGTATGATTTTATTCATTTCTACAGATGTATGGGTTGATATGGGCGTGTAACTTCCCCATATTCGGGTGAATACCAAACATTTAACATGAAGAAACAGCATGACCGATACGCAAAACACACCGCAAATATTACCCGTCCTCCCCTTACGCGATATTGTGGTGTTTCCTTTTATGGTTGTACCGTTATTTGTTGGCCGCGAAAAGTCCATCAAAGCCCTTGAAGAAGTGATGAAGTCGGACAAGAAAATACTGCTCCTGACCCAAAAAGTGCCAATACCGAAGATCCGGACACCCAGGACATTCACGATATTGGCTGTGTTGCCAAAATTCTGCAATTGCTGAAACTGCCAGACGGTACTGTGCGGGTTTTGGTCGAAGGCGGTTTGCGGGCAAAAGTCGTTCATTTTACCGATAATCCGGACTATTTTGAGGCTGAACTGACACCGTTGAAAACCACGGGAAAAGCAAATAAAGACACCAAGATATTGGTGCGCAGTGTGTCCGATCAGTTTAAAAAATATGTGAAGCTAAACAATAAAATCTCCGAAGATATTGTAACGGCGGTGGCGGATATTCAAGACCCCGGGAAATTGGTAGATACCATCGCCGTGCATCTGGGCGTAAAGATCGACCAAAAACAAAAATTGCTGGCCCAGACTAGTGTTGTCACTCGCCTTGAGCTGCTGTTTGCGCTCATGGAAGGCGAGATTAGCGTTCTGAAAGTCGAGAAGAAGATCCGGGGCCGGGTCAAACACCAGATGGAAAAAACCCAGCGCGAATATTACCTCAACGAACAAATGAAAGCCATTAAGACCGAGCTTGGGAGCGAGGAAGAGGTTGACGAAATTTCCGATCTGGCGGGACAAATCACCGAGACCAAATTTTCCAAAGAAGCCCGCAAAAAAGCCAAGGCCGAGCTTAAAAAATTATCGCAAATGTCGCCCATGTCAGCTGAGGCCAATGTGTCGCGCAATTATCTCGACTGGCTTTTGTCTGTGCCGTGGGGCAAGAAAAAGCGGGTGCGCAAGGATTTGGGCGAAGCGCAAACCATTCTTGACCGAGATCATTATGGTCTGGACAAGGTTAAGGAGCGCATCATTGAGCACCTGGCCGTCCAGACCCGCATGAAAAAATTGAAAGGCCCGATCTTGTGTTTGGTTGGCCCGCCCGGCGTTGGTAAAACCTCCCTAGGTAAATCTATCGCCGAAGCTACGGGGCGCGAATTTGTGCGTGTATCCTTGGGCGGGGTTCGCGACGAAAGCGAAATTCGCGGCCACCGCCGCACCTATATTGGCTCCATGCCCGGCCGTATTATCCAGCGTATGAAAAAGGCCAAATATACCAATCCGATGTTTCTGCTCGACGAGATCGACAAAATGGGCAGTGATATGCGCGGCGATCCGTCTTCGGCGCTTTTGGAAGTGCTTGACCCGGAGCAAAACGCCAATTTTAATGACCATTATCTGGAAGTGGATTACGATCTGTCCGATGTGATGTTCGTGACCACGGCCAACACGCTAGATATTTCACCGCCTTTGCTTGACCGCATGGAGGTTATTCGCATCCCCGGCTATACCGAGGACGAAAAAATCGAAATCGCCGAGCGGCATTTGATCAAGAAACAAGTCAAGGATCACGGTCTTAGAAAAGGTGAATTTGCCATCAAGACAGAAGCCGTGCGCGATATTATCCGCTATTACACCCGCGAAGCCGGGGTTCGGAATCTGGAGCGCGAACTGGCCCGCCTGGCCCGTAAATCCGTGGCCAAGATCGTCGCCAAGGAAGCAAAAAAAATCATCATTAGTTCAAAAAATATTGAAGATTTTCTCGGGGTTCAGAAATTCCGCTTCGGCGAGACCGACAAAAAAGACCAAATCGGCATTGTCACCGGGCTGGCCTGGACGGCAGCGGGCGGCGATATTCTGACCATCGAGGCCGTCTCCATGTCCGGGCGCGGCAAGATGACCATTACCGGAAACCTCAAAGACGTGATGAAAGAAAGCATCTCTGCCGCCAATTCCTATGTGCAAGCTCGCGCACCGGAATTCGGTATCAGCCCCAAAGCCTTTCGTACCACGGATATTCACGTTCATGTCCCAGAAGGCGCAACCCCCAAAGACGGCCCGTCTGCCGGTGTCGCCATGGCCACGGCTATGGTTTCGGTGCTTACGGGTATCAAAGTGCGCAAGGATATTGCCATGACCGGCGAGATTACTTTGCGCGGGCGTGTGCTGCCAATCGGCGGGCTCAAGGAGAAATTACTGGCGGCTCTGCGCGGCGGTGTCAAAACCGTGCTTATTCCCATTGACAATGCCAAAGACCTGGCCGATATCCCCGACAACGTTAAATCCAAGTTGGAAATTATCCCGGTGGCAACGGTCGATGAAGTTTTGCAAAAAGCCCTCACGAAACCTTTGACACCGGTAATATGGACGGCTAAAGACGAGGCCGAACTGTCAGGGATGTTCTCCAAAGACGGTTCACAAGATCAAGGCGGGCTTACTGCACATTAGGCAGTTTTATTAAAGTCGGCACTGATCCAAAATAGGCAATACCCATAGGTACGCAATGGGGGTGATTAGCTCAGATGGTAGAGCATCTCCTTTACACGGAGAGGGTCAGCGGTTCGATCCCGTTATCACCCACCAGCCTTCGCCCCTAAAAAGGGGGCTACGGCTCGGCAAGCCAGCTAGGTAAATGCAATACTGTTATGGAGCATGAGGGGCGGAGGCTGTCGCGCCGAAGCCTTGGCGTAGGCGGACTACCGGGTTATCGAAAACTAAGATAGGTTCAGTATGCAAAAATATGTCTATATATTACAAAGTGAACTCGACACGTCGCACTATTACACAGGCATCACTGATAAAATTGAAGAGCGTTTAGCAAAGCACAATTCCGGCGCGGTCAAACACACCGCTAAATTCAGACCATGGCGCATCAAAACGTACATCGGTTTCTCTAATGTTGGCCAAGCCGTTGAATTTGAAAAATACCTAAAATCAAGTTCTGGCCGCGCATTCGCAAAGAAGCGGTTGTAGGTAAGGCTACGGCTCGGCAAGCCAGAACATTCAACGTAAAATTACTATATATGCTTGAAAGTTTTGGCTGCTGATAAGAATGGTATATCAGCATAAACTGTGGTGATTTTTACTTGTCCTTACTGATAGAAATGGAAATATATGACGTGGTGGCCACCTATATACTACAGGGATGAAGCTCCTGAATATTTGTACAAATATTGCACCCGTAATGTTTATGATAAACATATTAAAGCCGGAGAATTTCGTATGGGAACCTTAGCAGACTATAGAACTGCTTTTGAGGAAAAAGGTGCAGAATATGGAGATTATTATGAGGGAAATGAAGCTGTATTCAAACGTGGTCCTGTTGAAATTTCGGGACGTAGTGTAGGCAAGCAGGGTGGTGTTATTATAGACCGCAATGTCAATGCTTATGTATTTAGCGCATCAAGCCATTATTCTAAAAACGATCACAAAAAATGGTTTGCGAGAAAGGGGTGCAATTATGACTTATGTATAAAGCTAAGGTCGTCTCCATTCCTTAATCTCCTTGCTCACAAAATTGATATACAGCATAGAAATGGAAAAGTTATGTGTGGTAAACCATTGTATGATGGGCGTGGTGTTATTTATCTTGAAAATGAAACGCCAAAAACAGGGGATATATATTTGTACAAAAACCCAAATTTGGCATGGGAAAAAGAATATAGGCTCGTTTATCTAAACGCAAATATACATGTACAAGAAATAGTGCCGTTTATCGCAAGTTCTTCAAAGTTTATAGAGTGTATTGAAGAGGTAATTCCATTAAATGGCAAATAAGTTGATTAACTGATTTTCCGTTCACTTTGTATCATAGTACTGGAATATCTGGCGGAGATAATACTTGTTTTCACCTCTGCCTTTCTATGCGAATAAGCCCGCATGAATAACACAAACCCGACATGGAAACCCGGAGACTTTTCGCTCCTTACCGATGTGGATAGCTATAAGGCGTCCCATTATCTGCAATACCCGACAGGGACGCAATATGTGTCCTCTTATATTGAGGCGCGGGGCGGGGATTTTGATCACATGTTGTTTTTCGGGCTCCAAGCCTATTTGAAAAAATATCTGTCGCGGGCCATAACACTGGCCGAAATCGACTATGCTGAAGACCTTTGGCAAGCCCACGGCGTACCGTTTAACCGGGCCGGGTGGCTGCATATTTTAGAGAAACACAAGGGCGTCTTGCCGCTGCGGATCAAAGCCGTGCGCGAGGGCACGGTGTTGCCGATTAAAAACGCTGTGGTGCAGGTGGAAAATACTGACCCAGCCGTGCCGTGGTTGACCAGCTATATTGAGACGGCGCTACTGCGGGCCGTGTGGTATCCGACCACCGTGGCGACATTGTCATGGTCGGTCAAACAGATCATCGGCAAATATTTGCGCCAAACCTGCGTAAATCCGAAAGCCGAATTACCCTTTAAACTCCATGATTTTGGCGCACGCGGCTCGACCAGTTATGAGGCCGCGTCCCTTGGCGGCCTGGCTCATTTAGTCAATTTTCAAGGCACGGATACGGTCAGTGCCTTGCTGGCCGGGCGGGCGTTTTACGGCGCAGACATGGCCGGGTTTTCCATTCCGGCCTCTGAGCATTCGACCATGACGGCCTGGGGCAGGGCCGGCGAAACCGACGCCTATGCCAATATGGTCGAGCAATTCGGCGGTAAGGACAAAGTGTTCGCAGTTGTCTCTGATAGCTATGATCTGTTTGCGGCGGTTAAGAAAATTTGGGGTGGCACGCTGAAACAGAAAGTCATGGACAACGGCGGCACATTGGTGGTGCGCCCCGATAGCGGTAACCCCATCAAAGTCTGCGTGGATGTGGTCGAGAGCCTCGGCGATATTTTTGGGTTTAAGATCAACACACGCGGCTATAAAGTCCTGCCGCCCTATATCCGGGTGATACAGGGCGACGGCGTCCATGCTTTGTCCATCGAAGCTATTTTGCAACGCCTCAAGAAAAAAGGTTGGAGCGCGGAGAACATAGCGTTCGGTATGGGCGGGGCATTGTTGCAACGCGACATCCACCGCGACACCATGAACTGGGCTATGAAAGCCAATGCCATCAAGTTTAACGGGGATAGCGACTGGACGGATGTCTATAAAGAACCGATCACTGACCCTGGTAAAGTTTCCAAACGTGGCCGCCAGGCTTTGATCAGGCAGGGCGGTCAGTACAAAACCATCCGCAATTCCGATCTGGGCGGGGCCGAAAACCTGCTCGAAGATGTATGGCGGGACGGCAAACTCGTGCGCGACCAAACTCTGGACGAGATAAGGGTTTTATCGGAGGTTTAAGACATCAAGGTGTCATTATGTCTCGCAATCGCCTGCGTTGCGTTTGGATTGTTTCTAAGCTAAGCTTGTACATAAGTGTTGTGAGGGTTTTATGCGGTTTAAAATATGCGTAAGTATTGTGTTGGCCTTGGTGATGTTCGCAGGTGTGAGTTATGCGAACGACGATAATTCACCCGGTAAATACACCGCCGAGATTACTAAGGCCGAAAAACTTGGCCAATTGATTTACGAAAAAGACATCGCTGCCTGGGTTGCGACGGATAAAATGTTGGCGGAATTGGGTGATGATATATCTGGTCTGCCATTACGGGGTTGGGTGACAGACAAAGATGCTAGTCGTTATAGGGTCAATTTTATTGGCGAAAACAAAGGCGAGAGTAAAATATATTACCAAGCCTGGACAAAGGGCAAGAAGGTCAAGAAAACCAAAACCCATAAACAGGGTATGGCGCTTAGCCCAAAGCAAATGGCTATGTGGTCGGCGCGAAAATTGGCTATGGCACAAAAGTTTAAGCCATGTTCCGCCAAGTATAACACGGTGGTTATTCCGTACGATGGTGGTGGTGTCGAGAAATTCTATGTGTATCTATTTGCCTCGACAACCGACGCGTCAAAAATTGTTATGGGTGGGCATTACCGCTATACAGTGTCGGGGGACGGAAAAAAAATACTGTCCAATATCGCGTTTAGTAATAGCTGTCTAGAGCTTGGTAAAAACCCCGATGCTGCTGCCATTATGGTCACACATTTGCGCGCTAATACCCCACAAGAACATCACGTATTCATAAGCCTAAGCCACGGTCTTAGCTTATATGTAGCAATATCAAAAATTGATGATCTGTATGAAGTCAGCAATGGCAATATCCGTATGGTGGAGCAGGACTGATTTTTGAATTTAGCATGGACAGGTTTGTAAAATTGCGGCAAACCATGAGGGAAGTCTGGTGCTTGACTCGTTTGCGGCGTTGGAAGGTTATGGGAACATAAATAACAAGAGGCGCGGCGCGTTAGTGCGCCAAAAGCGTATAGAAGAGAAATATAAAGGTGAGATGATATGGCTGGTTCATTGAATAAAGTGACATTGATTGGTAATTTGGGCGCGGATCCGGAAATTCGCTCCATGAATAATGGTGGTAAGGTTTGTACGCTCAGTGTAGCGACAACCGAGAGTTGGAAAGATAAAAGCACCGGTGAAAAACGCGAGAAAACCGAGTGGCACCGTGTGGTAATTTTTGGCGACGGTCTTGTCCGCGTTGCTGAAAACTACCTGAAAAAAGGCTCGAAAATTTATATTGAAGGTTCATTGCAGACCCGCAAATGGCAAGACCGCGACGGCAATGATAAATATACCACCGAAGTTGTGCTTCAGGGCTTTGGCGGCACGTTGATTATGCTCGATGGCCGCAGTTCTGGCGGCGGCGGTGGTTATAACCAAGATCCGGGTTACGGCGGTGGATCTGGTGGTGGTGGTTCGCGCTCGGCTTCAGGTCAGGACGGCCCAATGGCAGATGTTAAAAGAGCAGATGTCAATATGGACGACGATATCCCGTTTTAAGCGGTAAACCCGCTGCATTTATTGACCTCACGGCGCGAAGATGCGCCTCCGGTGGGGCGGCGAATGGTCGCCGGGGCTACGGTCGTAGCCCTTTGGTGTAGGTTGAGGGTTTTCCCTTTGCTTACCGCATTTATTGATCTCACGGCGCGAAGAAGCGCCTCCGATGGGGCGGCGAATGGTCGCCGGGGCTACGGTCGTAGCCCTTTGGTGTAGGTTTCGGTTACCTCCCTCCTCCGCTGCATTTATTGACCTCACGGCGCGAAGAAGCGCCTCCGGTAGGGCGGCAAATGGTCGCCGGGGCTACGGTCGTAGCCCTTTGGTGCAGGTTGAGGCCCCACCACTTCATCTGCACCATAGGGGGGTATTCAAAATCTATGGTGGTTGTGTTAGGGAAATTTTAGGGGATTACGGCTATAAACCTGCGAGTGAGATAAATGGGACTCGCATGGCCAAGAACAAAAACAGCAATAAAACCAAAGATAATCAGGCTAACCAGTTTGTAGAAAAACTTATACAGGTTGAGGAACCACTGCCGAAACAGGCATTATTGGCGATCCTTTGGGCTGGTGGTATTTATTTGGCGCTGGGTTTGTTGACCGCCAGTGTCTGGTTTGTGTTGATCATGTCTGCTGTGGTTATTCCCCGTCTCGGCACATTTCGGGCAATGGTTAAGCTCAGCCCCTATAGTATTCGTAGCCAGATATTGGGCCTGTTGGTGGCCTCAATATGGGGGGTCGCCCCATTTATTGTCTGGCAATCCGGCCAGGGTAATTATGACAGCATAGCCATAACCATGATCGGGATCGGGTTTTTACAAGTAATCAATAAATATCGCTCCGAGCCACGACCCGCGCTCTTGGTCGCCATACCGTATTTTTTGCTGATTGGTTGGTTTTTATATCAATCGCGCATGAGCACGACTTTTATCATCGCTTTGGTCATAACCTTGGCGTATTTGATGACACTTTTTGGTTTCGTCTGGGCCGGGCAAAAATCCAAAATGGCGATCGTTCAATATAAAATCAACCAGGACAAATTAAAGCAAGAGCTGATAGCGGCACGGGATGAAGCCGAGCAAGCCAATCAGGCGAAATCTGCATTCTTGGCAAATATGAGCCACGAGCTTAGAACGCCGCTCAACGGAATTTTGGGGTTGTCGGATGTGCTTTTGAATGAAGTGGCAGCCGGGCCGCAAAAAAGAAAGCTTGGCCTGATCCAAGACAGCGGTAATACATTGCTAGCCTTGCTCAATGATATTTTGGATATATCCAAAATAGAAGCGGACGGTATTGAGCTTGAGAATATTGATGTTGATTTGGAAACAATGTTGCAGAAATCTTTCGCATTTTGGAAGCCTGTTGCGGACAAAAACCACATTAAACTGTCTTTTCAGAAACAAAAAAGCCTGCCGGCGCACATAATTGCAGACCCGACGCGCATCCGGCAATGTATTAATAATTTGATCAATAATGCTCTCAAATTTACGCCGCAAAATGGGCAAGTCACAGTGACGGCGACTGGCAAACTTGTGGGCGAGCAATATTCATTAACATTGGCAGTCCAAGATACGGGTATTGGCATTTGCAAAGAAAATTTACAAATTATATTCAAGCCGTTTCAGCAAGCGGACAGCAAAACAACCCGTAAATTTGGCGGCACAGGTCTTGGCTTGGTCATTACCCGAAAACTTGCTCGTTTAATGGGCGGTGATGTAACGGTACAAAGTGTGTTGGGGGAAGGATCCGTGTTTCGCCTGAATATTATGACCAAGATTGCGGATGTGAAACGCATAGAGCCTCTTTCGCGCGCCGCAGCCCCATTGCCGAGCGCCGGATTTATGGGACTGCGCTGTCTTGTTGTTGAGGACAACGAAATTAATTTGGAGGTTCTCTTGTTATTGCTGGAACCGTACCAGCTTGATATTGTGATTGCCTATAATGGCCGTGAAGCCATTGATGTGTTGGAAGTCCAGCATATAGATTTCGTTTTGATGGATGTACAAATGCCGATCATGGGCGGGTTGGAAGCCACCAAGAGAATAAGGAAAAGCGGCAAGGGTTTTGCCGGTGTCCCGATTATTGCCATGACGGCAAATGCGATGACCGGGGACAAAACCAAATGTTTGGACGCAGGCATGGATGCCTATATCTCCAAGCCCTTGGCGCGCGTAAAATTAACACAAGTCATTCTGGATGCGGTCAACGGACAAGCTAGCCGCGCAAAATCTGTAGCTTGAATCCGTCCGAAACCGACAAAAAAATTCCAATACATATGATTGCTGTAGCCAACAGGAAATGCTAGGTTTTCTTACGGAAAATGCACGATTCGGTGTTATTGAGCATATAGGCTCCAGACTAGTTACAGGCGTACAAATTGTCCGACGAGAATACTGAAAACGACGAAGTTGAAAACGGGAATACCCCCCCCCCAACTAACAATGGGGACGGGGATGAGCCGCCGCGTGAATTAGGCGTCAGCCCGGTAGATATCGAAGACGAGATGAGCCGCTCATACCTCGATTATGCCATGAGTGTCATCGTCAGCCGGGCTATCCCGGATGTGCGCGATGGTCTCAAACCCGTGCATCGGCGCATATTATACTCCATGTTTGAGAACGGCTTTACCCGCGAAAAACCTTACAAAAAATCTGCCCGGGTGGTCGGTGATGTAATTGGTAAATACCATCCCCACGGCGATACGGCCGTGTATGATGCTTTGGTGCGGCTGGCCCAGGATTTTTCCATGCGCCTGCCTTTATTGCAAGGTCAGGGCAATTTTGGCTCGGTGGACGGTGACCGTCCGGCGGCCATGCGCTATACCGAAGTGCGCATGGACAGGCCGGCAGCGCAACTCCTTGCCGACATTGAAAAAGACACGGTCAATTTTCAAGAAAACTATGATGCGTCCGAAAGCGAGCCTACGGTTTTGCCGGCCCGTTATCCTAATCTTTTGGTCAATGGTGCGGGCGGGATTGCCGTCGGCATGGCGACAAATATCGCACCGCACAATCTGGGCGAGATAATTGATGCCACCCTGGCCATGATGGACAAGGGTGATATTAGCGATGAAGAATTGCTCGAGATCGTACCGGGGCCGGATTTCCCGACGGGCGGGCTGATTTTGGGCCAATCCGGCGCACGGTCAGGGCTCTTAACCGGGCGCGGCTCGGTGATTATGCGTGCGCGGCATCATCTTGAAGAGTTCAAGAAAGACCGCACTGCGATTGTATTTACGGAAATTCCCTATCAGGTCAACAAGGCCAATCTGATCAAAAAAATCGCCGAGCATGTGCGCGAAAAACGCATTGAGGGCATTTCCGACATGCGCGACGAGAGCGACCGCGACGGTATGCGCATTGTTATCGAGCTAAAGCGCGACGCCGTTCCTGATGTGGTTTTAAACCAATTATTCCGGTTCTCGCAGCTCCAAACCAATTTTGCCTCCAACATGCTAGCCCTTAATGGTGGCCGGCCACAGCAAATGAATTTGCGCCAAATGCTGGAAGCTTTTCTGGTATTTCGCGAAGAAGTCATTGCCAGACGTTCCAAATTTGATTTGGCCAAAGCCCGTGCCCGTGCGCATATTTTGATCGGCTTGGCAACTGCGGTTTCCAATATTGACGAAATCATTAAAATTATCCGGGGTTCAGCCACACCTAAGCATGCCCGCGAAAATCTGTTGAGCCGCACTTGGTCAGCCCAAGCTATGGCGTCGCTGATTGCTCTGGTGGCAGATCCGCGCTCCATATTGCTGGACGACGGTAATATCCAACTGACCGAAGAGCAGGCACGAGCCATTCTTGAGTTGCGCCTGCACCGCCTTACCGGACTTGGCATGGAAGACATTACGTCCGAAGCCGAAAAACTGGCGGCGCGCATTACTGATTTGCTGGATATTTTGCGGTCACGCGGCCGGGTTCAGGATATTATCAAAGAAGAGCTTGGCGAGATAAGAGCGCAATTTGCCACGCCGCGCCGCTCGGAATTCGTCGAAGGCGGGCTGGATTTCGAGGACGAAGACCTGATCACCGTGGAAGACATGGTGGTAACGGTCACGGCGGCCGGCTATATCAAGCGTACGGCGCTCGACACTTACCGCACCCAAAGACGCGGCGGACGTGGTCGTTCCGGCATGTCCATGAAGGACGAGGATTATGTCACCACGGTATTTGTCGCCTCGACCCATACCCCGGTGCTGTTTTTCTCCTCCACGGGTATAGTTTACAAGCTTAAAGTCTGGAAATTGCCCGTAGGCGGTGCCAACACACGCGGCAAAGCTTTGGTCAATATATTGCCGTTGGACGCAGGCGAGCAGATCAATTCGATCATGTCTCTGCCCGAGGACGAGGACGCATGGAAAAACATGGACATCATGTTTGCGGCGCGCTCAGGCGGGGTTCGCCGTAATTCACTGGCCGATTTCACCCGCGTTAACCGGGGCGGTAAAATTGCCATGAAACCGGGCGAGGACGACGGTATTGTCGCTGTGCGTCTTTGTACCGAAGATGATGATGTCTTGCTCACCACGAAAAACGGCAAATCCATCCGCTTTAAAACTACCGATATTCGCCGTTTTGTTGGGCGCACGTCGAGCGGTGTGCGCGGCATCAGGCTGGCGGACGGGGACGAGGTTATCTCCATGGCTATTCTGCGTCATGTGGACATAGAAACCGACGAAGCCCGCGCCTATATGAAATACGCCAATACCAAACGCCGGGCACTGAATGCTGAGCCGGGCGTGAAAGTCGAAAGCCTAGACGACAATTCCTTGTCCATGGAGCGCAAAATCGAACTGGAAGCCGCCGAGCAATTCCTGCTGACCTTGGCCGAAGATGGTTACGGAAAACGTTCTTCAAGCTATGATTACCGCTGTATGAATAGAGGCGGGCAGGGCGTTAGCGCCCAGGATTTGGGCCGTAAAGATAAAGATGATGCCAAATTGGTGCGCTCCTTGTCCATATCCGATGATGATCAGCTAATGATCGTAACCGACGGCGGTCAGCTAATCCGCTGCCCGGTGAAAAACATCAGCATAATCAGCCGCTCCTCCAAAGGCGTCATGGTCATCCGCGTCAAAGACGAGGAACATGTGGTGTCCGTGGAGCGGATCGAAGAGACGGACGACGGCGGGGATGATGAGGAGAGCGCCACTGCATTAAAGGGTGACAGCCAAAGCTGAATGCGGTTATAACACGTCCATGAAAAGAACTGCTTTATATCCTGGGACATTTGATCCTTTGACCAATGGGCATTTGGACATTATTCGCCGTGCTTGTAAGCTTTGTGATAAACTGGTGATTGGCGTGGCCATCAACACGGGCAAAAACCCGTTGTTTAATCTCTCAGAACGCACAGAAATGGTCAAAGAGGCTTTAGTGGGCATCACAGGGGACTGTGAGGTGGAGGTGGTTTCTTTTGAAGGTTTACTGATACATTTTGTTGAAAGTGTCGGGGCTAGTGTGATAATACGCGGTCTTAGGGCCGTGTCCGATTTCGAGTACGAGTTTCAGATGGTTGGGATGAACCACAAGCTTAACCCGGATATCGAGACGGTCTTTTTGATGGCGGATGCGCAAAATCAGGCGATTGCGTCAAGATTGGTCAAGGAAATTGCCAAGCTTGGCGGCGATGTTTCGCCTTTTGTCAGTGTATCTGTGAAACAAAAACTTGAGGATAAATTTAAATGATGGCTCGATTAACTCTAGGGTTTGTAACGGCTCTATTCTTGTTCGCTACGGCTTGTGCCGCCGAACAAACACCTGTGCAAAGTCCAGAACAAAAACATGATGCCCAAGCCAAGCCTGCGTCTGGACAAGCGGCATATGGACAAGCGGCGGCGGTTGATCCTAATCTTCCCGCAACAACCGATGCGGATTGGCGTGAACCTGACCTGGAAAATACGCTATATATCAAGACAAAATACGGTACATTTGTCATAGAAATGGCCCCGGAATTTGCCCCAAAACATGTGGCGCAAATCAAGGCTTTGACCCGGCAAGGCTTCTATAACGACATAACATTTCACCGGGTGATGAAGAAGTTTATGAACCAGACCGGTGATCCGCGCGGCGACGGTACGGGCGATTCTTCCTTGCCTGATATTCCCAAGGAATTTACGTTCAGACGTGCGCCCAACGATATAAAAATTAAAAATATAGGCCGGGTATTGTCACCAAAAGGTGAAGTGGAAACCGGGTTTTACAAGGCGTTTCCCATAGCCTCAAAACCGGGCGCACAAGCCTTTATGACCAAGGACGGCAAGGTTGATGCCTGGGCTTTACATTGCCCAAATATCACTTCAATGGCCCGGGGCGGTGACAATGAAAACAGTGCCAATAGCCAGTTCTTTTTGATGCGTGCATCCTATCAATCGCTCGACACACAATACTCTATTTGGGGCACGACTATTTGGGGGCGTGAAGGTTTAACCAAGATCAAAATCGGGGTGGTCGGCACGGATAAAGGCTTCGTGCCAGACACTATGGACAGTGTGCGCGTCGCTTCTGATGTCCCCGCCGCAGAGCGTATCCCAGTACAAATATTGCGCACAGACGGTGCCGCATTTAGCCAATATCTTGAAGCGCTAAAGGGCAGTTCCGGCAAATATCCCGCGATTTGTGATATCCAGATACCCACGCGCCTAAAACCATAAAGCAACCATAGAAAAAAACTTAAATATTTAACAAAAACAAGGAAATATAACTATGTCTGACAAACTTATTATGACAGTTGACGGCGGCGATATTGTTATCAAACTGCGCCCTGATCTGGCCCCAAAGCATGTGGCGCAAATCACAAAATTGGTCGAGGACGGCTATTATGACGGCCTGTGTTTTCACCGGGTGATTGACGGATTTATGGCCCAGGGCGGGTGTCCCGACGGAACCGGCATGGGTGGTTCGGGTGCAAATATTCCGGCTGAGTTTTCCGATGCGCCCCACGCACGCGGTGTGTGTTCTATGGCCCGTTCAGCAAGCCCTAACTCGGCCAGCTCACAGTTTTTTATCTGTCTCGATGACGCCAATTTTCTCGACGGACAATACACCGTTTGGGGCGAAGTTGAAAGCGGTATGGAGCATGTAGATGCCCTGCCAAAAGGTGAGCCGCCAGTGGTGCCAGGCACGATTGTCAAGGTTGTCACCGCATAGATATTATGTGCGGGCTAAAACCTCATGGACGTCGAATTATTTAATTTTGATCTGCCGGATGTATGTATTGCCCTTAGACCTGCAAGTCCGAGGGACAGTTCGCGCTTGCTTCAAGTTAAAGACGGGGTGCTAACGGATCATATTGCCCGCGATTTGGCGGATTTACTGCGCCCCGGCGATGTTTTGGTGTTGAACGAAACCAAAGTCCTGCGGGCCAGTCTTGAAGGTATCCGCCCGGCCCGCCTGCACGGCGGCGGCGGTGATGTTAAGGTCGGGTTTAACCTGCACAAGCAAGTATCCGGCCATAGCTGGCGCGCCTTTGCCCGTCCGGCCAAGCGGCTCAAACAGGGCGATTTTGTTAGATTTTCGGACGCCTTATCAGCTTTAGTGACAGATAAACAAAACGGCGGTGATGTTGGTCTTAAGTTTAATTTGAGCGGGGCCGCCCTCGGTCAGGCTATTGAGCAGGCGGGGGACATGCCGCTGCCGCCCTATATTGCCAAACAGCGCCCGGTCGATGCCCGCGACCATGAAGATTACCAAACCGTCTATGCTAAAGATAAAGGCTCGGTCGCGGCGCCGACCGCCGGATTGCATTTCACGCCTGACTTGTTTGCAAAGCTTGAAAGCAACGGCGTGAAAATTGTCCGGTTGGTTTTGCATGTGGGCGCCGGAACGTTTTTGCCCGTTTCCAGCGATAATACTGATGACCATAAAATGCACTCGGAATGGTATAGCATATCCGAACAGGCCGCAGAGACAATCAACACGGCCAAACGAAATGCTGGGCGGGTGGTTGCGGTCGGGACAACTGCTTTGCGGGCATTGGAAAGTTGCGCCAATTCTAAGGGGGCGGTTGTAGCGGGCAGTGCGGACACGGATATTTTCATTACACCGGGCTATGATTTCAAAATTATCGACGCCATGTTGACCAATGTTCATTTGCCCAAATCGACTTTATTTATGTTGGTCAGTGCGTTTTGCGGACTGGACACAATGCAAGCCGCCTATAAATACGCTATAGATAATGACTACCGGTTTTATTCCTACGGGGATACAAGCCTTTTATGGAAACACCAAAATGTGTAGAGAAAAAACAATACCGAGCAAAGCGAGGCAAGGGCGACTGCCCGCCGGCGTCATTTATATTTCCCGGTCGGGCCTTTCGGCCCTCCTCGCCTCTTGTGCGCCGCACCCGCGTAGGCGTGCGCTTTTCGCGCACTGCCGTGAGCAAAATGAAACAGAGTGGAGCAAAGCGATATAAATGGCTGAATTTGAATTTGATATTGCTGCGACAGACGGTGCGGCCCGCACGGGCGTGCTGAAAACATCTCGCGGTGAAATCCGAACCCCTGCCTTCATGCCGGTTGGTACGGCTGGCACGGTAAAAGCCCTCTATATGGATCAGGTGAGCGCCGCCGGGTCGGATATTATATTGGGCAATACATATCATCTTATGTTGAGGCCGGGCGCAGAACGTGTGGCTAAATTGGGCGGGCTGCATAAATTCGCCGGTTGGCGCGGGCCAATGCTGACCGATAGCGGCGGGTTTCAGGTTTGGTCATTGTCAAAATTACGCAAGATGAGCGAAAAAGGTGTGGAATTTCAAAGCCATCTGGATGGTTCCAAACATATGCTCAGCCCGGAGCGTTCCGTCGAGATACAGGCTGAGTTACTGGGTGCCGACATCTGTATGCAGCTTGATGAATGTACAAATTTTCCGGCCACCCGCGACGAGGCGGCCAGTTCCATGGAGCTTTCTTTGCGTTGGGGCAAAAGGTCGCTGGAAGCTTTCGGGGAACGGGATATCCAGACATTATTTGCAATTGTTCAAGGCTCGACTTATGCTGATTTGCGGCAAATGAGTGCCCAGGCCAGTGTCGCGACAAATGTAAACGGACACGGCTATGGTGGCTATGCCATTGGCGGGTTGGCGGTCGGCGAGGGGCACACCGCTATGCTGGAAACCCTGGAGGGCGTAATGCCGCACTTACCCAAAGCCCGCCCTCGTTATTTGATGGGGGTCGGCAAGCCTATTGATTTGGTGGAATCAGTAGCGCGAGGTGTCGATATGTTCGATTGTGTTATACCAACGCGCTCCGGACGGCACGGTCAGGTTTGGACGGATACTGGGCCGTATAACATCAAAAGGGCGGAATTCGCCGAAGACATGACGCCCTTGGACGCCAATATAGACTGCCTGGCAAGCCGTGATTATTCCAAAGCCTATATTCATCATTTAATAAGAAGCGGCGAACTTTTAGGGGCAATGTTACTGAGCTGGCACAACATCGCCTATTTCCAGAATTTGATGGCGCGTATGCGTGCCGCCATATTTGACGGAACATTTGTAAATTTCGCACATGACTTTAGTCGCAATTTGCGCAAATAATATCACTGCAATATCCGTAAAATAACCTGTAAAAGGCGAAATTTAGCGCTTGACCTTGGTACGCGCTAGCCTTAGTTAACGCCCTCTTTTGGGAGCTGTTAGCTCAGTTGGTAGAGCAACTGACTTTTAATCAGTAGGTCCAGGGGTCGAATCCCTGACAGCTCACCATTACTGTACTGATTACCTGTTACCTGCATTACTTGGAAACGCCTAACTTGGAAACGCCTAAATTTGTACAAGAGGCAGGCTACGTACTCCAATTGTGGCATTTTCGTGGCGATACTGATGCAAATATGCCACGCTAGGCCTATTAACACGATTTTCTTCCAAAAAAACATACAGGTAAAGCTAGCCAAGGTTAAATAATTGGTGTAGCGATGGCTTAACGGTGCGCCCGAAGTGCGTAATTGTGTTTGAGTGCGAGAAATCGCGTGTAATTTTAGCCAGCTTGGGTTGGCTGTATTTGGAGGAAGAAACATGAAGCTACAGCTTCTTACAGCGGCGGCTAGCGCCGTATTGATGGCGGTACCTTCACTGGCTTTTGCTAATGACCAGGGTTGGTATGTACGTGGTAATGTGGGTTATGGAGTTTTGACCGACGTTGATTTTACTGGCGATCTGGTCGGTGATGTTGAAGGTGAAGGCAATAGCGCTGTATCTATGGGTCTT
>JAJRSJ010000020.1 GCA_024278855.1 Alphaproteobacteria bacterium | reverse complement strand
TATTATCCCGCGCAATAACCAGGCGGTCATCCACGGGCCGTGTCTGTTTGCCCCAATGACAATCCTGCGGAGGGGGAAATCCGGTTGGATCATCTGGAGCATGGGCGGGGGGAGCCATGACACGGCCCGTGAAATTCTTGTCTGTGTAATAGGTGATTTTGTTGGCTTTGATCGGCGCTGTGCCAGAGAGCAAGATGATCTCCTCATCAGCAGGCAGTTGCATAACTTCGCCTGGCGTTAATAACTGCCTTGCCGTTTCCTGACGCGACACCATGATATGCGATAGCCAAGGGGCAAGTCTATGCCCTGCATAGTTCTTCATCGCGCGCATTTCTGTAGTGCTGCCAATGGCATCAGATATCCGTTTGGCTGTACGCTCGTCATTTGTGGCGAAAGCAATCCGAACATGGCAATTATCAAGGATGGCATTGTTGGGGCCATAAGCCTTTTCAATCTGGTTGAGAGATTGCGCGATCAGGAAAGCCCGCACGCCATAGCCTGCCATGAACGCGAGGGCGCTTTCAAAGAAGTCGAGCCTTCCCAGTGCTGGGAACTCATCAAGCATGAACAGGACTTTGCGGCGGGATGGATTATTGTTGGTCTCAAGGCTCTCTGTAAGGCGGCGACCTATCTGATTTAATATCAACCGTATTAGCGGCTTGGTTCTTGAAATATCTGACGGCGGCACGACCAGGTAAAGCGATACGGGTTTATCTGCGTCCACAAGGTCGCTAATCCGCCATTCGCATTTGGAAGTCACCTCGGCAACAGTCGGGTCTCTATACAGAGACAGGAAGCTCATCGCCGTTGACAATACACCTGAGCGTTCGTTTTCAGATTTATTGAGGAGTTCACGCGCTGCTTGTGCAACAACGGGATGGGCTTCGGCTTTATGATCGTTGCCGAGGTGATTGGTTTCCATCATCGCCCAAAGCGTCTTCTCGAAAGAGCGTTTGGGGTCAGATAGGAATGAGGCTATGCGGGCTAATGCCTTTTCTTCCTCCGCGTAGAGAATATGGAGGATTGTGCCGACGAGTAATGAATGCGCGGTTTTCTCCCAATGATTGCGGCGTTCCAATACACCGTCCGGGTCAACCAAGATGTCGGCAATGTTTTGTACGTCGCGGACTTCGCACTCGCCTTTGCGGACTTCCAGTAAGGGATTGTATTTGGCACTGTCCGCATTGGTGGGATCAAACAATAGGCAATGAGAGAATGTCGAGCGCCATCCTGCGGTTAGCTGCCAGTTCTCGCCTTTAATATCGTGAATGACCGCGCTGCCAGTCCAAGATAGGAGCGTCGGAATAACAAGGCCAACACCTTTACCTGCACGTGTCGGTGCAATCGCCATTACATGCTCTGGCCCGTTATGGCGCAGATAATTATCGTGAGCTTGGCCGAGAAACACGCCGTCCTCTGCGAATAGGCCTGCTTGCTTCATCATAGACTTGCTCGCCCATTGTGATGAACCAAATGGGGTTAGCTTCTTGGCCTGTCGCCCGCGCCACACGGAACCGGCAACCGCAAACAATGTTCCGAGGAACCCACCGCCCGCAGCAATCTGTCCGCCTTTGGAAAATACGCTCGGCGCATAGGCGTCAAAGGAATACCACCACTCAAACAATCTCCAAGGAAAGTAAATCTTGTGGTTTGAAATGGTAAACCAAGGTGCGCCCAGATAAGCATCATAGTCAAACTGCAAAGCCACCCATTGGGTCGCATACCATGTGGTCAAAACAATGGTCGAGAAGACCAAAACGATTTGTCCGATAAGTATTGATTGCGGTGACATAAACCAAGTCCATTTCTAAGTTGGACTTTAGGCTGAGCAAAATTACCGCAACGGTCT
>JAJRSJ010000019.1 GCA_024278855.1 Alphaproteobacteria bacterium | reverse complement strand
TTGACTGGCGTTGATATCGCCACGAAACGGCGGCCATATATGTATCCTTGTAAGAATGCAGTTCCAAATAATAGGTGCGCTTTGTTGTTGTGATGACAAGGTTTGTGGTCAGGTTTGGTGCAGTTGGTTTTACCAGAACATGCCCCTGCTCGCTGGCGCCTTGCCCGGATAACGTATCGCCGACAATCCAGCGCATCGTATCACCCGCAGATACGGATGTCAGGCCTTCCCCGCGCTCAAGCGCAATATCGGTAACTTGTCCTGGCGCCGTATAAACCTGATACAGCGAACCTTGCGTATAGGGATATATCTGTATTGCATTGAGATAATTGTCCGGGCTTGGCTGAACGGCGGCGGATTTGTTGGCAAAGCTGACGGCTTGATCCGGTTTATAGTCCGCCGTCTCGAACAATGTTACTTTCACTGGCCTGGCTTTCAACTGCCCCGGCATAATCAGGCTAGGTGTAAAGACATCTTCTTCTAATGGCTGAACATCCATGGGTTCATCAAACACATAAACCGCTTTGGACATTTGCGCAGGCGTTGTAACTTCACCGGAACTGCCCAAATCACTCTTTATATTAGTCCAGGCTCCCTGAAAACTGGCACATCCTGAAAGGCTGATGGCAAAAGCGGCAATCATAATTGGTTTTACAAGGTTTGAATAAATCATGGCGTGGTTCCTGTTGTTAGGTCTTTTGACCAGTGAAGGCCGTGGACATAAAGGCCGAGTGGATTTTGGTGGAGGGTATCCGCATCACGGGGCGGCTGAAAAATGACAGACACAATGGCCGTAAATGTTTGTGTGCCGATTGGCGCCCCGCCGCGAAACTCCGTCTCGTGCCAGCGGATTTCAAAACTGTCATCAGATGAACGGACGATACTGGACACATCAACGGTGACGCTACGCTGCCCAACTTCCGCAAATGGATCATTGGCCTGCGCGTAACTATTGAGCGTTATCGAAGCCTGATCAGTTGCGAACGCATAGGCTTGCATCCAGTTTTGCCTGAGCACAACCGGGTCTATGGAGATACTGCGAACATTGGTGATAAAGCGGGCAAGCTGGTTTGCAATCTGTGCATCACTTGGGCGAAAGTTATCTGTCGCTGGCCCAACGGCCCGCACACTACCCGTCTCGTCCACTTCCCCAACATAGGGCGTTATTCGGCTTTGCGCGCCTTGCCAGATAAGACCACCCGCCATTAGAAATGACAGACCGAGCGCACCAAATGCGGCAAGCCGCCAGTTTTTGGCCTGGACACGGGCCGAGCCAATACGTGCGTCCCAGACCTGCGCCGCCTTTTGGTAAGCTGTTTGCGGTATTGGTGTTGTGCCATAACGATTTGAGCTACGTTTCCACATATCAATCATCCTGTTTTAGAGAGAGGGTTAAACCGCCGCCGCGAGTGTCGCTTTGGCGCAAGGCATCCGTTGCGCTGCGCGCTGCACGCCGGGTTTGTTGTTGACGGTGAACACGCTTGGCCCAATTGGGTTCGGAGGGTTTACCCCCATTTCCGGGTTTCGGTTTTAGCCCGTTTTTTGAAAGCGCATTTACGCCTCCTCTAAACCCGGACATATGTGCATCCTTTACGCCGCCGCCAACTTTTTTCGCGGCTGAACTACCAGCTTTGGCCACCGCCATGCCCGCCGCCTGTGCAACACCCGCCGCGCCCGCAACCGCGCCTTTTACGCCGCCAGCGCCAGAAGCCATTTTGCCCAAGGCAAATCCCGCTTGCGTACCGCCAGCCATGGAAGCCCCGGCTTTTACCGCGCCGCTTGTTGCCATTGCCGCACCCCTTGCGGTCGCCGCTCCCGCCGCGCCGCCTGCCACAGCCCCGCCCGCGACTGCGGCCATTGTGCCAACGGCAGCACCTGCGCCCAATTGCGGTGCACCCGAGACCAGACCCGTTGCAATGCCTGGCCCAAAAATACTAAGTGCAAAAATTGCTAGAGACCCGAGAATAACAGAAGCGGCATTTGCCAAGGTAACTTGCCCCGGCACAAATGCCGCTGTGATCTCGCCACATATGGTTGTGCCAATGCCGACCATAATGGCGAGCACCATTAGTTTAATACCGGACGCAATCACATTGCCCAAAACTTTCTCCGCGAGGAATGACGTTTTGTTCCAAAGGGCAAAGGGGATAAGAACAAAGCCTGCAAGTGTCGTGAGCTTAAACTCGATGATGGTAACAAAAAGCTGGATGGCCAGAAAGAAAAACGCAAATAGCGTAATCACCCAGGCCAAAAACAGGATAAAGATAGTCACGATATTTGTGAAGAACTTCACCGGCCCGGTTAGATTGCCAATTTCCATCAAAAGCGGATGCGCGGCCTGAAACCCGGTATTGGCAATGAAGCCGGGCCGCATTAAATCTTCGGGTTTAAGGCTTGTACCCGTGGCGTTTAATCCAAGTTGCCCAAAGCTGTCAAAAACGATACCGGACAAAACCGAGAAGTTATTTATGATCAGCGCAAAGAAACCAACATATAACACCTTTTTAAGGAATTTGGCCACCACATCGCTATCAGGCCCCATGGCCCAATAAAGCCCGACCAACGTAATATCAATGCCGATCAATACGGCGGTTAGAAAATGAACGTCTGCGCCCAATAATCCAAAACCGCTATCAATATAGGTGCTGAATGTTCGGACAAATTGGTCGATAATACCAAGGTCTTCCATTAGCGCCGCCTCCCGCTATAGGCAGTATTGCCGCCCACAAAGATTTCGTGCTGTCTCTTGCTTTCTTTTTCGATAGCCAAGCGTCTGGCTTGCTCAATGCTATCGGCCCGCGCCTGGGTTATTTGCATTTGCTGTGCGGCCATGCTTTGCTTTATCAGCAAGCTTAAAAGTTGATTGGTCGATTGCACCGCCTGTAATTGTCCGACTGAAGCACTGCTTGCCCCCATCAATTGGCCTAGAGTGGAGCGGTCTGCCGCCAGACTTTCAACCATTTGCGACTGCATGATCATGGCATCATTATATGCGGTACGGGACATTTGCCATTGGGTTTCGGTTTTAGCCAAAAACTCGTCATCAGAAAAATCTTCGTAACTCTCGGGATAATGCTGGCGTACCAGTGCCCGCGTGCGATCAACTTCATAAGCCACATTTTCGGCCTGGGTATTGAGGTCGGCGATTTCACTGAGAAGCCGTATCAATTCGCCCTGCGTATTTATGTCGAGTTTTGAAAGATGCTTGGCTTGGTTAATCAGCATCTGGGCCTCATTACGAAGCTGGTTGGCTTGCTGCGTCACCTGGGTAAAATTTCGAATAGCGGTGAGCAGGTTCTGTCGATAATTATTGGGATCAAATACAATGCCGCCAAATTGGGCATGGGCCGTTTGCGTATGAAGCAGGCTCATTACCGCAATGAAGGCAAGCGTAATTATTCTGCCGCGTCGAGGTTTTCTATCCATGGGACGTACTCCTTAATTTCAAGATGATATTCGCTGCGCATCAGTTCTGAAGCCCAACCCAGATTTTTAAACTCAAGCCAGTGATAGGCAAAATTGTCAGACCCGTGCTCGCCCAAAACAAAGTCAATATCTGCGTGGTCTTGCGCCGAGCCTGCGCCGCAAAAGACCAAGGCAATCTCCCCAAGTGTAAGATCAAATAGCCGATTGCCCGAACGCGACTGAAAATAGTAATCCCGCTTGGGTGCGCTGGATGCCACGATTTGGATTTGGCATTTATTGAGACCAAATTGGCCATAGGCTTCAGATTGTTGTGGTTCCATTGCCCGGTCATTGGGCAGGAAAATTCTTGAGGGACAGCTTTCGATAATGGCAGGTGCAATTGAGCTGTCGGCAATATCAGCCAGAGACTGCGTAGCAAATATCACCGATACATTTTTCTTGCGCAAAACTTTCAGCCATTCACGGATTGTTTGCGAGAATATTGGATTGTCCAAAAACACCCAAGCCTCATCGAGAATGAGAAATGTGGGCTTGCCGTCAAACCGGGCCTCCAATCTATGAAACAGATATGTGAGAACAGGCAGGACAAGCGATTTTGACGCCATCAGGCTTTCCATCTCAAAACACTGCACATCATTCACTGCCAATGTTTCCTCGCCACCATCGAGTAAATGACCGTGGGCACCGTCCAACGTGTATGGCTGTAATGCCTGGCGCAAATCATTGGATTGTAGAAGTGCGGAAAGTCCGGTCAGCGTTCTTTGTTGGGTTGGCGCAGTTGCCAAATTCTCCAGAGCTGACCAGACGGTTTCGCGAATATCGGGGTTACTCTCAATGCCTTCCCCCACCAAAAGCCCAACAATCCACTCCAGTGCCCAGGCACGTTCCGTGTCATTGTCAATATCTTTAAGGGGTTGGCACACCAATGTATCCTCTGCCCCAAGATTATAAAAATCACCCCCAAGCGCATGGGTCATTGCCCGCGCCGAACGTCCCTTGTCAAAAGTAAAAATTTGTGCGCCTTTATATCTTTTAAACTGTGCGGACAGGAGTGCCAATAATACGGACTTGCCCGAACCCGTTGGCCCAACAATCAATGTATGGCCGACATCGCTCTGGTGAGTGACAAGCCGGAACGGTGTATGTCCCTCTGTGGTGGCATAGAGAAGCGGCGCATCATCAAAATGCTCGTTCTTGTGCGGCCCGGCCCAAACGGCTGATAAAGGCATAAGATGCGCAAGGTTAAGTGTCGAAACCAATGGTGTGCGAATATTTGCATATGGATTGCCCGGCAGGCTACCAAGCCAGGCATCAACCGCGTTGACCGTTTCGTGTATGGTGACAAAACCGCGTCCATTGATAATGCGCTCAACCGCACGAATGCGTTGCTCGGCAATATTGGGGTCTTTATGGTGGACACAAATTGATGTAGTCAAATAGCCAAAACCAACATAATCCCCGCCGAGGTCTTGTAGTGCCATATCCGCGTCTGCGGCTTTATTGTCGGCATCGCTATCCACCAAAGCGGATGCTTCATTAAACAGGCTTTCCTTGAGAAGCGAGACTATCGATTTGCGCTTGGCAAACCATTGACGGCGATATTTTGTAATCGTGCGGGTTGCCTGGGTTTTGTCCAATGGCAAAAATCGTGTCGTCCAGCGGTAAGCAAAACCAAGCCGGTTAAGCTCATCAAGAATGCCAGGTGTTGTCTCGTTCGGAAATCCGCGCACGGTTAAAATATGCAAAGCCTGCCCGCCGAGGCGCGGTACAAGGCCACCAACCAAATCTGCCCCGCCAATAATCGCGTCGATATAAGCAGGGATTGCCGGGGTCTTGATCTGGTGACGTTTGGGCGAAACCGTAGAATGCAAGAATGTCAGCACCTCGTCATCACCAAGCCAATCGGCAACGGGGAAAATACTGGCAAGTAAATCCAGGCAACGGTCTGTCTCCACAATAAAACTATCAAGATAATCCGGTGCGGCTATGGCAATTTCGTCTTTGGGCGTTTCAATAAGCAGGTTTTCTGCACGGCGGGTATTATCGGCGGGCGGCAGAAATCCAAATGTGAGATGGTAATTGGTTTCAAATAAAGTGTTAGAGTTCTCGAATTGCCCACGCCTTTCCTGATCTATAATCCATGCCGCAGGGTCATGAAAATTTGAAACGGGATATTCACTGGCCGCAACCCGCGTCGCTTCAAAATACAAAGCCCATCCAGAGCCAAACCGCCTGAGCGCATTATTGAGCCGAGCGCACATGGCCACCAATTCTTCTTCGGTGGCGCTTTCCATATCCGGGCCGCGAAATTTGGCAGTTCGTTGAAAGCTCCCGTCTTTATTCAGAACTACACCCGGTGCAATCAGACAGGCCCAAGGCAAATAGTCCGCCAGCGCGTGCGGGCGTGTGCGGTATTCGGTCAAGTTTAACATGCAAGATATCCTTTGTGGCGAATATGGCGGGCTAAAACGTCCATGAATTTGGGGTCGCGTTTGGCCAAGTAAACACAGATGGTGTGCGAGAACGCCCAATAAATCAGGCCGAGCCACCAAAGCTGTAATCCAAGCCCAAAGGCAGCGGCGAGCGTACCGTTCAAGATAGCTGCCGTGCGCGGGACACCGCCCAAAAGGATTGGCTCGGTGAGAGAACGCCGAACGGGTATGGCATATCCATCAATCATTAAATCAATGCCCCGCCGCCGAACTTGAAGAATGACAGAAAGAAGCTGGTCGCGGTAAACGCAATAGACAACCCAAACACAATTTGAATGAGCTTGCGAATACCGCCGCCCGTATCACCAAATGCCAAAGTCAGACCCGTCATGATGATGACAATCGTGCCAAATATTTTGGCAACCGGGCCTTCAATGGATTGCAGAATTTTAGTCAGCGGTGCCTCCCACGGCATGGAAGAACCGGCAGCGTAGGCAATGTCCGGCAAAAGCGCCGTAGCGGCGAGGCAAAGACCAAGTCCGATATAAATACGTTTGTTCATGATGTTTTCTCCTGTTGAAAAACGAGTTTGGGGATAGAGGTGGGGGCACAGAGCTGTTCAAGCTCATAGGCCTCGCCGTCAGTTCGCATGAGGCGGGCTATGGTTTCGATCCGGCGTGCTTCACCGCGTCCCGAAATATAGACAATCACGTCTACGGCTTCGGCGATCAGTGTGCGCGGCACGCTGGATATACCTTCAAGAATAAGCTGTTCGATACGGGCAAGCCCTGCGATGGCCGAATTTGCATGAACTGTGGTGATGCCGCCGGGATGGCCGGTATTCCAGGCTTTGAGCATGTCGAGTGCCTCCAGCCCGCGCACCTCGCCAATGATTATTCTGTCTGGCCGCAAGCGTAGCGTCGAGCGCACCAAATCTGCCAGCGTAACTTTTGCGCCGTAAGTTCTAAGGGCAACAGTGTCCTTGGCCGAACATTGTAGCTCGCGGGTGTCTTCGAGTATCAACACCCGGTCATTGGTCTTGGCGATCTCTGCAAGTAGCGCATTTGCCAATGTAGTCTTGCCGCTTGATGTGCCGCCGACAATGAGAATGTTGAGCCGTGACGTGACCGCATATTGCAAGGCGTCTGCCTGGTTTTTGCTCATCGTGCCTGCGCTCACATAATCGTCCAATGTAAAAATTGACACGGCACCCTTGCGTATGGAAAAACACGGGGCGCTGACAATAGGCGGTAGCAAACCTTCAAACCGTTCACCGCCGCCGGGAAGTTCTGCACTGACAATCGGTGTATCGGGATTAACTTCCTGGCGAATATGGCTGGCAACCAATCTGACAATACGTTCCGCCTCATCCGGCTTGATATATTCGCCCGTATCGACGCGGCCTACACCAAGTTTGTCGAGCCATAACTTACCGTCCGGGTTTGCCATGACCTCGATTACGCTTGGATCGTTAAGCGCATTGGTGACCACAGCGCCCATTGCTGATTGCAGCATGTCATATGTGCGCGAAGCCGTAATAGGATTTTGTAAACTCATTTGGCCAGCTCCGCTTTTTTCTTTTTGGACGCCTTGTCAAACCGTTTGAGGCGCTCCAATTCTTCGCTGGTGAAATAATCTGCATCGGTTGTCAGGACATCTTGCAGGGCATTTTTAATGGTTCGCCCACCAGCATTCATATGCTCACCGAGCCGCTCGAGAAATTTATTGAAATTAGAGACGCCGCGTGCGGCCCGTGCTTCCTTGTCGGCTTCATTTATCTCCGGCATGACCGTCAGGAAATAATGCACAAAAACCGTGAATGCCTCGATCAACAATCGTAAATCCTGAGAGTGCCGGAAATCGTGCCGAGTCATCAGATCAAGACGTTTGTAAAGCGCTTCTTTTTCGGCGCTGTCCTCGCCTTTACGGAAATACATGGTAAGGGCGCGGTCAGTTATTTCAGAACGGGAACGTGAGCCGCGCCTTGATACCAGCTCAAGCTGGGTGTAATTATGTGACGAAAGACGTAAGCGGATACGGGGTTTGATACTGGGCATATTATATCCCCAGTTCCGGGTCTATTGACTGTGTCAGCCCGTGCGCGAGTTGTAGCGGCACCAAACCTGATGCCCGCGCCGCAAGCTGAACAGGGGTTACGGATTGCTCGTTGCCAGCATCCTTTTCATGTGTCTCCTGATCAGGGCTTTCTTGCTCATTATCGTCATGGGCAACTTCAAGGTCAGGTTCGCGCTTCTGCCCCATACCTTTTTTATCATCATATTTTGCACGTCGTTTTTCGGTTGCTGCGACCATATGGTCATCCACAGGCCGTATCATCCCTGCCCAGTCACATCCGATTGAGGGGGGAGAATTCGGATATGTACCGCCGGGGAGAAGCGCGGGCGCGGGCCTGACACGGCCTGTGAAATTCTTGTCGGTGTAGTAACGTATTTTTTGTGCGCGGATGGGCGGAAACCCGGACAGCAAAATAAGTTCCTGGTCTGCGGGCAATTGCATGATCTCGCCGGGGGTCATGAGTTGACGTGCCGTTTCCTGGCGCGAAACCATAACATGGGAAAGCCAGGGCGCTAATCTATGACCGGCATAGTTCTTCATTGCGCGCATTTCCGTGGTGCTGCCAATAGCATCTGAAATCCGTTTCGCCGTGCGTTCATCATTGGTGGCAAAAGCTACGCGGACATGGCAGTTGTCGAGTATGGAATTATTAGGGCCGTAGGCTTTTTCGATCTGGTTAAGAGATTGTGCAATCAAATACGCTCGCAAGCCATATCCAGCCATAAAGGCCAGCGCACTTTCAAAGAAATCCAGCCGTCCAAGCGCCGGACACTCGTCCAGCATAAACAAAACTTGCCGCCGTTTTTGTACGGCGCTCACGTCCAATGTCTCCGTGAGGCGGCGGCCTATTTGATTGAGGATCAAACGGATAAGCGGCTTGGTGCGCGAAATATCGGACGGCGGCACGACCAAATAGAGCGAGACGGGTTTGTCCGCTGAAACCAAATCCGCAATGCGCCACTCGCATTTTGAAGTCACCTCGGCGACCGTGGGGTCTCTGTATAGAGACAAAAAGCTCATCGCCGTCGACAATACACCCGAGCGTTCGTTTTCAGATTTATTGAGGAGTTCACGCGCTGCTTGTGCAACAACGGGATGAGCCTTTGGGGACTGCTTGGCATCAGCACAATCGCCAAGGTGATTTGTGTGCATCATAATCCAGAGCGTTTCCTTGAACGTCCGCTCAGGGTTTGACAAAAATGTGGCAACGCCGGAAAGTGTCTTGTCTTTCTCGGCGTAAAGAACATGCAAAACAGCGCCTACCAAGAGAGAGTGCGCCGTCTTCTCCCAATGGGAGCGCCGCTCAAGACCGCCGTCCGGGTCAACCAGAATATCGGCGATGTTTTGTGTGTCGCGAACTTCACATTCACCGATACGAACTTCCAGCAGAGGATTATATTTGGCGCTGCTCGCATCCGTTGGGTCAAACAACAAGCAATGGGAAAATTTGGCACGCCAGCCGGATGTCAGTTTCCAGTTCTCGCCTTTGATGTCATGAATGACCGCGCTGTCCGTCCACGATAGCAATGTAGGCACAACTAGCCCGACACCTTTGCCGGAGCGTGTCGGCGCAATCGCCATTACATGTTCTGAGCCAGCGTGGCGAATATAGCCAGCTTTATGTTCGCCCAGAAATACACCGCGCTCGCCAAACAATCCGGCCTTTTGCAATTGTTTGCGCGTCGCCCACTGGGACGAGCCAAAGGTCGTCAAACGTTTTGATTGCCGCCCGCGCCAGACCGAACCGATAATCGCAAATAGTGTTCCAACAAACCCGCCGCCCGCCGCAATCTGCCCACCTCTGACAAATATACCCGGTGCATAAGCATCAAAAGAATACCACCATTCAAACAACTTCCAGGGAAAATAGATTTTATACTGACCAATGATAAACCACGGATCGCCGAGATAGGCATCATATTCAAACTGCAAAGCCACCCACTGGGTTGCATACCATGTGGACAAAATAATCGTCGTAAACACGACAATGATTTGTCCGATAAGTATTGATTGTGGCGACATAGCCCGAAGTCCTTTTGTAAATTTGGACTTAGGCTGTCAGAACTTCTGGTACTTTGGCTAGACAGGGAATTTCAGGAAAGTACAGGGGCAAGTGAAACCGGGTGAAGCTTGGTGATTTTGAATATCGGTAATTTTCTAGGAAAGCTAAATAAGCGCCGGGGCCAGAAGCTTTGACAGCCGCTTGCTTGATCAGGTTACGGATAGCGTGATTACGGACAAGAAAGCCGATGGCAAATTATAAAATCAATGACGCAACTCTGCATAAATTGAGCATATTCATTGACTCGTAACGGTTTTATGCCTATATAGTGCCCATAAGGATACCTGATCGACTGTGAGGTTCCTTCCGCAGTGCAAACTGTCCAACTGGAATAGTGGATATAGCTTAGGCTTAAGAGATTGTCGAGATAACCAAGGAGTTGCCTGCAATGGTAGCTCCTGCGGTGTTTTTAACGCCTAAAATATTTCACTTTCTCGCCTTTTAGCGCCTTGCTAATAATAACGGCAACTTTTACCTTTTGCCCATTTTCAGGCTGAGGCCTGTAATGAGCACTTTCAACATACAAACGCAATTTGTGGCGAATCCCATTAAATCGCCCCTTATGGGGTTTGAGAGTGAAAAACGCTGTCAAGGGCGGAGTAAAATCAGGCCATGTGGCGGCGTAAAAGTCTACCAGTACGCTGTGCTTAAATGATGTGATAAAGGGGCCAATTGGCCCCTTTATCACATTAGTTTCTTTCTTACCTTTGTTTGGCTTTGCTC
>JAJRSJ010000018.1 GCA_024278855.1 Alphaproteobacteria bacterium | reverse complement strand
TCGTTAAACAGGCTTTCGCGCAATAGGGCGACAACCGATTTGCGTTTGGCAAACCATTGACGGCGGAATTTACCGATCACCTTTGTCGCTTGCGCTTTATCCATCGGTAGATAGCGTGTCATCCAGCGATAGGAGAAGCCGAGACTGTTTAACTCATCCAAAATTCCCGGCGTGGTCTCGCCCGGAAATCCGCGCCCGGTAATCATATGTAGATTTTCACCGCCGAGTTTCGGCACGAGGCCGCCGACCATATCCGCACCACCGATGAGCGCGTCAATATAGGCAGGTGTTTCTGGGCAAGTAATTTTGTGCTTGTTTGGCGATACGCACGAATGTAAATATGTGAGGGTTTCGGTATCGTCTAAAAGTGTAGCTAGTGGAAATAGGCTTCCCATTAAATCAAGGCAGCGTTCGCTCTCTGTTATAAATGCGCTAAGGTGATCGGACGCAGTTTCTGTCAGTTCATCGTCTGGCTTTTCTATAAGCAGGCTCTCTGCACGCTTGGCACGATCGGCTGGTGGCAAATAGGCGAATGTCAGGTAATATGCACTTTCGTAATGATGTTCAGTATTTTCGAACTGGCCGCGCCGTTCTTGGTCAACAATCCATGCTACGGGGTCTTTGAAGCTTGAATGTGGATAATCTGGTGCAGGATGGCGGCAGGCCTCAAAATACAATGCCCAGCCTGAACCAAAGCGCCGCAGTGCATTATTGATACGCGCACATGTGGCTACTAATTCTTCCTGCGTCGCGCTGCCCAAATCCGGCCCACGAAACCTTGCCGTCCTTTGGAAGCTACCATCTTTATTGAGCACGACACCGGGCGCAATCAGGCAGGCCCAGGGTAGATAGTCAGCTAATCTTGCAGGCTGCTTTTGATATTCAGCTAAGTTCAACATGACAGATAACCTTTATGTTTGATGTGGCGGGCCAGCACGTCCATGAATTTAGGATCACGCTTGGCGAAATAGACTGAGAGAGAATGGGATATGACCCAATAGACAATACCAACGACGGCAAGCTGGAGACCAAGCCCAAGGGCTGCGGCCAAAGTCCCGTTCAGGATAGCTGCCGTTCTTGGCGCTCCGCCGAGCAGGATTGGCTCGGTCAATGAGCGGTGCAGTGGTATGGAGAAACCATCTATCACTAGATCAATGCTCCGCCGCTAAATTTGAAGAATGACATGAAGAAGCTTGTCGCCGTAAACGCAATCGAAAGGCCAAAGACGATTTGGATCAGCTTGCGAATACCGCCGCCCGTATCGCCAAATGCCAATGTTAAACCAGTCATAATAATGACAATCGTGCCGAATATTTTGGCAACAGGGCCTTCAATAGATTTGAGGATTTTAGTCAGCGGTGCTTCCCAAGGCATGGAAGACCCAGATGCAAAGGCGGGTTCGGCGAATAGCACAAAGGCGAGGATAATAAATATCAGATAAGTAAGTTGACGGGTGGACATAAGAACTCCTTTTAGAGGGTGGTTTTCACTCAGTGAGTAGGCTACGCACTGGGATTAGTTTGAGTGGCGTGAAATTTGGCGCGAGTGGTTCCAGGTCATACTCATCGCCGTGTACGCCAAGCACGCGGGCTATGGTTTCGACGCGGCGGGCTGAACCTCGGCCAGAGATAAAGACAATCACATTGATAGCTTCGGCAATCAGGGTGCGCGGGACGGAGCTTGCGCCTTCCAATATGAGTTGCTCAATCCGGTAAAGTCCAGCCTCGGCTGAATTGGCGTGCACAGTAGCAATGCCGCCCGGATGCCCAGTATTCCAGGCCTTGAGCATATCAAGAGCCTCGGGGCCGCGCACTTCGCCGACAACAATTCGGTCGGGGCGCAGGCGCAATGTAGAGCGCACAAGATCGGATAATTTAACATCCTGACCATGTGTGCGCAGTGCTACCGTATCTTCTGCGCCACATTGTAGCTCTCTAGTGTCTTCAAGAATAAGTACACGGTCATTGCATGAGGCGATTTCAGCTAGGAGCGCATTGGCGAGCGTGGTTTTACCGCTAGATGTACCGCCAATAATCAATATATTAAGCTTGGCATTTACAGCGTAAGCCAAAGCATCGGCCTGTACCTTGGTCATAGTTTCGGCAGTGACGTAATCATCCAGCGTAAATATCTTGGCCGCACCTTTGCGGATGGAAAAACACGGCGCAGAAACTACGGGCGGCAACAAGCCTTCGAATCGTTCGCCGCCTCCGGGAAGTTCGGCACTGACGATAGGTCTTTCAGTTGTCACTTCTTGGCGGATATGGCTGGCGACCAATTTAACGATACGCTCGGCATCTGGCGGCGTGATAATCTCGCCCGTGTAAACCCGTCCTTCGCCGTGGCGGTCGAGCCAAAGCTTACCATCAGGATTGACCATAATCTCAATGACGTTTTTATCATCAAGCGCCGCGCCAATCACCGGCCCCATTGCGGAGCGGAGCATTTCGAGGGTGCGGCTTGCGGTGACAGGGTTGAGATTAGCTGGCATTGGTTGCCTCCTGCACAGAGGTTTTTTCGGAAACGTCCTTGGCTTCAAGGCGCATCAGTTCTTCCTTGGTGAAATAATCGTCTTCATCAACAAGAATATCTTCAAGTGCCCGAAACACGGTTCGGCCTCCACCTTTCATGCGCAATCCTAACTGATCAACGAACCCGTTAAATTGCACAGCACCAATTTTACCGCGCACTTCCCTATCAATGTCTTTAATCTCCCGCGTCATGGTGAAAAAATATTGGATAAACAATGCCTGCATTTCATTCAGCAAAACCATGTCGCCTTTCAGCCTGCGATTTTGACGGGTCATATAATCAAGACGGCGTAATATGGCAGCGTCCCTCTGGTCGTCAATGTCGTAGCTAAAAAAGGCGCTTAGTGCCTTGTCTACAATATTTGACTGCGAAGTCTTTGCGCCGCGCGATGCATCAAGCAGGCGTAAATGATTTCGCGATGAAATACGGGGTCTTATGCGGGGTTTGCTACTGGCCATTATTAAATTCCTAAATCCATGTTGTCGGTGCGCGTGAGAATGTGGGCCTGGTTAATTGTCGAAAGTGTTCCTGACAGCTTTCCAAGTTCAATGACCGCAATTTCTTGACCATCTACGTCCTTAGTGGGAGCTTCATGTTTATCGTTCTGTTTTGCGCTATGTTCTTTCCCATCAATTTTTGGGCTACGATCTTTACCCCCATTACTCGCCAGGTTAGTTTGTGGCTTTTCCGTTGGCGCAATCAGGCGGTCATCCACGGGCCGTGTCTGCTTGCCCCAATGGCAATCCTGCGGGCGGGGAAACCCTGTTGGATCATCTGGGGCATTGACGGGGGGAGCCATGACACGGCCCGTGAAATTCTTGTCGGTGTAATAGGTAATCTTTTTGGCTTTAATCGGCGCTGTGCCAGAGAGCAGAATGATCTCCTCATCAGCAGGAAGCTGCATAACTTCGCCCGGCGTTAAAAGTTGCCGCGCTGTTTCCTGGCGCGAGACCATAATATGCGATAACCAAGGTGCAAGCCTGTGGCCAGCATAGTTTTTCATAGCCCGCATTTCTGTGGTACTGCCAATAGCATCCGATATCCGTTTAGCCGTGCGCTCGTCATTTGTGGCGAATGCAATCCGTACATGGCAGTTATCGAGAATGGCATTGTTGGGGCCATAGGCTTTATCAATCTGGTTTAGGGATTGCGCGATTAGAAAGGCCCTAACTCCATATCCAGCCATGAATGCGAGAGCACTTTCAAAGAAATCCAATCTTCCAAGCGCTGGAAACTCATCAAGCATGAACAGGACTTTGCGGCGGGATGGATTATTGTTTGTCTCAAGGCTCTCGGTTAGGCGGCGGCCAATCTGATTTAATATCAACCGTATTAGGGGCTTGGTTCTTGAAATATCGGACGGCGGTACGACCAGATAAAGCGAGACGGGTTTGTCTGCGTCCACAAGGTCACTAATTCGCCAGTCGCATTTGGAAGTCACCTCGGCAACAGTCGGGTCTCTGTAAAGAGATAAAAAACTCATCGCCGTTGACAATACACCTGAGCGTTCGTTTTCAGATTTATTGAGGAGTTCACGCGCTGCTTGTGCAACAACGGGATGGGCTTCGGCTTTATGGTCGTTGCCCCCCGAACTGTTACCTAGGTGATTGGTTTCCATCATCGCCCAAAGTGTTTTCTCAAACGAGCGTTTGGGGTCAGATAGAAATGAGGCTACGCGGGCTAAAGTCTTCTCTTTCTCCGCGTAAAGAATATGGAGGATTGTTCCGACCAGGAGTGAATGCGCGGTTTTCTCCCAATGGTTCCGGCGTTCCAACACACCGTCAGGATCAACCAAAATGTCAGCAATGTTTTGTACGTCTCGGACTTCGCATTCGCCTTTACGGACTTCCAATAATGGATTGTATTTGGCACTGGCCGCATTGGTGGGATCAAACAAGAGGCAGTGCGAGAAAGTCGAGCGCCACCCTGCGGTAAGCTGCCAGTTCTCGCCTTTTATATCGTGAATAACGGCGCTGCCTGCCCAAGAAAGCAATGTCGGAATTACAAGGCCAACACCTTTGCCAGAACGTGTCGGCGCAATCGCCATCACATGCTCCGGCCCGTTATGGCGCAGATAATGATCGTGAGCTTGGCCAAGGAATACACCGTCTTCTGCAAACAGGCCTGCTTGCTTCATCATGGCCTTGCTCGCCCATTGGGATGAACCAAAGGTGGTTAGTTTCTTGGCTTGCCGTCCGCGCCAGACAGAACCCGCAACCGCAAACAATGTTCCGATGAAACCACCACCCGCAGCAATCTGCCCACCTTTGGCAAATACACTTGGTGCATAAGCATCAAAGGAATACCACCACTCAAACAATCTCCAGGGAAAGTATATCTTATAGCTCGATACCGTGAACCAAGGCGCACCCAAATAAGCATCATAGTCGAACTGCAAAGCCACCCACTGGGTCGCATACCATGTGGTCAAAATAATGGTCGTAAAGACCAAAATAATTTGCCCGATAAGTATTGATTGCGGTGACATAACCAAAGTCCATTTCTAAGTTGGACTTTAGGCTGGGTAAAAATATGACTTCCGTCTAGTGTACTTACAACGTATAAATTACGAGTAAATTGAGGCTATAGAGTACCAGGCTGTGTGTTCTCAAATTTTGAGTTTGGAAAAACACTGCGTTTCACCGATGTTTTTCTTCGCTCTCAAGCATATCCAGTGTGGCAAACATTTTTGCTGTATCCATAAGCATTTTGCGGCGGGCGGGACTTCGCACCTGCTTGAATAAGCCAAGCAAATCCATTTCCTCTTTTATACGCATTTTTTCTTGAATGATTTTTTCAAGGGGGTCTTTAACACCAGATTCCATCTTACCGAATAGGGGGATTATTTTCTCGCCCATAACAACTTCCTTTAAAGCCGGAGTCGCTAGAACGAGGCAAACAGCACCCGTGCGCGGTTTTTAGGCCTTTCCTGCAAGCAAGAGCGTCCCTGGACATTTCGCGCCACCCGGACATAAGACAGGAAGGCGCACCGCGCCGCCTCATGGCGGCTGTTTGCTTCGTAAGGAGCTAGCGAACTCCCGCATACTGTTTGTATGCAAGGCCTATCCTAGTAGGCACTGCTTTGAGCGGCAATAGTAGATTTAAGGATTTTTTCAAATTCAGTGTGGCAACCCCATAATTTTATTGAGACCTAAAGAGACAATGTTAGCAAAGAATTTTGGCGTGAGAATTATGACCCCTGCCAGAGTTAGTGGTAGCCCCCAAGCTACACGAGTTTTCCATGTCCAAGGCTCTGATGATTTTATTTGTTCAAAGGTAATAAATGCGAAGCCAAAACCGATAATATAAAATACCAACACGAAATAATGTAGTATTACAAATAGATCTGAAAATTGTTCCCGCGTCGCTTCAATCGATAAGGCGAACATGGCAAATGTCCACATTGTCAACGTGAAAAGCTTGGTATATCTCACCTTACCATCTGCAGTGGTTCTCGCGCTTATCCCGTTCCAAAAAGCACTGAATAGTATAAGGCCGAGATAAGCGTTAAATAGTGCCGTAACGTTCGTGGTATTCCCGCCCTTCGATGCGGATATCAAAATCATAAACCCGATAAGGATTGTTGGAATAAAAAAGTAGCTATCCTCTTTTAGAATAATTTTTTTGCGACATGCCTTATAAACGTGAAAAGCTCGTTTTAGATATTCAGTAATTCTCTCAAACATAGATCATTCTTTCTTAGCTATGATTTGCACCAACACTTCATAAAAGCACGATAATAATAAAGGGAGTTATCCCAGATAAAATACTAAACATAGACCGTACAAAAATGATGTGACACAGGTTTGCCGTTAATTAATACCCCGTCCCTTATTCAACGTCCAGGAGATTGTGTTGCCGCGCATTATGCCGGAGACGGATTTGCCCCGGTTTCTTTCGAGAACATCCCGCCAGGGCACCAGTGAGAAATCTTTGGCGCGTTCTATGATGGCGTATTTTCCGCTTGGGCGGGTTATGGCTTCGCGGTAGGTGCCAGCTATTCTGCCGGACTGTGACAGGCCAGAATATGTTTTGCCCAATGTGGCCGAGAGTTTTTTAGCAGCGGCGGTAAGATCGCGACGTTCCAATTCGTGCAAATGCTCGGTGGATAACGTTGTGGTTTCGTTGTCAAGAATACCCTGCTGACCCAGATATTGAATGCGCCTATTTTTAGCGGCCTGAACATCGCCCCCAAAACCATCATTTGTCGGCGTCTCACTTCCTGCCAATTCTTCATCAAGCCATGTGCGACCCATCGTTGTTTGCAGTTCTTTGAGAGGTAATCGCGACTGCACATGCACATCAACGGGCTTTGCTCTACTTCTGAACTTTTCATAAGACTCAGCCCTGTCCAAATAATCATGGGGTATTTTCCAAGAGCCATCTTTGTTGCGAGTCGCGTGTCCTGCGCGGCGCAGTGCTTCCAAACGCCTTACATGTGCTTGGATAAATTCCTTGCTGGCGCTTTGGTTTGAGGCTTGGTGTAGAGCCGGACTATAATCACTGCCGCGCATGTCCGCTATTTTCTCGATTGTATGGTCGGATACCTTGGCTTTAACCTCGGCAGGATTAACCGTGACAATCATATCTTTCGTTAAACCCTCTATATGCTCTGCATTTCCAACTGGGATATAAAAAGCCCGTCCATTGGTCGCATCAAGGACAATATAGGATTTATCATTCACATCATCCAAAACACCAAGGCCAATGATTCTCCCTGTCAGGGATATTTCCCGTTCGTCATAGGGATCATAAATCACATCATTTTCTGTTGGACGTTCAAGACCCGTTTGCTTTAGCGTTCTATGATAAGCTTTAAGAATGTCACCGCTCTCGCCCATGCGCCGTAAAATGGGCTCCAGCTTTTTATTAAGGTGCCATTTGTTTTTAGCCGACTTGTGCGCCAATCCCATCCGGCTGAGTTGTTTTAATCTGGCTATATCAAGGCGGCGTATCCACTCGCTTCCGCGTGCGGGTGGTTTGGAAATATCCACGACATTATCGACAGTAACTTTGAGCAACCCTCTGTCAAGATTTGTGAATCTTTGTTGCCTGACTTGCTCCGCCAGTTTGACACCAGCTTGCATCTGATTGATCGGGCCAAGTTCTATGGTTACCAACTCTTCCGCCGCGCTCCGCATCCCGTAGGAAATATAGGAACGTGGTATAACAAGATTTTTCCCATCATCACGCTTGCCAGCCAAGACGATATGGGTATGCGGCGTGGCCGTATCGTAATGATTGGCCGCAACCCAATCGAGTTTTGTACCAAGGTCAGCTTCCATACGCGCCATAAGGTCGCGTGTGAACGCCCGCAGGTCTGTAAGTTCCTTCGCGTCCTCTGCCGAAACAACAATTCTAAACTGGTGACGATCACCCTGGCCGCGCTCTCTAAACGCTGTCGCATCTGCATCGTTACAGTCTCTATCATAAACGTAGCCATGTTCATTTTCTCGCGTCGCCGTCTCGCGCACAATGTAATCCAGATGGCGTCTCTGTGCTACTTGCCCGCCGCCGCTCATTCTAACCAAATTCACTTTGACAATCACGCGCCGGGAAAAGAACTGTTCACGCACTGTTGAGCGGCTATAATTTCCACTACCATTTTTTGACCTGGACGCTCTCTGGGCAACGCGCTTAACCCGACCTGCAAAACTCATCATTTTGCTTGATCCGCTTGGTGAATAGATAGCGCCAAGTTTGATATGAAATTGATTTTCTTCTCTCTCGCTCACCTCAACTCGCTTTTTTGAAAAACTACGGTATTTGTACCTTTTTGAAAGGTGGGCACGCTTAAAACCACGCCAGTAAGGGGCATAGCGCCGATTAGGTGGGCACGTCCAATTTTGGGTGGGCCAGAAAAAACGATGTGCAGACAATGACTTAGCCCAAGGTGGGCTAAGGCCTTTATCTTGCCGTCCCTCCAACCCCCTAAAATCCGCCCATTTTCCCGCTTTTCTCCGTGTCGGGAATTTTCGCTATTTCCCAGATATTCAACTTTTCCCAGAATATTACTAACATGTACAGCGCCAAAATAGCGACTGTCAAAACCCGCCTGCACATCTGGCGAAACGAGAAAATACTCATCCGCTTTCAGTGTAATGCAGCCCGATAATTTTGGCATATCGCGCCCCAAACTATCCCGCTGCAAAGCGGTGATAACGGGATAGTTTGGGACACTGATCTGATTGTTTTTAGCACATATTCTTGTGCCCCCAACAGCCCAAATGGTTTTAATAATGGGGTAGTCATAGGGCAAATATTGACGATCATCTGCGAGTTTTCTGGCCCAATCCGGGGCATAGGCGGCTACCTGATCGCCGATTTTTAGAGGTGATTTGGTGCGCAATCGGTACCACCC